>NZ_JBITYA010000007.1:72325-160366 GCF_044544985.1 Streptomyces sp. NPDC053427 | reverse complement strand
GTGAGGGTGTCTGGATGGTCCTCGCCCAAGACGCGGCGGCGGCGAGCGAGAACGTCCTCGTGCCTGCGGCGGGCCTCCGCATACTCCCCCAAGGCGTGCAAGCTGCTGGCGAGGCTGCCGGCGGAGGTGAGGGTGTCTGGATGGTCCTCGCCCAAGACGCGGCGGCGGCGAGCGAGGCCGTCCTCGTGCCTGCGGAGGGCCTCCGCATACTCCCCCAAGGCGTGCAAGGTGCTGGCGAGGTTGCCGGCGGAGGTGAGGGTGTCTGGATGGTCCTCGCCCAAGACGCGGCGGCGGCGAGCGAGGCCGTCCTCGTATATGCGGTGGCTCTCCGCATACTTCCCCCAGTAAGCCAGGCTGGTGCCTGCATCGTTGGCGGAGTGCAAGGTACTGGGATGGTCCTCACCCAGAGCACGGCGGCGACGGACGTAGGTTTCTTCAATGATGGAGTGGGCTTTGGCGTAGTCGCCGAGTTCGACGCCCGCGTGCCCCAGATGCTGTGCACAGGTGAGAGTGTCGGGGTGATCTGGCCCCAGATCAGTGCTCCAGGCCTGATGCAGTGCCGTGGCGAGGCCGTGGGCGGCGCGTGGCAGACCGCTGCAGATGAGAAAGCGAGCAGCTTTCAAGAGCGTGGCGCGCAGATCGGGCTGGTCGGCGACGGCGGTGGTGACGTGAGGCGTGGTGAGGTGGGCGGTGAGGGAGGCCCACGTCGGCCAGTCGGCTGGAGATTGCGGTTCGCCAGGGTTGACTGCCGCAAGGATAGCGGTGAGGTCGTCGCAGATCGCTGCGGCCTGGTCAGGGCTGGGCTGTGTGCGCAAGATGGCCTGGGTGAGGCGGTGGATTTGGAAGGTATCGAAGTCGGTGCGTGCCAGTCCGAAGCGGCCAAGGTGCTGGACGGCGTTGCGCAGCCACATTGGGTCGTCCGGGTCGCCGGGAATGGTGGTCAGGCGGGGGCGAGCTGTTTCGAGCCATGCGGTGGGGATGGGGTCGGGGCCGAAGAAGGCGCTTAGGCGGAGCAGGGCGGTGGCGTCGGGGTGGCCGTCGTCCGTGAGGCGGGTGGCGGCGATGCTGACCGTCGCGGCTAGCGGCGCGGGGTAGTCACGGACGTCGCTCTCCTGCAGGAGGCGTGCGGTGTTGGTGGTCAGGAGCTGACGGTAACGGTCCAGGGACATGCCACTGCGCAGGACTCCCGCAGCTTGAGCGAGGGCGAGGGGAAGGTCGCCGAGGTCCCGCGCCAGGAGATCGGCCTGCCCGGTGCTGATTCCCGGGATACGACTCTGGAGGTAGGCCTGAGAGTCGGTCCGGGTGAACACGTCTAGGTCGCTCTGGTGAGCGATCCCGTGCCAGTCGGGGTTGCGCGAAGTAATCACAACGTGGCCGGGACCCTCGGGGAGCCAGGGCTCGATCTGATCGGGCTGGTCAGCGTTGTCGAGAATGAGAAGCCAGCGGTGCCGTGTCCGCAGATGTTGGAGAAGGGCATGGGCGTTGGCCTCGGAGCCGGCGTCGGATTTGGCAATGCCGATGCGGTCGGCAAGTTCGGTGTAGCGGACGGGCAACTGGTCGGCCTGCTCGGCGTCGACCCACCACACCAGGTCGTACTGACTGGCGAATCGGTGGGCGTACTCCAAGACCATCTGGGTCTTTCCGATGCCGCCCATGCCTTGAAGCGCCTGGACCACGGCCTGGTGTCTGCTGAGCAATCCGGTACGAAGCTGGACCATTTCAGCCTCGCGGCCGGAGAAGTCAGGGTTGCGGCGGCGGACGCTCCACACCTCGGGCAGGCCGACGCTACTAGGCAGCCTGGGACGTTGTGGGTCAGGTTCCGTATCCGAATCGGCCGATGCGGCGCCGGGGAAGGCGACCGGACCAGCAGGGGGAACTGGTCCATGGACGGCTTCGAGCAGGGCAGCAGTTGCGGAGGTTTCGTCCAGCCCGTGAAGGCCCTGGTACAGCCTATTCCGCAGGAGGGCGGGGATGTCATCGTCAGTCAGGGCTTCGATCGCCACCGGAACGAGGCGTCCCCGTGTGGCCACGGTGGCCGACCACTCGTCCTGGGTCCATCGCTCAGCGGCGAAGTACGTCTTGGAGAACAGGGCCACCACCGCGTCGGCCTTGTGGAGAGCGAGGTTCATCTTCTGGACGAAGTCGTCCCCGGTGTGCCAATCCCACCGGTCCAGCTCGACCTGGTGTCCGGCCCGCTTGAGCTGCCAGCCGACCCACTCCGCCCAGGCGCGGTCCGGGCCTGCGTAGCTGACGAAGAACCGTTGCGTGGTGTCGGTCACCCTTGACCTCCGAATCGCCTGGCGCTTGTTATGTGGAGTACGGGCCATGATCTCGCGTATAGCGTGGGACAGGGTGGAGAACGCCGAGATCCCGCTGGCAGGAAGAGGGAGCGCAGTGACCCAGGCGCCGAAGAACATTGAAGTCAGGTTGAAGCTACCGATGCTGGAGATCGCAGGCAGCTGGGAGCCGAACGACACGGAGCGGCGCGCCGCCTGGGAGCTATACGTGGAACTGATCACCCGCGTCTCCGTGGTGCCACTACGGGAGGACGAGGGCCTGCTGCGGGAAGCACTGACGAGTCTGTACTCGCTCTTCGGCACCACCCGTGAGATCCTGCGCCGCCATGGGCCGCAGATCGCCGAACCGAAACGGAGCGGCCAGTACAACTTCGGCTACCTGGCCGTGGCCATGCTCAACTTCGGCGTGCGCCCGCTTCTTGCCACCTGGCACCCCGCCCTGGAGGACTGGGAGAGCCGCCGCCCCACCGACTGCTCCCGTCGCGACCACGAACGCGCGTGGCCCCAGGCCGATCAACTCCGCGCCGCCCTGAACGACACCCGCACCAACCTCGCCGTGTATGCCGACCTCCTCGCCACCGCCTGCGGCGTGCCCAACCTCCTCGGCGCCTATCCGAGTCCCCGCTCCTGATGCATCACGAGGCGGAGTCCGGGCGCGCCTCCTGATCGTGGGTGAGCATTGGCGCCCGTTGCCAGCCACCTTGGATCGGCTGCTCAAGCGCCGTCTGCCGGCCGCCTGAGACGCGACTGCCGTCAATTGGTGCCGTCAAAGGCCCCAGACCATGATCGGTCCGGGGCCTTTTGGCTGGTGCCCCCGGCAGGATTCGAACCTGCGACACCCGCTTTAGGAGGGGGATCGAATCCTTGCCGGGTGGTGCCTGACGCTGCCGGGTGGTGCTGTTTCACCTGCTCAGCGCCGTGAGGTGTCGTACTCGATCCCGATCACGACACCTCGTGCCGGACAGTCCGCTCACGCATCGCGCACGCATGAAGGGGGTGTGTGCGGGCTCGTCGCCGGGAGTCTGACGTACAACTGGGCCGCACCCGCCCGCCAAGGTGCGGGCCGGCGCGCTCCGGGGAATCGCTCAGGCACCGCTCGGTGGACACAGGGTGTGCCCGCGTCTCATGCCGTAGTGCACGCTCGTGCCGCCTCACCGAGGCGGCGGACGCCCTCTGCGAGGTCGGCGGGGTCCTCCGAGGCCGCGAAACCGAGCCTCAGGCAGGCGCCCGGTTGCTCGGCCGGGAAGAAGCGGGCGCCCGCGTTGACCGCCACGCCATGGGCCCGTGCCGCGTCCGCGACGGCGGAGTCCTCAAGGCCGGGCGGGAGTTGGACCCACAGATGCAGGCCACCCTCCGGGATCCGGGTCGGCGTCCAGTCGGGCAGTTCGCGCGCCATGGTTCCGGCCAGTACCGCGCAACGCTCCCTCAGGTGCGTGGAAAGGGCGCGCAGATGCCGGTCCCACGCGGGGGTGCTCACCAGCTCCACGGCCGCCTCCTGTAGCGGCCTGGCGACGAAGAAGTCGTCCACCCGGCGCATCCCCTGCAGTCTTCGCATCACCGGTCCACGGGCGATCACCGCCCCGATGCGCAGGCTCGGCGAGGCCGGCTTGGTCAGCGAGGTCAGCTGGACCACCGTGCCGTCGCGGTCGTCCGCGACCAGGGGGAGGGGCACCGGGCCGCCGTGGCCGAGGTGGCGGGCGAAGTCGTCCTCGATGAGGAACGCCCCGGCGGCGCGGGCCACGTCCACGACCTGGCGGCGTCGCGCCGGTGCGAGCACGGTGCCGGTCGGATTGTGGAAGGTGGGCTGGCAGTACAGCAGCCGGGCGCCGGTCACGGCGAAGGCGTCGGCCAGCAGGTCGGGGCGGATACCGTCGCCGTCCATCGGTACGGCCACCGGGCGCAGCCCCGCCGCGCGGGCGGCGGCCAGCGCGCCCGGGTACGTCGGCGACTCCACCAGCACCGGGCTGCCCGGCGCGGCCAGCGCCCGGAACAGCATCGACAGTGCGCCCTGGCCGCCGCCGGTGACCAGCACGTCCTCCGGGCCGACGGCGCTCCCCGCCGCTTGGGCGAAGATCGCGCGCAGCGGCGCCAGGCCCGCTGCGGGTGCCCGGTCCCAGGCGCCGGGACGGCGGGCCGCGCGGGCCAGCGCCGCGCTCAACGCCCGTTCCGGGCGGAGCGATGGGTGCAGATAGCCGCCTGCCATGGCGATCACGCCCGTGGGCGGCGCATCCGAAAGGTCTTCCGCGGCGCCCGGATCGAAGTCACGTCCGGCGAGTGCCACTGCCTGCCAGGAGGTGTCCGGCGCATCGGCGGCCGAGCGAGCGCGGCGCGGGGCGACGTAGGTGCCGCTGCCCGGGCGGGTGACCACCTCGCCCTCGGCTGCCAGTTGGGCGAACGCCCTGGACACCGTCACCGGGCTGACGCCATGACGCCCCGTCAGCTCCCGGCTGCTGGGCAGTCGGTCGCCGGGCGCGAGGCGGGCAATCTCGGTGCGGAGCATCCCTACCAACGCCTCAGTACTGCTACTCTCAGACATGAGACAACAGAGTAACGCTTTCCTCCCTGCTGGAGAATCGCTCCTCGACACGGCGGCGGAGATTGCGGCGCTGCGCGCCGACACCCCGGGCTGCGAGTCGGTCATCCACTTCAACAACGCGGGCTGCGGCCTGGTGGCCCGCCCGGTCCTCGCGGCGATGACCGACCACCTCCAACTGGAGGCGGAAATCGGTGGATACGAGGCCTCCGCCGCACAGGAAGCCCAGGTCCGCGACTTCTACGCGTCGATCGCCGACCTCCTGGGCACCGGCCCCGGCAACATCGCCTTCGCCGGCAGCGCGACCCATGCGTACACCAAGGCCCTGTCGGCGATCGACTTCCGGGCCGGCGACACCATCCTCACCACACGCAACGACTTCATCTCCAACCAGATCGCGTTCCTCGCCCTGCGCAATCGGTTCGGCGTCGAGATCATCCACGCCCCCGACCACCCCGACGGCAGCGGCGTCGACGTCGACGCCATGGCGGCGCTCATGCGTTCCCACCGCCCCCGCCTTGTCGCCGCGACGCATGTGCCCACCAACTCCGGCCTCGTGCAGCCGGTGGCCGAGATCGGCCGCCACTGCCGGGAGCTGGGCCTGCTCTACCTCGTGGACGCCTGCCAGTCGGTGGGGCAGTACGCGCTCGACGTGGACGAGATCGGCTGCGACCTGCTCACCGCGACCTGCCGTAAGTTCCTGCGCGGCCCTCGCGGTTCGGGCTTCCTCTACGTCTCCGACCGCGTTCTGCGGGAGGGCTACGAGCCCCTGTTCATCGACATGTACGGCGCCCGTTGGGTCGGGCCCGACACGTACCGGCCGGTGGACAGCGCGGCACGGTTCGAGGAGTGGGAGTTCCCGTACGCCACCCTGCTCGGCTGCGCGGCGGCGGTGCGCTACGCCCTTCGGGTCGGCCTGGAGCCGATCTCCCGCCGGACGCCCGCGCTGGCTGCCCGGCTGCGCGACCAGCTGGCCGCCATCCCCGGCATACGGGTCCTCGACGGCGGCCCGGCTCCGGCGGCGCTCGTCACCTTCGAGGTCGAGGGCTGGCAGCCGCAGCCGTTCAAGACGGCCCTGGACGAGCGGGGCGTCAACTCGGCTTTGAGCTTCCGGGAGTTCGCGCAGTACGACTTCAACGACAAGGACGTCGACTGGTGCCTCCGCCTGTCACCGCACTACTACAACACCGAGGACGAGGTCGACACGGTCGCCGCAGCCGTCGCTGAACTCGCCGAGCACGGGCAGAAGACCCGCTGATGGCGTCGGCGCGGATGGCGGCGGCCGGCCCGGAGGCGGCTGCCGGGAAACCACCCAGAACCCTCTGGCGCAACGGGGACTTCCTCACGTTCTGGCTGGGCGAGACCCTGTCGCTGCTCGGCACCCAGGTGACGACCCTCGCGCTGCCCCTCACCGCCATCCGCGCGTTCGGGGCGAGCGACGAGCAGGTGGGACTGCTGCGGTTCGTGCAGCTCGCCCCCTACCTCGGCCTCGCCCTGATCTTCGGGGTGTGGGTGGACCGGGTCCGCAGGCGCAGGGTCATGCTTGCGGCGAACCTGGTCCGGATGGTCCTGCTGGCGCTGGTCCCCGTCCTGTACTGGGCGGACGCCCTCAGCATGGTCACCCTGACGGTCATCGCGTGCGCCGTCGGTGTCGCGTCGGTGCTGTTCGACGTGAGCTGGATGTCGTACGTCCCCACCCTGGTCCGCGACCCCGGTCACTATGTCGAGGCGAGCGCGAAGATGGGAGTCAGCTCCTCCACGGCGGATGTGGCGGGGCCCGGTCTGGCGGGCGTCCTGGTGTCGGCGCTGACCGCACCGGTGGCACTGATCGTGGACGCCTTCTCGTACCTGGTCTCCGTGATCTCCCTGCTGCTCATCCGCACCCCCGAGCCGCGTCCGGAGCAGGGCGCTCGCCGCCACATCTGGTCGGAGCTGCGGGACGGCCTCGGCTGGGTCATGAGGGACAGGATCCTGCGAGCCCTGGCGCTCGTCGGGTTTTGCTGCAACTTCTCCATGATCACCATATGGACGATGTTCCTGCTCCACGGCACCCGCGACCTCCACCTCGCCCCGTCGGTTCTCGGCGGCATCTTCGCCACGGCCTCGGTGGGCGGCCTCATCGGCGCATTGATCTCCGGACGGGTGATCAAACGGTTCCGCCTCGGACGCGTCTACCTGCTGGCCCAGTCGGCCCTGCTGCTCGGCCCGACCCTCCTGGCCACCGCCGCCGGACCGAACTGGCTGGTGATCGCGATGTGCGTGGCGTCCTTCTTCGTCACGTACCTGGGACTCGGCGTCGCCAATGTCATCATCGTCAGCCTCCGGCAGACGAGCACTCCCGCGTCGATGATGGGGCGGATGACCGCGGCTTTCCGGACGCTGCTGTTCGGCGGCGGCGCACTCGGTGGTCTGTCCGCCGGTCTCCTGACCGGCGCGCTCGGCGGCCAAGGCGCCCTGACCGTCGCGGCGATCGGCTCCGCCGCCGTGGCGATCGGACTCTTCGCGTCCCCGGTCACCAGGCTGGCAGCACTGCCGTCACCGGCGGAGCTGCGTATGGAGTGAACGCCGACGCCAACTGCGACGCCGACGCCGACGCCGTCGCACCGAGGCCGTCGTGGTGTGCTTTCCGCGATCGTGGCTTCGCCGCCGGAGACGGGGACGGAGGCCGTTTCCGCTGGGGAGACAAGCACCTTGGGTATGCGTTCCGGCCGAACGGCGCCTTCGATCGTCCGTTCCGGACCGCCAAGGAGATGGAAGGCGCGAAAATCCCAGCAACGCGGGGAGCATCTCGGGCGTTTCGTCCGCCGTGACCGGCCCGCCGTTCGCGCACGCCGCGCGTCCCTGACCGTACATACCGCTGATCTGGCGCCCCGGCAGGATTCGAACCTGCGACACCCGCTTCAGGAGCAGGTTCGAATCCGTGTCCGTTGGTGTGCGTTCCTGCCGCGTGGTGCTGTTCTACCTGATCAGAGCCACGCGGCAGGATCGTCAATCCTGTCCAGCTCGGCCTATGTTGTGCCGTCCGCTCACGCACCGCTCACGCATGCGGGGGCACTCCGCCCGGTGGTGGAGCCGGTGGGGTTCTTGCTGGTGTGGCTTACCCGGTGGTGTAGATGGCTTGCATTTCGTCGTGGAGGTAGTCCCCCGCGCGTACGGGGGAGTAGGACCTGCGGCCGATGGGAGCCGACAGCGACGTGATGCTGGTGCCGGGTGCGCAGGAGTGGAAGTACACCAGTGAGGTGAGCTCCTCCCCCGGGGCGTCGGGCGGCGGGGGCAGGACACGATGGCGCCCCGAGCGCCAGCGGTCTCCGCTCCAACGGGCCATCAAATCACCGATGTTGAGGGTGACGGTGCCGGGTTCGTAGGGGGCGTCGTGCCAGCCGTCCTCGTCGTCGTGGACCTGAAGGCCGCCCTGGCCTCGCTGTCGGTCCAAGAGGGTGATGAGGCCGAAGTCGGTGTGCGGTCCGATGCGGAACTGGCCAGGGGCGGCGGGACCGGTCTCACTGGCCGCCGGGTACCAGTTGATGGTGAAGTCCCATTGCGGGCAGGCGGTGTGGCGGGTGAAGAAGTCGGTTGGCATGTCCAAGGCCGTCGCCATGACTTCGAGGACGGTATCGGCCAGGCTGCGCATCTGCTCGGTGTACTCGGTGACCAGTGGTTGAAGGGACGGGATCTCGTCGGGCCAGCGGCTGGGCAGCCGTTGTGCGCGCCCGGGGCGCGTGGTGGAGCCGGCGCCGCATGACCAGACCTCCAGCAGGTCCGGCGGCGTGTGGGAGCCCTCGGACCGGGCGGTGGCCACGCGCTCCCGGCCGATCCATCCGCGTCGGCCCGTGTCCTGGGCGTAGCGTTCCTTGACGGCCGGGGGAAGGTGGAAGAAGTCGTAGGCTGCGGCGCGTACTTGGCCGGCCAGATCCGGTGTGATGCCGTGTCCGGTCAGCAGGAGGAATCCGGTGGACTTGAGGGCCTGATCGACGTCGGTCGCGAGGTGATTCCGGGATGCGCTGTCGTTCGGGTACCAGTGACTGAGGTCGATGACCGGAATGCGGGTGGAGGCCATATGGCGTCTCCCTTCGATGTCGGTTGGTGCTGCTGGGCGGGGCCGGGGCCGGGGCATGGGCAGGTCGGCGGGGGGCGCGCTCACTCGGCTGCTGCTGTCGCCGACCGGGTGTCAGGGTCTGGAGCCGGGGGCGTCGGGGGCGGGGGTGGCCCGGTGCGGGTCAGCCACAGCACGAGGGCGGCGCAAGCCAGGGTGGCGGCTGCGGCGGTGAGGGCAAGGGTGTTGTGACCAGTGGCGAAGGCGGCGCGCAGTGTGTGCTCAAGAACGGGGCGATGGCTGCTGGGAACGGTCGCGAGGAGAGTGTCGGCGCCGCCGCCGGACAAGGTCTGCGCGGTGCTGCCGGGGTCGGCGACCTCGCCGTGCAGGGCGTCGGCCATGGCGGAGGCGGCCAGCGTGCCGAAGGCAGCGACGCCGAACGCGTAACCGAGCTGTTCGAAAGTGCTGTAGGCGCCACTGGCCATGCCCGCGCGCTCGCCGGGAGCCGAGCCGAGCGCGAGGGAGGCGGCGACCTGAAAGATCAGGCCCATGCCGACTCCGCTCAGGGCCAGGCCGCCCACCAGGGCCGGCCAGCCGGAATCGGGGCCGAGGAAGCCGAGAGCCCCCACACCGAGTCCGGCGAAACCGAGGCCGAGACAGGAACCCAGGCGCGGGGAGGGCTTGGGTATCAGCCGCCCGCTGACCACCGCCACCAGAGCGGCGGCCGCCGCATGGGGTAGCACGACGAGTCCGGTGCCAGTCGGCGAGAGGTGCTGAACGGACTGCAGCCACAGCGAGGTGTAGGGGAGGATCCCGTACACCGCGCCCTCGCCCACCGCGATCGTGAGCATCGCGGCCGTGAATGCCGGGCGGCGGAACAGAGACAGGTCGAGCAGAGGGTGAGTGCTGCGCCGCTGCGTGCGTACGAACAGCACGAGCGCCGCCGCTGCGCTGCCCAGCGGCGCCAGTGTGCGCGGGGACGTCCATCCCTGGGCGTGTGCCTCGGTCAACGCGTAGACGAATCCGCCCGCGCCGAGGGCGAACAGCAGCAGGCCGGGAATGTCCAGGCGTCGCGAGGCATCCCGCGTCGGCGTGGAGCGCGGGATGTAGCGAAAGGTCATGGCCAGGGCGAGTGCGGTGACGGGGACGTTGGCGTAGAAGATCCACCGCCAGTCCAGAGCCTGGGTGAGCAGACCGCCCAGAATCGGTTTCAGCGCGGAGGCGCTTGCGGCGACCGCGGCCCAGGCGCCGAAGGCCAGTCCCAGGCGACGCCCGGAGTACAGAGTGCTGATCAGGGACAGGGTGGTGGTGAACATCGCCGCGGCCCCCAGGCCCTGTACGACGCGAGCGGCGATCAGCACGCCCATGCTCGGCGACAGCGCGCAGGCGATGGAGGCCAGCGCGAACACGATCAGGCCGCCCGCATACATGCGGCGCCTGCCGTGCAGGTCGGCGAGCATCCCGGCGGCAAGGAGCGCGGCGGCCACCGCGAGTGCGTAGCCGTCGGCGACCCATTGGAGCTGCGACAGTGACGAGCCCAGGGAGTCGGATATGGCCGGCAGGGCGACCAGCACGATGGTGACGTCGACGAGCAGGATGAAGGTGCCCAGACAGATGGCGGCCAGCGGCCCCCAGATGCGCATGCGAAACAGCTTTCGTCGGGGTGGTGAGAAGGACTTCACCACCATCCGAACCCGTCCGCCCCTGCCCAAGCCGTATCCTCGAACGTGGAAAAATCAGGCGAAGGAAAGGTGCCCGGCGGTGAATTCCGTCATCTTGGACGACCTCGACCAGCGCCTGCTCCTGGCCCTCCAGCTCGACGGCCGGGCCCACTTCAGCCGCATCGCGCGCGACCTCGACGTCTCCGAACGCACCATCACCCGCCGTTACCAGCGCCTGCGTGCCCTGGGCCTGCGCGTCGTCGGCCAACCCGTGGCCTCGCGTCTCGGCCTGACCCGCTGGCTGCTGCGTCTGCACTGCACGCCGGACGCCGCCGGCAGCATCGCCGAGGCGCTCGCCCGCCGTTCCGACACCTACTGGGTCACGCTCGCCTCAGGCGGCACCGAGGTGTACTGCGCCTTCAACGTCCGTACGTCTGACCAGCGCAATGCCCTGTTGCTACAGAAACTCCCCCACACCCCGCAGGTGCTTTCCGTGAGCGCTCACTGCATGCTGCGCATCTTCGTCGGTGCCACCAGCACGTGGCACGCCACCCGCTTCCGGCCCGAAGGTGCCGCTCCCGCGGTGGATTCCGGCACCCCCACAGCCGCTCCCCTGCCCCTGGACCCCACCGACCGCACCCTGTTCACCGAACTGGCCCGCGACGGCCGCCTGACCTTGCCCGAACTCGCCACAGCGGCCGGCCGCTCTCCCTCCAGCATCCAGCGGCACCTGGACCGCCTCCGGGGCGAAGGAGCCCTCAGCTTCGCCGTCGACTTCGATACCCAGCTGCTCGGCTACCACATGACCACCCGACTCTGGCTGAACGTCACCCCCGCGCACCTGCGCACCGTTGGGGAGGCATTGGCCACCCACCCGCAGATCGCCTTCGCCGCCGCCGTCACCGGCGACTCGAACCTCGTCGCCAGCGGCATCTTCCGCGACCCGGCCGACCTGTACGACTACATCGATCAGCGCATCAGTCGGCTCTCCGGTATTCAGAGCATCCAGACCGCGCCCACCCTTCGCGAAGTGAAACGCGTCGCTCCCGCCGTGCCGTGAGGAGTACCGGCTCTGGCCGAGCTGGGGCGGGGCGAGATCCACCTGCCGCCTGCGCGGAGATCGGCTACCCGATTCCCCGGCATGTGATCGCCGACATGGAGTCCGGCAGTCGAGCCGTCCCGTTCACGCAAAGCGGCCCCAGACGAGGAGTCCGGGGCCGACCAATCCCCTCCCTGAGGAAGAAACCCCAGGTCAGAGTGGCAATGCGTGGTGCCCCCGGCAGGATTCGAACCTGCGACACCCGCTTTAGGAGAGCGGTGCTCTATCCCCTGAGCTACGGAGGCGGGGGCTTGCAGATGGCCGTGCTGAAAACCCCGGAGTGGGGGCCTCGGCCGGTGTCGCAAACCTCCTGGTCGGCTGCCGTACCGGGGGTGCTGGGGGCGGGGTCCTCGCGGACGCTTTCCCGAGCGTGTGACCTGGTAGGCGGCTGACCGGTGACAGCCTAGCGGATCGTGCTCCGCGGGTGCGCCCGCATCAGGGGTCGGGCCTGGGCGGCTGCGCGGATGGGTGGATGACCTGCGGAAATGAGTGCGGATCCGGGGGGTGGCGCGAGGGCTCTTGTGGCGCGGTGCGGCGACGGGGGAGGTTTGTTGTGTCCCGTCGCCGGTCGGCGCGTGCTGCCGTGGTCGCGTCGTTGAGGGTGATGAGGGCCACGCGTCGCGGGAGTGGCGTTCGTGGCCTCCGGCCGGTCCACGGTGTCCGCGCCTGCCCCACAGCTCCGGCCCACCCTCCGGCGACGTCGTCGGCACCCTTTCGGTCGGAGGGTCAACTCCCCGGTTTTGGGGCGGAGTTCCGTCGCTCGTGAGGGTGGAAGTGAGGCGCCTGTCGGGGGTGCCCGGGTCGGGCTGCGGGGGAGGGCGGTGGGTGTTGCGGTCGTGGGGAGGGCCGGTCTCAGTTCACCGCTTTCTTGATGAGTGTGCCGATGCGGGCCTCGTCGGCGGCGGTCAGCTGCGTCAGGGCGTAGGCGGTCGGCCACAGGGTGCCTTCGTCGAGGGCCGCCTGGTCGCTGAAGCCGAGCGTGGCGTATCTCGTCTTGAACTTCTGCGCGCTCTGGAAGAAGCAGAGGACCTTGCCGTTCTTGGCATACGCGGGCATCCCGTACCAGAGCTTCGGCGAGAGGGTCGGCGCGTTGGCTTTGACGAGGTCATGGAGCCGTTCGGCGAGGACGCGGTCCGCTTCCGGCATCTCGGCGATCTTCGCGAGCACCTCGCTCTCCGGGTCCGGCTTGGCCGCGCGCGGGCTGCGGCGCGCGGTCTTCAGCTCCTTGGCGCGCTCCTTCATCGCGGCGCGTTCCTCGTCCGTGAATCCGTCGTGCTGCTCGTCGACCGCGCCGGTGGTCTTGGCGGACGTCTGCGTGGGCTTCATGGCAGTTTCCTCTCTCGGCAAGCGTGCAAGGCGTGCAAGGGTTGGAAGGCTTGGGAGGCTGGGGAAGGGGTGATGGCTTGCTGGGGTTGGTCGTGGCCGTCTTGGGGAGGGCCGCCGCGGTGGTGCTGAGGGGGAGGCCGATCCGGCCTTCTGGCACGCTGCAACCTCCCGTGGCACACCGCGTTCCGCGGGACGTGCCAGGTCGCAGGTCGCAGGTACGGAGTCGGCGTTCCCGTGGCAGTCAGGCGAGCCAGCGGCTGTTGCGCATGAGGTCCCGGCCCGGCAGTTCGTTCGCCTCGCGCCAGGCCTGGATGCGTCGCGGACGGATCAGGAAGTACGGGTAGGGGCCGTCGAGTTCGCGCGGGTCGAAACCGGTCCTGGCCGCGAACGCGTCGCCCGTCCCCGGCGCGAGCTCGGCGATGTCCACCGGCTCGGCGCCCGAACCCCGGCAGCGGTGGTTCAGGGCGCGGGTGTCAGCGAGGCGGCCTCCCAGGCGAACCCGTCCGGGTCGGTGAAGGGCTCGGCGCCGCCGCCCAGCACGAGGCGGTGCGATCCCGTGCCGTCGGCGGGAACGCCGACGTCCTTGGCGAGGGCACGGCGCCCGTACAGCGCCAGTTTGACGGGGCTCGCATCAGTGGCGAACTCGACGTACTTGCGCCCGAAGCTCTTTGCCACGGTGAGACCGCGGTCGACGTAGAACTGCCTGCTCGCGGCCACGTCCGCGGCTCCCAGCAGGAGCACGATCCGGTCGAATTGCCGGGTGTCCGGGCCGGTGTCCTTCTTCGCCGACGACGCGATCTTCCAGATCGTCCCGTCCGGGGCCTGTATGACGCCGCCGTAGCCCCAGAGCGACTTCGAGGCGGGCTTCAGCGGCGTGGCACCCGCGTCGAGGGCGGCGTCGATGAAGCTGTTGACGGTGGCCGGCTGGGACACCGTGAGCGACAGCGAGAACCCACGGAAGCCGGTCGTCGGCGCCTCCGAGGCCCGCAGGCGCACCTGGGTGCCCAGTCCGAAGGCGGTGTAGAAGCGGTGGGCGGCCGTGGTGTCGGCCACCTCGAGGGTGACGGTTTCGATGGAAGTCATGTCCATCACGCTAGGTGCGGCTCGGTCGCCGGTGCTTCTTGATTCCTGACGGGTCTGGTCACCTGTTTCGCCACGCACGACGGCATGCCCGCGGCAGCGCCCGCCGTCCGGCGCTGGTAGGCGCTGGGCGGCATGCCGACCAGCTCGGCGAAGCGGGTGCTGAAGGTGCCCAGCGACGAGCAGCCGACCTCGAAGCAGACCTCGGTGACGCTGAGGTCGCCACGGCGCAGCAGCGCCATCGCACGCTCGATGCGGCGCGTCATCAGGTAGGAGTACGGCGATTCACCGTAGGCGAGCCGGAACTGCCGGCTGAGGTGCCCGGCCGACATGTTCGCGCCGCGGGCGAGTGCCTCGACGTTGAGCGGCTGTGCGTACTCCCGGTCGATCCGGTCGCGGACGCGGCGCAGTCGCGCGAGGTCGCTCAGGCGCTGCGCAGCGGTAAGTGCGCTCATCCACGCAGGATGACACATGAGAGGACTCCCTCTGTTCGCTTTATTCGATTGTGCGGGGGCTTGGGTACGGGCCGTTCCGGGGTACGGGCTGCCCGGTTACGGGCTGAGGGGAGCCGGCGGTGGCGGCGTGCGGCCGGTGGCCGGCTCGCGTAGGACGCGGGAGCGGGGAAGCGCCGGCCACCGGGTGGGGATCGCTTGCCGGACGGCTCAGCGGAGCTCTTGGATGCGGATCAGGTTGCCCGCGGGGTCGCGGAAGGCGCAGTCGCGGACGCCGTAGGGCTGCTCGGTCGGCTCCTGGACGACCTCGGCGTCGCCGGCCTGCACCTTTTCGAAGGTGTCGTCGAGGTTCCGGGTGGCCAGCAGGATCCAGCCGTAGGTGCCCTTGGCCATCATCTCGACGATGGTGCGGCGCTCGTCCTCGGTGATCCCGGGGTCGGCGGCCGGCGGGGCCAGGAGGAGGGAAGTGCCGGGCTGGTCGACGGGCCCGACCGTGATCCAGCGCATCTTGCCTTGTCCGACGTCGCTGCGGACCTCGAAGCCGAGGGTGTCGCGGTAGAAGGCCACGGAGGCGTCCGGGTCGTCATGGGGGAGAGCGGCCGTGTGAATGGTGATGTCCATGGCCGTCACGTTAGCTGCGGCGCGGTGGCCGGGGCTTCTTGATTCCTGATCCGTCCGGCCGCCTGTCGCGCGCCGCCCGCATCGTGCGGAAACGGGCCGGCGACGGGCCGGAGACGGAAGCGCCGGGGCCCGTGGGGTTGGCCTCGGACGGCCCGCCGGCCCCTTCCGCAGAAAGGAGGGATTCTCTGGGACGGGGCGGCGGGCCGTCGGCCGGTGGAGCCGGTGGGGAGTGGCCGGGACTATCGCGGCGCGCGGACCGTTTGCTTCGGTGCCGGGGTGCGCGGTGCGCTGTTCCGCGGGTGCTGCGGGTTGAGGAACCACTTGCGGGCGGAGACGAGCCACCAGGTGCCGGCGAAGAGCAGCACCACGCCCACGGTGATGGGGGCGTAGTTGAACGTCTCGATGGTCACCGGGCTGGCCTGGGGCAGCATGAACAGGACGGTGATGATCGCGACCCAGGCCACCGCGAGGACGCCGACGGGCGTGGACCAGCGCCCCAGGTGCCAGGGGCCGCGCCGGAAGTTCTCACCCTGCCGCAGGCGCAGGAGGGTGGGGACGACGTACGCGATGTAGAGGCCGATCGTCGCGATGGAGGTGACGGCGGCGTACGCGGTCGTGTTGAACAGGTAGGGCAGGCCGAGGACGAACGCGCCTCCGGCGGCGAGCCACACGGCGTTGGTCGGCGTACGGGTCCCCGGGTGCAGCTTGTGCCACACGGTGGAGAAGGGGAGCGCGCCGTCGCGGGAGAAGGCGTAGATCATGCGGGAGTTCGCGGTCACGGAGGCCATGCCGCAGAACAGCTGGGCGCCGATGATGACGAGCAGCATCAGCTTGCCGGTGCTCTCACCGAGCGCGTCCATGAAGATCTGCGCCGGCGGCACGCCGGTTCCGGACTCCAGGGCCCCGGTGTAGGACTGGATGGCGAAGGTCAGGCCGAAGAGCAGCACGAACCCGGCCGCCCAGGACACGAGGATCGACCGGACGATTCCCTTCGGGCCTTCGACGGACGCGTTCTTCGTCTCCTCGGTCATGTGGGCGGACGCGTCGTAGCCGGTGAAGGTGTACTGCGCCATCAGGAGACCGATGAGGGCAACGTAGACGGCCGAGCCCCAGCCGGTGTTGTTGACGAACTCGGTGAAGACGTATCCGGGCGACTGGTGCTTGTCGGGGATGATGAGCAGCGCGCCGACGATCACCACGACGCCGATCAGGTGCCACCACACCGAGATGGTGTTGAAGAAGCCGACGACGCGTACGCGGAAGGTGTTCACCACGGCGTGCAGCAGGAGGATCAGGCCGAAGAGCGTGATCGTGTGGCCGGGCGTGGCGGCGTAGCCGAACTGGAGCTTCAGATAGGCGTTGAGGAACGACGCGGCACCGAAGTCGATGCCGGCGGTCACGGCTACCTGGCCGAGGGTGTTGAACCAGCCGGTGAACCAGGCCCAGGCCGCGGCGGACTTCTTGGGGGCGAGCTTGTGCGCCCAGAAGTAGAGGCCGGCGGAGGTCGGGTAGGAGGAGCAGACCTCGGCCATGGCCAGGCCGACGAACAGGGTCATCAGGCCCACGAGGACCCAGCCCCACATGATCAGGGCGGGCCCGCCCGTGTTCATGCCGAACCCGTACATGGTCAGGCAGCCGGACAGGATGCTGATGATGGTGAAGGAGACGGCGAAGTTCTGCCGCCCGGACATGGAGCGGTCCAACGTCTGGGTGATGCCGAGTTCGGCGAGGCGTTCCTCTTCCGACTGCGTGACGCTTGGTATGTCCAACGGCATAACGAGAGCCTCTTCTGTTGGTGGCAGGGTCAATTGCGGAACAACATCGCTCTGATCGGTCTCGAAGCGGCGTCAGGGTGCGGACGCTTTGACCGCCCAGGTTCGATGCCGGGTGAACAACTGTTGGGCGTCTCCGCAGTAGCTCCACGGCACGTCCGTGGCGTACGGGCCGATGGCGTCGAACACCTCGGCCGCGGCTCTGTGTTGGTTCGCGAAGGACATCGCGTGCGCGAGGTAGTTGGCGTCCTCGTGGAAGGAGGCATGGGGGTTGGCGGGGGCTCGGTAGGTCCACCAGTTGTCCCAGGCCTGCCGGGTCGACGGGTTGTCCGTCCACGGATGGACCGTCAGCCCGTACCGGTGCCCTTCCTTCTTCATCCGCTGGCGGTGCGACTCGGCGAGCGCGACGAGGGGGAGGGTGTGCAGCGGCATCCCGCGCGGGACATGGGCGCATCGCTCCTGCGCCCAGTGGAACATCTCGCCCGCGACGCCGTGCCAGTCGGGGAACATGTAGGTGAGGATCTCGTGGTGCGCCTCCCTGTTCCAGGGATCGCGCTCCTCCACCTCCTGCCACACCTTCTGCACCGTCTCCCGCCACTGCCGGTCGCGGTCCGGCGAGTGGTAGCGGAGAAGGGCGAGCATGACGACGTACGGCGTCGGATCGGCCGGCAGGGCGTCGCCCGCGGCGTGGCACAGGTCCCAGGCCTGCTCCATCTCCGCGCCGCTGCCCTGCCCCCGGGGGCCCGCCATCGACCGCAGGGCCTGGACCGTGGCGAGGAGCGCCAGGGCATGGGGGGAACGGGGTTCGGCCTGCGCCCAGGTGTCGGCGAAGGTGAGCCGTGCGCCGGCGCGGGCGAGCGCCTGGAGGCGGAAGATACGGCGGTCCCAGTCGGCGCCGGTCGCGGCCAGCAGCTCGCGGGCGCCTTCCCACCTGCCCATCGCGGCGTCCTCCAGCACCGCCCGCAGCGGGGTGTCATCGCGTGCCGGATGCCGGTCGAATGCCGGTTGGCGTCTCACGGCTATCCCGTCACGGTCGACGTGGACGGGCGGAGCAGTGCCGCGCCGTGCGCGCGTGGTGCGCGTCGAGCGGGGCGTTCGACGGGGCCGCAGGGCAGGCGGTGCGAGGGGGCGCGCAGCGGGGGTCTGGGCGCGGCGCCCGTGAGTCCGGACGCTGTACCACGCCGCTGCGGTGCCTCTTGCGGAGGCGAGAGCCCGACTCGACCTGGAAGGGCAATCACCGGAATCTCCTGTACGTCTGGACGCACGCTCTGTGCGACGCGACCTGTCAACTTCCTGCAGCAAGTGGCGACTTGCGAAAGCAGACTATTCACAGATGCGCGGTTACGCACATTCCTTTGGTGATAAAGCTCTCATGAATCGGTTTCGCGGAAGGGAGGCCGAGGTTACGGGCGCTCTCCCCGTGCGTGGCCGGGACCCGATCTTCGAGGGGTCCCGGCGGTCGGCCGTCAGCCTCCGATGTGCCAGCTGACCGTGCCGTCGGTGGTGACGAGGACGGCGAGGAGGATCAGGTCGGCGGCGCCGAGGAGGAGGCCGAGGAGGGCGCGGCCGCGGCGGTCGGTGCCGCGGGCGAGGGCCAGTCCGCCGAGGATCAGGGCGCAGGGGCCGAGCACCAGGTTCAGGACCAGGGTGCCGAGCAGGCCGAGGACGAAGGAGGCCACGGCCATGCCGTCGGCGTGCGGGCGCGGCCGCCGGGCGGCCGCGGGGGCCTTGGCGGAGCGGGTGCTGCCAGGCGTGGTTCCGGTGAGCGTGGTCATCGGGCGGTCCCCTCGTGGTGGCGGCGTTCGCGGAGCGTGAAGACGAGCAGCCAGCCGGCGATCACGGCGGCCGCGACGAGGGTGACGGGGAGGGGGAGGTGTGCCGCGGTGCCCAGCATGATCCCCAACAGGAGAAGGGCTGCGACGAGGAAGAGCATGATCCTGCCTTTCCGGCTCGGTCGTCGGATGCGCTCGGACGCGTATCCGACATGGAAGGACAAACTCAGAGGACAGTTGTTCACTGAGTTCCTTCAGTCTAGGGTCACCTCCGGGTGGAGGAGTTCGGAGAACGGTTGTTTACTGGATGACATGAGTCACACCGTTGGAGTCCGGCAGGTCCAGAAGCAGAAGACCCGGCAGGCGCTGCTCGACGCGGCGCTGGGTCTGCTGGCCGAGCAGAGTCTGAGCAGCCTGGGGTTGCGGGAGGTCACGCGGGTGGTGGGGATCGCCCCGACCGCGTTCTACCGGCACTTCAAGGACCTGGGGGAGCTGGGCGTCGCCCTGGTGGAGGAGGCGCTGGGGAGCCTGCATGCGATGGTGCGGGCGATCCTCGTCGAGCAGGCGGCGGCCGAGGAGCGGATCGACCGGACGATCGCGGTCGTCGAGCGGCATGTGCGCGAACACCCCGCGCACGTACGGTTCGTGGCGCGCGAGCGGCACGGCGGCGTCCGGGCCGTACGGCAGGCCATCGCGGGCGAGCTGGACCGGTTCGCCGAGGAGGTCGCGGAGGCGCTCGGGTCCCAGCCGGTGTCCGAGGGGTGGCGTGCCGAGGACGTGCGGATGCTGGCGGAGCTGTACGTGGACCGGCTGGTGACGACGGCCGCGGAGCTGATCGACGCCGAGGACGGCGGGGCGGACGAGGCCGCGCGGGTGGTGCGTACCGCACGGCGCCAGCTGCGGCTCATCGCCATCGCGCGGCGGCACTGGGTGGCCGAGGGCGGCATGGGGTAGGCGGGCGCGTCGGCGGGGCCGGCCGCCCGCGCCGCGGTCATCCCCAACGGGCCGGTACGGCGCGGATCCGGTACGTACCGTCCGGGTTCTCGCCGAGGACGGTGACCGCGGCGCCGCTCCGGCGGTCGGCGTAGGTGGCGCCGGGGCGGAAGGCGGCGTCGGTCAATTCCGGTTCGACGTGCCTGTCGGTGGTGAAGCAGCCGCCGCTGCGGGGGGTGGCGTCCACGACCCGCAGCGGGCCGCGGCCCGAGGTGACGTTCGTGGTGACGCGGTAGATCAGGATGCCCGGGCGGCAGACCGTCGGGTCGAGCGGGCCGCGGGTGCGGGCCTCGGCCACGAGGGCGGTGCGGGGGGAGGTGGGGATGACGACGATCTTGGTGCCGCCGGGGGCGGGAACCGGGGTGAGGGTGTGCTCGGCGGGCGTCCCGCGGCGCGGCGCGCAGTGCACCTGGTCGGCGGCCAGCCAGCCGAGCTTCCATTTGTGCCAGCCGAGGAAATCGCTGCTCGGCCCCCAGTCCTCGTCCATCGGATCCCAGTGGCCGACCGGGGTTGCGACGCGGCGGCCGTCGGTGCGGTAGAGGTCCGGGAGGCCGAAGTCATGGCCGTTCTCGTGATTGAGGATGCGGTAGGCGCTGTCTCCGGACTGCCGGCTCCAGATGAACGAAGCATTCCGGAACGGCACCCGGTCGCCCGTCCGCAGCCCCATGTCACCGCCGCTGAAGGTGACCGACAGGACCTTACGGGCCGCGGGCGGGCCCGCATTGGGGGCGGCCAGGACGTTGATGACGTCGTACGCGCGGAAGTCGACCGAGTCGTCGACGGCGCGGACGATCTCCCGGGAGAGGGCGTGATAGCCGGTGTGCGAGTGCGGGTCGAAGGTGGCGGCGCGCTGGATGCGGTACGCCGCCAGCGGCCGCGACATGCGGAGCCACTTCAGCAGCGGGACCGGACGGTAGTCGAGCCGGCCGTACGAGCTGGCGCGGAAGAACCGCGTGACGGCCGGGAAGAACTCGGCGTACCGGGCCTGCGGGGTGATCGTGGCGCGGGCGTCGGGGAAGTCGATGAAGAGGGTGAGCGCCCGGACCGTGCCGTGCGAGCGGGCGAATCCGGCGGGGGTGGCCGCGGATTCCGCGACATCGTGCGTGATGCCGCGCAGCGCACACGGGCCGCTCGGTGGTGCGCCGGGCGGCGTGGCGAGGGCCGCGGCGGTGGGCGAGGCGTCCATGGCCACGGCGGCCGCGGTGACCGCGCCCGCGACCAGGACCGCGGATATTTTCTGCCTCATGGAGATCACCCTGAGTGGCGAGACGGTGACCCGCGCGCGGAATTACGTCATCCGGAGGGCGGGCGGCGGTAACAGGTGCCTGTGATTCAGCTCACGACCGCGCGTGAAATATCCGGGGAGGCGATCCCCGTTTAGTCAGGCGTACGGATGAAACGGGGAGGCCTTCCCCGGTTCGTCGCTCCGGCAGCCGGAGCGGCTCGTTCCATGACGTGAAAGAAGGGAGTGCGCCGCCGTGACCACCACGGATTCCGCCGCCGGTGCCGTCGATACCACCACGGCCACCGCCACCGTCGGCCACGCGCAGCCGGCTCACCCGCGCCTGCGGGCCGATGCGCTGCGCAACCGGGAACGGATCATCGCGGCCGCCCGCGAAACCCTGGTCGAGTTCGGGGCCGAGGCCCCGCTCGATGAAATCGCTCGACGTGCGGGCGTGGGCAATGCGACGCTTTATCGTCACTTTGCGGATCGACGGGAGTTGATCCACCACGTCACGCTCTCCGTCATGGCCCGTACCGCGGACCGCGCCGAGAGCGCCCTTGCCGAGGAGTCCGATGCTTTCCAGGCGCTGCGGCGCTTTGTCCACGCCGCGGTGGAAGAGCGGATCGGGGCGCTGTGCCCGCTGCTCTCGGACAGCATCGACCTGAGCCACCCCGACCTGCTCGCCGCGAGCGAACGCCTGGAGGTGGCCATCGAGGCCGTCATGCGTGCCGCGCGCGACAGCGGCCAGCTGCGTACCGACATCGCCGTCGGTGACCTGATGGTCGCGCTCACTCAGCTCACCCGCCCGCTGCCGGGCAGTGGCTGTACCGACTTCGACAAGTTCGTGCACCGGCATCTGCAGCTGTTCCTGGACGGTCTGATGACGCCCGCACGGTCCGAACTCCCCGGCTCCGCCGCCACGCTGGAGGACCTGAGGCATCACGCCTGAGCGTCGCTCCGCCGTCCGTACCCACACGCTTACGCCCGCTGTCCGCTGCTCCATTCGTCCCGCTATCCGCTCACCGCACCACTAGGTGGACCTCCTCATGCCTGAAACCGCCCCTTCCGTCGACCCCCGGCGCTGGAAAGCGCTGATATTCATCGCCCTCGCCCAGCTGATGGTCGTCCTCGACGCGACCATCGTGAACATCGCGCTGCCCTCCGCCCAGGCGGACCTCGGCATCACCGACGCCAACCGTCAGTGGGTCATCACCGCCTACGCCCTGGCCTTCGGCGGGCTGCTGCTCTTCGGCGGACGGGTCGCCGACCTGTGGGGCCGCAGACGGACCTTCGTCATCGGCCTCATCGGCTTCGCGCTCGCCTCGGCGCTCGGCGGGGCCGCGGTCAACCAGGGGATGCTGCTGGGCGCGCGGGCGCTGCAGGGCCTCTTCGGCGCGCTGCTGGCGCCGGCCGCGCTGTCGCTGCTGGCGGTGACGTTCACCGAGGCCAGGGAGCGCGCCAAGGCCTTCGGCATCTTCGGTGCGATCGCCGGTGGCGGCGGCGCCGTGGGCCTGATCCTCGGCGGCGTGCTGACCGAGTACATGAACTGGCGCTGGACCTTCTTCGTCAATATCCCGTTCGCCGTGGTCGCCGCGACCGGCGCCATCCTGGTCATCCGTGAGCCCGCGGAGGGCCGTAACCCCTCCCGGCTGGACATCCCCGGCGTCATCCTGGCCACGCTCGGCCTGGTCTCGCTGGTGTACGGGTTCACCCGCGCCGAGTCGGACGGCTGGGTGGCCGGGCCGACGCTGGGCCTGTTCGCCGCGGCCGCCGTGCTGCTGCTGGCGTTCGTGCTGGTCGAGTCCAAGGTGAAGGCGCCGCTGCTGCCGCTGCGAGTGATCGCCGAGCGGAACCGCGGCGGGGTCTACGCCTCGCTCGGTCTGGCCGTCATCGGCATGTTCGGTCTCTTCCTCTTCCTGACCTACTACCTGCAGATCGTCAAGGGATACAGCCCGGTCACGACCGGCCTGGCCTTCCTCCCGATGATCGTCGGCATGATCACCGGATCGACGCAGATCGGCGCCCGGCTGATGACCCGCGTCCGGCCCCGCCTCCTGATGGCGCCCGGATTCACCCTCGCCGCGGTCGGCATGCTGGTGCTGACCCGGATCGACCTCGACACGTCCTACCCGACGCTGATCCTGCCCGCGTTCCTGCTGCTGGGGCTCGGGATGGGTACGGCGTTCATGCCGGCCATGTCGCTGGCCACGCACGGCGTCCAGCCGCGCGACGCCGGTGTCGCCTCCGCGATGGTCAACACCTCGCAGCAGGTGGGCGGCGCGATCGGTACGGCGCTGCTGAACACCATCGCGGCCAGCGCCACCACCGCCTACGCCACCTCGCACGCGGCCGGTGCGGCCTCGCCGAAGCTGCTCAAGCTGGAGTCGATGGTGCACGGCTACACCGCCGCCATCTGGTGGGCGGTCGGCATCCTGGTGCTGGCGGCCGCGATCGCCTTCGTCTTCGTCAACACCGGCCATCAGGGCGGCGGTTCGCCGGCGGCCTCCTCCGGTGACGGCGCCGCCGCGGGCGAGGGCGCGGACGCGGAGGTCCAGGTGCCGGTGATGGTGCACTGAGCAACGCGGGAGACACGAGGGAGCGGCGCGGCGGCCGTGTGCCGCCGCCCCTCCCGCACCGTCCCGTACGGCATACGAAGGCGTCGACCTCCCCCGCCCGTCAGCGGAGCCAGGGGAGGTCGGCGCCTTCCGGCTGAAGCCCGTCGGCCATCACCCGGCAGATGTCGGCCAGTTGGGCGATCTGCTCGGGGGAGAGCCGGTCGAAGATCGCCGCGCGCACGGCGGCGACGTGCCCGGGCGCGGCCTTCTCCAGAACCCGCATGCCTTCGTCCGTGAGGTGGGCGTTCTGGCCCCGCTTGTCCGACGCGCATTCCTCGCGGTGCACCCAGCCGTACTTCTCCAGGCGGGCGATGGCGTGCGAGAGGCGGGAGCGGGTGATCTTGGCGTTCTGGGCCAGCTCGGTCATCCGCAGCCGGCGCCGCGGCGCCCGGGAGAGCTGGACGAGCAGGCCGTAATAGACGTGCGGCATCCCGGCGTCACGCTGCAGCTGGCGGTCCAGGTGATCCTCCAGAAGCGTGGTGGCATGGAGGTAGCACTGCCAGGCGTATTGCTCCTCGTCACTGAGCCAGCGTGGCTCGCCTGCGGATTCGATGCTCATACCATCCACTGTCTCACCGCCGGGCATGTTCTTGAAGGTTTAACAATGCGGAGTTAGGCTGGAACCTGAGGGGTGTCGATTCCCGATTCGCCCGAAAGGTCACCCGAGAGCGTCGGGGCGGGGCCCCGGATTCACGGCCCGGCCCGTGCCGCTCGGGCCCGATGGCGCGGACCGGCGCGGAGGGCGGGCCCCCGATACGGCGGCCCGGAGCGCCCGTTCCCTCTCCCTTCGGAAGGACCCGTACGGTGCGGCCGCCGCCGATCACCGGGGAGCCGCGGCGTGGAATGCCCCGCGCCTGCCGCCGGTCGGTGTCGCCGAGGAGAGCCGATCGCGAGGAGTCCGCGATGTCACTGTCTGTGGAAGAGCGTGAGCAGTTTCTCGCCGAGCCGCTGGTCGCCGTGCTGTCCGTCGCGGCGGGAAGCGAGCGCGGACCGGTGACGGCGCCGGTCTGGTACGCGTACCGCCCGGGGGGCGATGTCCTCCTCTTCACGGGCCGTACGTCGCGAAAGGCCCGCCTGATCGAGGAGACCGGCCGGTTCACCCTGACGGTGCAGGCGACGACGCCGACCTACCGCTACGCCGCCGTCGAGGGCCGGGCCGCGTTCGTCGAGGTGACGCCGGAGCTGGTCAACGAGGTCGCGGGCCGCTATCTGCCGGCGGAGAAGGTGTCGGAGTACGCGGCGGGGGTGCTGGAGCACGGCGGGGAGCTGATCGGCGTACGGCTGCGGCCGGAGCGGTGGAACGCGGCGGACCTGGGTCCGTCGGCATGACGGCGGAAGCCGGCCGGTAAACCGGACGGAAGGTGTCGGGTTTCGGGGGGAGGGTCATGCCATGACGCATACGGATACGGGAGCGCGGACAACTGCGGCGACGAGCGCGCCGACGACCATGGCATCGGCATCGGCATCGGGCGACGGCGTCGGCCACGGCTCGCCCTCGGTCCCGGCAGGTGCCGTCGGCTGGTCGGCGGTCGAGGAGGCCGTGCCGGAGTTCGCCGGGTGGGTGCGGGAGCGCTTCGGGGCGTTCCGGCACCACGTCCTGGCCACGCTCCGCAAGGACGGGGCGCCACGGCTGACCGGCCTGGAGGCCGATTTCCGCTACGGCGAGCTGTGGCTGGGCATGCTGCCGAACTCGCGCAAGGCCCTCGACCTGCGGCGCGACCCCCGCTTCTCGCTGCACGCCAATCCGGGTGCGGGCACCGACCTGGCCGACGGCGATGTGCGGGTGTCGGGGTACGCGATCGAGGTCACCGACCCCCGAGTGGTCGCGCGGTACGCGGCGGCGGTGCGGCCGCCGGAGTCGTTTCATCTGTTCCGGGCCGCGCTGACGGAGGTGGTGCGGACGTCCGTCGAGGACGCGTCGACGGTGGTGCAGATCTGGCGGCCGGACCGCCCGCTGCGCACGGTCCGGCGGACCGGCGACGGCTCGCCGCCGCCGGTGGACTGAAGGCCGGGGCTCAGCCGACGTCGCGGGCCCCAGCCGGCCCGCGGGGCCGGCGAGGGCGCGGGCGGCGGGTCAGTGTGCCGCGTGGGTACGGTGCGGCATGGGGTGAGCGGTGTGGGGCCGGTGCAGGCCGTGCGGCTCGCGGACGCGGTGGCCTCGGAAGATGTACAGCGAGACGACGAACATCACGGCGCCCAGGCCCAGCCCGAAGCCGGTCGACTTGAGGATCGACTCCCCGCCGAGGCTGTAGACCCAGCCCATCGAGACCCCGAAGAGCGCGCCGTAGCCGATCGCCCGGGTTTCGGTGATCATGGTCCGCTGGAAGTGCACCAGATACAGCCCCAGCGCCCCGCTGACCACGGCCGCGCACAGCCCGTACAGGATCGCCTGGCCGCCCTTGGTGCCGTCGGTGTGCGTGCGGAAGATCGTGAAGCAGCCGAAGGCGAGCGCCACGATGAGGGGCATGGCCACGGTCGCCGGTACCCGGCGCGTGGTGCCCGGGATCCGGAAGCCCGTCTCCGGGGCGGCGGTGCTCGCGCCGTGCTCCGGCTCGACGGAGCCGTGCGAGCGGGCCGTCCTCGCGTCGGGTGCCTCGCGCCGCTGGGGATGCGTTTCCATGACGGGCTCCTCTCGCTTGCCCCGCCTTCCGGGAGGCAGTCGACATCGCTCTCCGTCCAGGCGACACCCACGTGGGGCATGCGTCAACCGGAGCGGCAGGCAGTCGGCCGTGGATGCCGGGGCGGGACCGCTCAGCCCAGGTCCTTCTGGTACCAGGCGACGTCCCAGTAGCGGCCGAACTTGCGGCCCACCTCGGTGTACGTACCGATGGGCCGGAAGCCGAAGCGGGTGTGCAGCCGGTGCGAAGCCTCGTTCGGCTGGGTGATGCCCGCGTAGGCGCGGTGCACGTCCTCGGTGGACAGCGCCTCGAACAGGGCCCGGTAGAGCAGCGTGCCGATGCCGCGGCCGGCGGCGTGCGGGGCGCAGTAGGCGGTGACCTCGACGGACGGGGCGTAGGCGGCCTTCGGCCGGAAGGCGCTGCTGGTCGCGTAACCGAGCAGCGGACCGGCCTCGTCACCGGACGCGCCCGCCGACCGCGCAACCAGAAGCCGGTGCGGGCCGTCTTTGGGGTGGGAGAGCAACCACGGGCGACGCTGTTCGGGGGTGAAGGGCTCCATGTCGAACGTGATGGACGTCTCGCGAATGTAGTGGTTGTAGAGCTCCGTGAGGGCTTCGAGGTCGTCCTCGTCGCCCGCTCTGACCTGCACGTCCCTGTTCTCCGGCGGCATCCGTCCCCCTCGTGGGCAGGCAGGGTACTGCATGATCACAAAAATAGGGTCGCGGCTTGGGAATTCTGTCCGGATTCCAGCCGTTGTTTCCTTCGGACGGGTCGCTCGGTGAACCATCGAGTTTCCCGCCCTACCGTCCCGCGACCTTCCCCGAGCTCTCGGCTTCGCTCGAGCAGGGGAGACCCCAACATCGCAAAGGGAGCACACGCATGGCAACCCGTGCCGTCGCCCGTCGTCAGGAAAGCAGCAGCGGTTCTGACGGGGCCCACAGTGTTCGCGCCGTAGGCGGGGAGATCGCCGACCGCGACCTGGTCGGCATGTACCTCGACGAGATCGCGCGCACGCCTCTGCTCGACGCCGCCAAGGAGGTCGAGCTGTCCCAGACCATCGAGGCGGGCGTCTACGCCCAGCAGATCCTGGACGGCACGGTCACCGACGGCAATGCCGCAGGTGCCGACCGTGCGGAGCTCGAGGCGCTGGCCGTCGAGAGTGCCAAGGCCAAAGACATCTTCATCCGTTCCAACCTGCGGCTGGTCGTCGCCGTGGCGCGCCGTTACCCTCGCGCCGGTCTGCCCCTGCTGGACCTGATCCAGGAGGGCAACGCCGGCCTGGTGCGTGCCGTGGAGAAGTTCGACTACGCCAAGGGCTTCAAGTTTTCCACCTACGCGACGTGGTGGATCCGTCAGGCCATCACCCGCTCCATAGCCGACCAGTCGCGCACGATCCGGCTGCCCGTCCACCTCGTCGAGGAGCTCGGCCGCATCCGCCGGGTACAGCGCGAGTTCAACCGCGAGAACGGCCGCGACCCGGAGCCCGAGGAGGTCGCCGGCGAGCTGGGCTCCACGCCCGCCCGGGTCACCGACGTACTGGACTGGGCGCGCGACCCGGTCAGCCTCAACATGTCGGTGGACGACGACGGCGACACCCAGTTCGGTGATCTGCTGGAGGACACCTCTGCGGCCTCGCCCGAGCAGTCCGTGCTCACGCTGCTGCGCAGCGAGGAGCTGGAGGATCTGATCGACCGCCTCGACCAGCGCACGGCCTCCATCATCAAGGCGCGCTACGGCATCGAGGACGGCCGCGAGCGCACGCTGACCGAGGTCGGCAAGCAGCACGGCCTGACCCGCGAGCGGATCCGCCAGATCGAGAAGCATGCGCTGCTGGAGCTGAAGCGGATGGCCCGGGACACGGGCTTCGACGCGGCGGCATAGGCCGCGGCGGCGGGGGGCGGTCCGGCGGTCGGTGCCCCCTGCAATCCCGGTAACGCGAAGGACGAGCCCCGGTGCCATGGATAGGGCATCGGGGCTCTCTGTGTCCCGCGGCCACCGCGACGATGTCCGTTTGAGTCTGCTTGCCGTCCGAACGTGTTTACTTCGGCTATCTCCCGGCGTAGCATCCCGCTGAAACCACAGGTTCGGGCAGGGAACGGACACAGACACAGATGTACGCACCGGAGCGCCAGCAGGAGATTCTGCGGCTCGCCCGTGAGGGCGGGCGGGTCGATGTGCTCTCCCTCGCGGAGGAGTTCCAGGTCACCGCCGAGACCGTACGGCGGGATCTGAAGGCCCTGGACCGTGCCGGGCTGGTGCGCCGGGTGCACGGCGGCGCCATTCCGGCCGGCCGGCTGGACTTCGAGCCGGACCTCGCCGAGCGGGACGCCGTGGCCGCCGACGAGAAGCAGCGCATCGCGCGGGCCGCGCTGGCCGAGCTCCCCGGGGGCGGAACGGGCTCCGGCAGCGTGATCCTGGACGCCGGTACGACCGCCGCCCGGCTCGCCGCGGAGATTCCGCTGGAGGCCGAGCTCACCGTCGTCACCCACGGCCTGCCGGTCGCCGCGCGGCTGGCCGACCACCCCGGTCTCACCCTCCATCTCGTGGGCGGCCGGATCCGGCACCGTACGCGGGCCGCGGTCGACGACTGGGCGCTGCGCGCCTACCGCGAGATCAACGCCGATGTGCTGTTCCTCGCCACCAACGGCTTCTCCCTGGACGGCGGCCTGACCACCCCCGACCTCGCGGAGGCCGCCGTCAAGCGGGCGCTGATCGCCGCCGCCCGCCGGGTCGTCCTGCTCGCCGACTCCGCCAAGTTCGGGCAGCAGCACTTCGCCCGCTTCGGCGAGCTGGCGGACGTGGACCTCCTCATCACCGACACCGGACTGAGCCCCGCCGACGCCCTCGCCATCGAGCGCGCGGGCACGGAAGTCGTACGCGCATGACCCCCAAGGCGTACGCGTATGACCCCCAGGGCGGCATCCGCACGACTCTCAAGGCGATACACGCATGATCCTCACCGTCACCCCCAACCCCAGCCTCGACCGCACCTACGAGATCCCGGCGCTGGACCGCGGGGCCGTGCTGCGGGCCACCGCCGACCGGATCGACCCGGGCGGCAAGGGCGTCAACGTCTCGCGGGCGGTCGCCGCCGCCGGGCACCGGACGCTGGCCGTCCTGCCGTTGGGCGGTCCGGCGGGCGCGGCGCTGGCCGGGCTGCTGGGCGCCGAGGGCATCGAGGTGGCGGGCGTACCGGTGGCGGGCCAGACGCGGTCCAACATCTCGGTCGCCGAACCGGACGGCACGCTCACGAAGATCAACGCGGCCGGGCCCGAGCTCACCGCCGAGGAGTCGGAGGCGCTGCTCGCGACGGTCGGCGCGCGGTCGGCCGGCGCCGACTGGATCGCCTGCTGCGGCAGTCTGCCGCGGGGACTGCCGCCCGAGTGGTACGCCGAACTGGTCGCGCGCGCCCACCGGGCTGGTGCCCGGATCGCGCTGGACACCTCCGGCCCGTCGCTGACCGCGGCCCTGGCCGAACGCCCCGACGTCGTCAAGCCGAACGCCGAGGAGCTGGCCCAGGCCGTCGGCCGACCGCTCGCCACCCTCGGCGACGCCGTCGAGGCCGCCGAGGAACTGCGCACTGCGGGCGCCCGCGCCGTACTGGCCTCGCTGGGCGCCGACGGCCAGCTGCTGGTCGACGAGGACGGCGCCCACTACGGCAGCGCACCGGTCGCCGCCGTCCGCAGCAACGTCGGCGCGGGGGACGCCTCGCTGGCCGGGTTCCTGGCGACGGGCGGTGCGGGCGTCCGGGCGCTGGCGGCGGCGGTGGCGCACGGCGCGGCCGCCGTCCAGCTCCCGGGCAGCCTGATGCCGACGCCGAAGGATCTCCGTCCCTCGGCGGTGAGGGTCACGGACGCGGTTCCGCTGGACCGCGTACTCACCGAGCCGGTGCGTTGAACGGCCGGCGCCGCCCGTCCTCAGGCGCCGAACGGGCCTGAGGGTGTCCACCCCGCCAGCAAGGGAGTCGCGCGATGAGTGAGCTGATCACCGCGGAACTGGTCGACCTCGACCTGTCCGCGGAAACGAAGGAAGCGGCCGCACGGGCGCTCGCCGAGCGGATGGTGGCCGCCGGCCGCGTCACCGATCTGGACGGCTTCCTCGCGGATGTGGCCGCGCGCGAGGCCCAGATGCCGACCGGCCTGGACGGCGGCATCGGCATCCCGCACTGCCGCAGCGCACACGTGACGGAGCCGACGCTGGCCTTCGGACGCAGCGGCCGCGGGATCGACTTCGGTGCGGTGGATGGCCCGGCCGACCTGATCTTCCTGATCGCGGCCCCGGCGGGCGGCGACGCCGACCATCTGTCGATCCTCTCCACCCTCGCCCGCCACCTGATGGACGAGGCGTTCACCGGCGCGTTGCGGTCCGCCGTCGAGCCGGGCCCGGCGGCGGCGCTCATACGGGGAGACGAACCACCGCGCCCGGACGCCGGCGAAGCGTCGGCCCCGGAACCCGAGCCGGAGCCGACCCCCGAACCCGAACCGGCAGCCGCACCCGAACCGGCCGCCGCCCCCGCCCCCTTCCGTATCGTCGCCGTCACCTCCTGCCCCACCGGCATCGCCCACACCTACATGGCCGCCGAGTCGCTCGAGAAGGCGGGAAAGGCCGCCGGTGTCGAGGTATCCGTCGAGACGCAGGGCTCGGCCGGATTCAAGCGGCTGGACCCGCGGCTGGTCGCGGCCGCGGACGGCGTGATCTTCGCGCATGACGTCGAGGTACGGGACAAGGACCGCTTCGCCGGGAAGCCGACCGTCGACGTCGGGGTGAAGGCGGGCGTCAACCGCCCCGCCGAACTCATCGCCGAGGTACGGGAGAAGGCCGAGCGCGGGGAAACCGGCGCCCCGGCGCGGGCCGCCGCCCCCATGGACAAGGACGCCGACCAGGCCGACGGCTTCGCCACCCGCCTGCGCACATGGCTGATGACCGGCGTCAGCTACGTGGTTCCCTTCGTCGCCGCGGGCGGCCTCCTCATCGCCCTCGCCTTCGCCCTCGGCGGCTACACCGTCGACAAGGCGCCGTCCGTCGCCCACCACTTCCTCTGGACCGAGTCCGCCAGCTGGGCGGCCCTCCTCTTCCAGACCGGCAGCGTCGCCTTCGGCTTCCTCGTCCCGGTCCTGGCCGGCTTCATCGCGTACGGCATGGCGGACCGGCCCGGACTCGTCCCCGGCTTCGTCGGCGGCGCCGTCGCCCTCACCGTCAACGCGGGCTTCCTCGGCGGTCTGATCGCCGGACTCCTCGCGGGCGCGGTGGTCAGGGCGGTCCAACGGATCGGCATCCCGCCCGCGTTGCGCGGCATCATGCCGGTCGTCGTCATCCCGCTGCTGTCCTCCGCGGTCGTCGGCTTCCTGATGTTCCTGGTCGTCGGCAAGCCGGTCGCCGCGCTGCAAAAGGGCCTGACCGACTGGCTGTCCGGCCTCTCCGGCGCCAACGCGGTCATCCTGGGGGCTCTGCTGGGCCTGATGATGTGCTTCGACCTCGGCGGCCCGCTGAACAAGGTCGCCTACACCTTCGCCGTCGGCGGCCTCGCCCACCCCAACGAGGGGAGCCTGAAGGTGATGGCCGCGGTGATGGCGGCCGGCATGGTCCCGCCGCTGGCGATGGCGCTGGCAACGACCGTACGCGGCAGGCTCTTCACCACGACCGAACGCGAGAACGGCAAGGCGGCCTGGGTGCTGGGCGCCTCCTTCATCACCGAGGGCGCCATCCCGTTCGCCGCCGCCGACCCGCTGCGCGTCATCCCCTCCGCGATGGCCGGCGGCGCGGTCACCGGCGCCCTGTCGATGGCCTTCGGCTGCACCCTGCGCGCCCCGCACGGCGGCATCTTCGTCGTCCCCCTGATCGGGCAGCCGCTCCTCTACCTCCTGGCCATCGCGGCGGGTACGGGCGTCAGCGCGGCCCTGGTGATGCTGCTCAAGGGGCTTCGCGGCGCCCCCGGAGCGGGGAGTTCGGGAACGGCGGCGGCCGCCACCGGCGAACGGGAGGTGCCGGTGGCGGCCTGAGCCGTCGAACGCTTCTCTTCTCCCCGCCGCGGTGCTCGGCCGCCGACCACCGCTGCTACTGTGCGGCGGCGGTGAGAAGGAGCGACGGAGGCGACATGCATCACGGACCGGAACTGCCGTCGCTCGGGCTGAAGGATGACGCCCCCAGCCCGGCGGAGGACGCTCTGCAGCGGCAGGTGCGGGCCTGGTCGATGCTGCCGCCTGCCTTCGCGGTGGGTCTTCCCTGGGCATGGCTCTCTATGGCGTTCACCCACGGCGGGCCCAGGATTCCCCCGGTGCTCGCCTGCCTCCTGACATCCGCCGCGCTGGCGCTGACCTGGTACGGCCGTCGTCGCTCGCGCCCCATCCTGACCTGGGTGGGCATCGGCTGCTACCTGCTCGCCGTTGCCCTCTGCGTGCTGCTGGCAAAGGTTCTTTGACGCGCTACCCGGAAATCCGGAGCCGGTCGTACAGCGCCCGCAGCGGCCGCGGCGCCCACCAATGCGCCTTTCCGGCGAGCCGGATGAACACCGGTACCAGCACCGCCCGGATCAGCGTGGCGTCGAGGAGATTCACCACCACCGTGCCGATGCCCAGCCTCTTCAGAAGGACGATTCCGGAGGAGGCACAGGTGGCGAACGAGGCCGCGAGAATGACCGTCGCCTTCAGGCGCTCCACGAGCGGCTGCTGCTCCAGGACCCGCAGCTGATGACGGTCCCGACGCTCCGCCGGGACGAGGGACCGATGGGCGCTCGCCTGCTCACCTGAAGGTAAGTACGCACTTATTAGTGCGTACTTGTCCGCCCCCGGGCTTCCGCAAAGACTGGCGACGCAAGCAGCAGACGTAATGCGGAATGCGGAACGTGCATGCGGAACGTGGAAAGCGGAAAGCGGGAAGCGGGACCAATGGCGGTATCGAAGAATATTGCGGCGAATGACGCAGTGAATGTCGCAGTGAATGACGCGCCGAATGGTGCAGTGAATGTCGCGGTGCTCGGGCTCGGGGCCATGGGTACGGCCCTCGCGGACGCCCTGCTGGCGGCCGGCCACCGGGTGACCGTGTGGAACCGTACGGCCGCCAGGGCGGACGGGTTGGTCGGGCGGGGTGCGCGGCGGGCCGGATCCGTGGCGGAGGCGGTCGCCGAGGGGGACGTGGTGATCGTCTGCATCCTGGATTACGCGGATGTCGGGGTGTTGCTGGAGGAACAGGCCGGCGGCGGCGAGGCGCTGCGGGGCCGGGTCGTGGTGAATGTGACCAATGGGTCGCCCGAGGAGGCCCGGGCGATGGCGAAGCGGGTGGCGGGGCTCGGCGGCGCGTATCTGGACGGCGGGATCATGGCCGTGCCCGAGATGATCGGCCGGCCCGAGGCGTTCGTGCTCTACAGCGGGTCGCGGGCGGCGTTCGCGACGTACCAGGGGGTGCTGGACGCGTTCGCCCGCAGCGTCTACCTGGGGGAGGACCCGGGGGCGGCACCGCTGAACGACCTGGCGCTGCTGAGCGGGATGTACGGCATGTTCGGCGGCTTTGCGCATGCGGCGGCGCTGGTGCGCTCGGCGGGCGGCCCGGTCGAGGAGTTCACGACGGGGCTGCTGGTGCCGTGGCTGCGGGCGATGTGCGGCGCGCTGCCCGCGATGGCGGCGGAGATCGACTCCGGGGACTACGGCGCCACCGGCTCGAACCTCGCCATGCAGGTCTCGCACGACAGCATCGGTGCGGTGAGCCACGCGCAGGGCGTCAGCGACGAACTGTTCGCCCCGGTCTTCGCGCTGATGCGGCGGCGGGTGGCGGGCGGCCACGGGGACGAGGGCTTCGCGGGCGTGGTGGAGGAGCTGTTGCGGGCGCCGTAGCGAAACACGACGGTGGCCGGTCCCTCCGCAGAGGGACCGGCCACCGTCAGAGCCGTTCGGTACCGGAGCGCGCCGGGCGGCGCCGGTCGGCGGTCAGGCCGCGCTGCCCGCCTGCCACTCCGACCACGACAGGTTCCAGCCGTTGAGGCCGTTGTCCGGCTTGACCGTCTGGTCGTGGGAGTTCTTCACGATGACGACATCGCCGACCAGCGACTCGTTGAAGAACCACTTGCCCGGGGTGTCGCCACCGCCGCCCTTCTGGTCGCGCAGACCGACGCAGCCGTGGCTGGTGCCGGAGTTGCCGAAGACGGACGAGGCGCCCCAGTAGTTGCCGTGGATGAAGGTGCCGGAGGACGACAGGCGCATGGCGTGCGGGACGTCCTTGATGTCGTACTCGCCGCCGAAGCCGACCGTCGAGCCGTCCATCCGGGTCTGCTCGAACTTCTCCGAGATCACCATCTGCCCGTTGTAGGTCGGGTGATCGGGGCTGCCGCCGGAGATCGGGATGGTCTTGTACGTCTTGCCGTCCCGCTTGACCGTCATCATCTGGGTGTTCATGTCGACGGTGGAGACCTGCGAGCGGCCGATGGTGAAGGAGACCGTCTTCGACTGGACACCGGTGATGCCCTGGCCGCCCTTCACCCCGTCCAGGTCGATCTTCATGGTGATCTTGGAGCCGGCCTGCCAGTAGTCCTCCGGCCGGAAGTCCAGGCGCTGGGCGCCGAACCAGTGGCCGACGACCTGCTGGCCGCTGCTGGAGGTCACCTTGATGTGGGACTGGACGTCCTTCTTGTTGGTGATCACCTTGTCGAAGTTGAAGGACACCGGCATGCCGACGCCGACGGTCTTGCCGTCGTCGGGGGTGTAGCTGCCGATGAAGCTGTTGGCCGAGGAGACGGTGGTGAACGTCGCGTTCTCGGTGGCCGAACGGCCCTTGGCGTCCTTGGCATTCGCGGTGATCTTGTACTTGGTGCCGCGCTCCAGCTGGACGCCGGGCTTCCAGGAGGCCTTGTCGGCCGATATGGCGCCGGCGACGGGGGCGCCCGAGTCGGCCACGGTGAGCTTCACGTCGGTCAACTTGCCGCCGGTGACCGTCACCCCGGTGTCGTTGATGCTGGCGTCGGTGGCGCCGTCCTTCGACGACACCTTGATCTTGGCGTCCGAGGCGTCCTTGGCGGCCGCGGCATCCGCGCCGGCCTGGCCGTTCTTGGCGTCATGGTCGCCCGCCTCGGCGTCGCCGCCGCAGGCCGACAGGGCCAGCGCACCCGCCGCGAACAGCGCGGTCACGGCCAGCGTGCGGCGGGCCCGGCGGGCGCGGCGCGACGCGCCCGGGGCGGGCTGCTCTGCCTGCTGGAGCGGCCGGTGCGGGGTGCGGGACCAGGCGGGCGCGGGGTTGTCCGGCGATGTCACGAGCTGCTCCATACAGGGGTGTTGTGATTCCGTGCTGGTAAACAGCACCTACGGGCGGATTTGGTTGCGGGTGCGGCGATGTTGTGACGAAGGTCACACCCGTGGGGGGAGGGGTCGGTCGGCGGGCCCCGACAACCAGGTTCGCAGCGGGGTGCCGTGTTCGTCCAGGCGGGGTGGCGCCGAAGGTTGGGTGACCGGGGTGCCCGAGAGGCGCAGGGGGCTGGTGACTTGGGGGAGGCGGCCCTCGCCGACGGGGGTGACCGGATCGAGCCCCAGCCGCGCCGCCAGGTCCAGCGCCTCGGAGAGCGTATTGACCGGCCCGCACGGCACGGACGCGGCGCTCAGCCGCTCGGTCCAGCCCTGCGGGGTGTCCGCCGCCAGCCGCTCCTCCAAAGAGGCGACGAGATCCGTGCGGTTGTGCACCCGGTCCTGGTTCCGCGCGAACCGCACGTCCTCCGCCAGTTCCGGCGCGCCCAGCGCCCGCGCCAGCGCCCGGAACTGCCGGTCGTTGCCCACCGCCACCGCGAGCAGCCCGCCCCGGCAGGCCAGCGTCTCGTACGGAGCGATGCTCGGGTGACGATTGCCCATCGGCCCCGGATCGCGCCCGGTGGCCAGATAGCCGGACGCCTGGTTGACCAGCGAGCCGAGCAGCGAGGACAGCAGATTGACCTCCACCAGCTGACCCCGGCCGGTGCGGTCGCGGTGCCGCAGCGCCGCGAGGATGCCGGTGGTGGCGTCCTTGGCGGTCAGTACGTCCACCAGCGCGACCCCCGCCTTCAGGGGCGTACCGCCCGCCTCCCCGGTGATGCCCATCAGCCCGCCGACGGCCTGCACCACGAAGTCGTAGCCCGGCAGATGGGCGCCTTCGCCGGAGCCGAAGCCGGTGATGGTGCAGTGCACCAGGCCGGGGTTGGCCGCCCGGGTCGCCGCGTGGTCCAGGCCGTACTTGGCGAGCGAGCCGGGACGGAAGTTCTCGATCAGCACGTCGGCCCGGCGCGCCAGTTCGCGGGCGGCGGCCGCGTCGTCCGGATCGCCCAGGTCCAGGGCCAGGCCGCGCTTGGAGCGGTTGGCGGCATCGAAGTACGCGGCGGTCCCGTCGGCGGCGAACGGCGGGCCCCAGGCGCGGGTGTCGTCGCCGGTGCCCGGCCGCTCCACCTTGATCACCTCGGCGCCCAGGTCGGCGAGCGTCGCGGCGGCCAGCGGCCCGGCCAGCACCCGGCTGAAGTCGGCGACCACGATGCCTTCGAGGGCGGTGGGGGAGGGCGACCGGGTCGGCGGCGGGGGCTGCTGCGGCACGTGCGTACTCCTGACGTCGCGGACACGGTGCGGCCATGGTCGGGGCGGTGCTCGCCGGGCGGAAGCCTCCGCGGTGTCCAAGGGGAAGGGACACACCCTGCCGCGCCGGAAGGTGGCGGCGGCACGCCCCGGACCGGCCACTGGAAAAGGGCTGAAATGTCATAGGAGATACGTCACCTGGGCAATTACGGCGCCGGATCCCCTGTCGAAAGCCCTCGGCCGTGGTGTCCAATGGAACGGGCCGGTCCAGTTCTGCCCGTTCCGGCCCGGTTCCGCCCAGCGCCCGCCCGTCCTGGAGGTCCGTATGCTCCCCTCCGTCTCGATTCTGCAGCACGTCATCCTCGCCGTGCTGCTCGTCGCGACCGTCGCCTGGTTCGTCGCGCTGGCCAGACTGGTGCGACGGGCCCGCACCCAGCCCGCGGCCGGGCGCGGCCGGCCGCGGCGGCTCAACGCGGTGCCGCGGCAGACGGGGCCCGCCGGGCCGCCGTCGGAGTGCGTGGAGCTGAGCGCCGCGGAGCGGGAGGCGTTCGCGGTCCTCGTACGGCAGTTGACCGGCCGCGGCTAGGGCGCTCAGTCTCCCGCCGTCGAGCCGGGCGGGAGTCCCCGGAGAGGTCCTAACGGACCGGGCCCAGCCGCAGCAGCGCCAGCGCGGCCAGCATCTGCACCGACACCGTGGCCGCCGACTTCAGCGTCGGCAGATGGTGCTGACCTCTTATCAGCAGTACCGCGAGGACATAGCCGAAGCCCCAGGTCGCATAGGTCGCGGCCTGGATGAAGGTGGCATCGGTCGGCAGCCAGGCCACGATGGCCAGCCGCGGCAGATCCGTCACCCAGAACAGGACGATGAACAGGCTCGCGGTCGGCGCGAAGCGGCCGTTGCCGCCGAGCGTGCGGGCGATGGCGTGGGTGACCGATCCCAGCGCGAGGCTGGCCACCAGGACCCCCGCCTCGGCCAGCCCGACCAGTTGCAGGGCCATGGTCCGGCTCGCCGACCACTGCTGCCGGAAGGCATCCACCGACAGTATCCCGATACCGCCGCTGAGCAGCGACAACAACACTGCCGCACCCCACGCGCTGCGGTCCCGCGCCTCGTCCAGGATCTCCACCGGCCGGTACCAGAGCCCGAAAATCAGCCGGTGCCACCAAAGGCGGCGGCGTGGCGCGGGCGGACGGGGCTCCGGCCGGACGAGCGTGGGGGGAGGCGTGGGGGGAGGTGGCGATGCGGACATACGGCCGTTTCTACCACCGGCGATTTCGCGGCGCTGCGGCGGCGCCGGACGGCGGCGCCACGATGGGGGGACCTCCCGGTCGAGCGGTAGCCGGGACCGGGGGAGGATGAGACGCTCGGCCGGTGAGCCCTCAGACATCCGAGCACGACGAGGCGCACGGCGGCGGACTCGCCGGCCGGCTCAACTGGCTGCGGGCCGCGGTCCTCGGCGCCAACGACGGCATCGTCTCCACCGCCGGGCTCGTCGTCGGCGTGGCCGGCGCCACCGACGACCGCGCCGCCCTGCTGACCGCGGGCCTGGCCGGACTGCTGGCCGGATCGATGTCGATGGCCGCCGGCGAATACGTCTCGGTCTCCACCCAGCGCGACTCCGAAAAGGCCGCCCTGGCCCTGGAGAAGCGCGAGCTGGCCACCGAACCGCAGGCCGAGCTCGTCGAACTGACGGAGCTGCTGGAGGGCAAGGGGCTCAGCGCGGAGCTGGCCGCGGAGGTCGCCGAGCAGCTCACCGAGCACGATGCGCTGCGCGCCCACGCCGAGGTCGAGCTGGGCATCGACCCCGACGAGCTGACCAACCCCTGGCACGCGGCCGGCGCCAGCTTCCTCGCCTTCACCGCCGGCGCGCTGCTGCCGCTGCTGGCGATCGTGCTGCCGCCCGCCGCGCTGCGGCTGCCCGTCACCGTGGTCGCGGTGCTGGCCGCGCTCGCGCTGTGCGGCTGGAGCAGCGCCAGGATGGGCGCTCCGGCCGGATTTCGAGGTTCGTCCGCGGACAGCAACCACCAACGGCTCCTGCCTCGGATCATCAGGCGGCTGGGCGCCGCGCCGGCGACCCGCGCGGTGTTGCGCAATGCCGGTGGCGGCGCGCTGGCGATGGCGGTGACCTACGGCGCGGGGACGCTGCTCGGGGCCGCGGGGGTGTGACCCGGCCCGGCGGGGGTGTGACTGCGGCCCGCGGGTACCGCCCCGTCAGGCCCCGTACAGGTCCCGGTACGACGGGAACAGGCCCCCGGGGCCGTCCACCGTCTCCGCCGCCAACGCCGCCTTGACCACGGCCCGCATCAGCACATCGGCCCCGGCGGCGAGGATCTCGTTCAGCGCCCCGACCTGCGCACTCACCCCGACCGCCGGGTCGTTGAGGGCCTTTTCCGGCGCGAGCGGGCGGACGGCGGTGGACAGCGCGAAGACCGTGTCACCGTCGGAGAGGAGATGAGCGGGGCGGATCGCGCGGGCCAGGCCGTCGTGGGCGTTGCCGGCGAGCTTGTGGGCCTGGGCGCGGGTGAGGACGGCGTCGGTGGCGACCACCGCGAGCGTGGTGTTGAGCGGTGGGCGGACCGAGGCGACGGCGCGGGCCTGCGCGATGTCCCGGGCCTCGGCGAGCCGGCGCTGGGCGGCGGCGTGGATGTCGGGGGAGGGGAAGGCGGCCGGGCCGCCCGCCAGCCGCCCGTAGAGCGCGCCGGTGTCCGGGTCGGCGAAGCTGCCCGATGCGTTGACGGCGGCCAGCGCGGCGACGGTGACGCCCGAGGGCAGCACCACGCTCGCGGTGCCGATGCCGCCCTTGAGGCCGCCGGCCACCGCACCCGTTCCGGCGCCCGTATTGCCCTGCGCCACCGGCGAGCGCGGGTCCGTACCCGCCGCGGCCTCGGCCGCCGCCCGCCCCAGCGCGGCATCCGGCCGGGCCCGCCAGTCGCCGCCGCGCCCCAGGTCGAACAGGGCGGCGGCCGGGACCACCGGGACGACCTGCGCGGGATCGGGGCCGACACGGAAGCCGCGGCCCCGCTCCTCCAGCCAAGCCACCACACCGGACGCCGCGTCCAGCCCGAAGACGCTGCCGCCGGTCAGCACCACCGCCTCCACCCGCTGCACGAGATTGCGCGGATCCAGCGCATCGGTCTCGTGGGTGCCGGGCCCGCCGCCCCGTACATCGACGGCCGCGACCGCGCCGCCGTCCGGGGCGAGCACCACGGTGGTGCCGGTCAGATGTCCCTCGCCGGTCCGCTCGGCGTGGCCCACCCGCAGTCCGGTGACATCGGTCAGCGCGTCGTGCGGGCCCGGCAGATGCGGTACGTCCCGTCCCTGCTGTGCGTCAGCCATGCGTCATGGGTACCACGCCGACGGGCGCCCGGGCGGGAGTGTCAGCGAGCCGCCGGGCCCATCACGACAACCGGGTGCTGGCCGGGGTCCAGGGTGCGCAGCAGTTCCCGCATCACGTCCGGCTTGAGGCTCACGCATCCCTGGGTGGGGCCGTCGTGGTCGACATGCAGCCAGACGCCGCCGCCCTTGTACGCCCCGTCCGGCCGCTGCTGGTCCAGCGGGGAAGTGCCCGCGACGCGGTTGTAATTGATGGCGATGACGTAATCGAAGGCGCCGGCCAGCGGCTCGCCCTCGACGCCGGTGCCGTTGGCGACGAAGCTGCGGTTGTGGTCGTAGGGGAGCTTGGTGCCGTCGGGCGCGGGGAGGCGGCCGCCCGCGTCGGTGAGGCTGTAGACGCCCTGCGGCGAGCGGAGGTCGCCGTAGCGGTGGTCGTCGGTCCAGCCGTGGGCGGCGTTGTGCGCGGTCCAGGCGCGGCCGGGCCGCCAGTCGTCGGAGCCCTTGGCGCGGGTGTAGAGGACGACCCGGGACTCGTAGGAGTCGCTGTCCCTGCCGGTGACGACCAGCACCTGACGGGTCTCGGACGGTATCTGCTTGCGGACGGCGTCGCTCAGGCCGGGGATCAGCCGGGGGGCGGCGGGTGCCATGTTCGGCACGGTCCTGGGGGCGGGCCGGTCCCCGGCCGTGTCCGGGCCGGCGGCCGTCTTCGCCGCGCCGTTCTTGCCGTCGGCGAGGCTGTCGTGATCGTCGCCGGAGGCGGGCCAGGCCCACAGGGCGGTGCCGACCAGGGTGGTGAGGGCCAGACCGCCAACGGCCTTGCTGCGCCGGGACAGGCTCATGCGCGCGCGGTTCTGTGCGTGGCGGGCCATCGCTGGCGTCTCCTCGGGTGCGGGCGGGCGGACGGGTGCCGACGGGCGGACGGGCCTGCGGAACACCGGTACCGGACTGCCGATACGGAGAACCCCAGGCATAAAAAGGGCAATCTGCACCCTACCGCGTTCGTGTCGGGCCCCCGTCCCCCACCCCCGGCGGAGGGCGGCGCGCACGAGGGCGACGGCAGGGGAAGTGGGGGTCGTTCGCGGCGAATTGACGGGGTTCTGCGGAGGCGAGAGGCGGGGCCGGGGGAAGCGCGGAACGAACCGGCGTCCGCGGCCGAAGATGGCCGGATCCGGCACCAACCGGGCACGGAATCGGGCGAGTTGAATGCGCCCGCCCGGCGCCCGTACGGCATTCGCCCGACCGGTGCCCGCGTACGGCCGTTCGGCACCTTTACGGGCGAAGCGGCGCCCGGGACCGTAACCGGCCCGCCGGGTCGCCGAGGCGCCCGGCTACGCCTCCAGCGCGGCACCTTGCCGCGCCGTCAAGACGACCCCCACCGCCACCGCGGCCGACGCCACCACACCGGCCGCCAGCACCGCGAACTGCCCCGCGAACGCGCAGAACAGCACCAGCACGGACGACACCGGCAGCACCAGCTGCTGCGCCGGGCCGCGCTTTTGGTGACGGGAATGGATCAGCCACACGGTCAGCATGAACAGCGCGGCGGGCACCGTGACACACGCCGACGCCGCCAACAGCGACAGATGCGCCGCGCCCACCGACTCCTCCACCGCGATCTCGATGCCCGCGCCGATCGCCGCCGCCGAGCCGTACACCAGGTAGTGCCCGTAGCCCCACAGGAATGCGTGCCTGTTGGCGCGCAGATGCAGATGGATGGGGACCGCGAAATAGATCCAGTACGCGGCGAAGACCAGCAGCAGGCCGCCGCCCGCGATCGGCAGCAGGGTGCCCAGCTCGTCGTTCTCGTCGAGCGCGGACTGTACGGCGACGGTGGCCGCCGCGATCGTCTCGCCGAGCACGATGATCGTGAACAGGCCGTAGCGCTCCGCGATGTGATGCGGATGCCAGGTCGTCTCCCGCTCCCGCTCCGCGACCGCCGGCACCGACAGCTCCAGCGGAGCCATCACCACGAACACCCAGGGCGCGGCGCCCGCCGGTACGAGCAGCAGCGCGCACCAGCCGATCTGGCACCCGGTCACGCCCCGCGCATAGCGCAGCGCCGTGCGCCGCTCGGCGCCCTGGCTGCCGTGCGCGGCCCGCAGCCACTGGGAGACCATCGCCAGCCGCATCACCACATACCCGAACCACACCACCCCGAAGTCACCGGCGGCGAAGGCGCGCGGCACCCCCGCCGCCAGGATCAGCACGCCGGTGATCTGCACCAGGGTCATCACCAGGAAGAGCGCATCGTCCGTGTCGTACGCCGACGAGAACCAGCTGAAGTTGATCCACGCCCACCAGATCGCGAAGAACACCATCAGATAGCCGAGGATGCCGTGCCCCGGATGGCCCTCGGCCAGCGCGTGCACCAGCTGGCGGCCGGCCTGCGCGACGGCCACCACGAAGCACAGGTCGAACAGGAGCTCCAGCGGGGTGGCGGCGCGGTGCGCCTCGTCGCGGCTGCGCGCCCGCATGGGGACCGTCACGGGGACCGTCGCCTCGCCCCGCGGTCAGCCGGTGATCCGCATCAGCGCGATGCGGTCACCCTCGACGGTGAAGGCGAAGTCGGAGGGGCCGGTGTAGCCGTTGCCGCCGACCTGGAGGCTGACCGTGGTGGTGCTGCCCTGCGTCCGTACGGCCGTCACCTCCAGGGTGACCTGCCGGCCGATGAACTCCTGGTCGCTCCAGCCGCGGATCTCCTCCTCGCCCCGGAACTCGCGGCCCCAGTCGTTGACCGCCCCGTCGTCGGCGAAGGCGGCGAGGAAACCGTCGATGTCACCGCCGTTGGCGGCGCGCAGGGCACGGTCGACGGGCGCAGGCAGGGGCGGGGTGGGCATGGTGGCTCCTTGGCTCCGTGCGCGGGTTCCGGCCCCGCGCCGGGGGCGCGGGATGGCATCAGTACAACCCGGCCGGGGCGTGGCACCGGCGAGGGGCGCGGGGGCGCGGCGTGTCGTGTCGCGGGAGCCGGGGCGGCCGCGCCCCGGTGAGCCGGCCGGCCGGGGCTCGCCCCGGGGCCGTCCGGTGGATCGGGGCCGGACCGGCCCTAATCCGCCACCGCCTCCACGATCGACGGGAACGCCGCCGTCGGCAGCACCCGCGTCAGCCGGAAGCCTCCGGCCGAAAGCAGCGTCGCGAACTCCTCCGCGGTGCGCTCCTGCCCGTCCAGCAGCGCCATCATCGCCACATCCATCGTCTTGCCGAAGTGCGGCGCATTGCCCGGCGCCAGGACGCAGTCGACGATCAGCAGCCGGCTGCCGCGGACCATCGCGCCACGGCAGGTGCGCAGAATGCGCCGGCAGTCCTCGTCGGGCCAGTCGTGCAGCACATGCTTGAGCACATAGACGTCCCCGCCCTCCGGCACGGACGCGAAGAAGTCGCCCTCCTCGGTGCGCCAGCGGCCCTTGAGCTCGTCACCGTCCAGCAGATGGTGGGCCAGCGGCGGCGGCTGGTCGAAGAGCACGCCGGTCAGCTGCGGATGGCGGCGCAGCGCGGCGCGCAGCAGACCGCCGCGGCCGCCGCCGACGTCCACGACCGTGCCGGTCTCCGGGAATGGATACGCGGCGACCACCGCCTCGTCCACCGGCCCGGACAGCGCCGACATCCCGCTGTCGAAGAGCTGCCGCCGGTCCGGATCCGACCCCAGATGTGCGAAGAACGGCGTCCCGAAGACCCGCTCGAAGGCCGCGCCGCCCTCCCGCACCGTCTCCGGCATCAGCGCCGAGGTCCGCAGCAGCAGCTCATCGGTGATCAGCATGACGGCGGGGTGCAGCGAGTCGGGGACGTCGGTGCGCAGCGGTCTGGCCGCCGGGGTCAGCTGATAGGCGCCCGAGGCGTCCTCGCGGAAGATGCCGCGGGCGGCCAGGTAGCGCAGCACCCGGCGCAGATGCGGGGCGTGGGTGTCGGTGGCGACGGCCAGCTGCTCGGCGGTGCGCGGGCCCTCGGCCAGGTGGTCGGCGATGCGGTAGTGGGCCGCGGTGCGCAGCGCGGCGGAGAAGAGGTGGCCCATGGCCTGGTCCATCAGGTGGGCCGCGAGGTCGTTGGGCGCGCCGTGCGGCGGGGTGGATGCGGTCGTCAATGTCAGCCTCCGGTCAACGGCTCGGGTGGGCGGGCGGGTAAACGGTCGCAGTCGGGGGCGCGGGTGTCACGGGGCGGCCGCGGCCGACCCACGAAGTCCGGCCAGCCCGGGCGCGTACGGACCCGTGCCGTCCGGTACGTCCACCAGGGGGTGCGGGCACACCCGTTCATGGTCGAATGCCCGTATGAGCGACAGTGACCACCTCCGCCTTGTCAGTGACGCCTCCGGTTCCGTCGACGTTGCCCCCGGCCCCGACGGTGACCGGCCCAGCCCGGCAGGCGTCACCCCCCGCCCCGTTATCGACTCCGTCCTGGCCCCGCTCGACGGCCGCCTCGCCGACCTGGTGGCGCTCTACGAGGACCTGCACCGCCACCCCGAACTCGGCTTCCAGGAAACCCGTACGGCCGCCGAGGCCGCCCGCCGGCTGACCTCGTACGGCTATGACGTCACCACCGGCATCGGCGGCACCGGCGTCACCGGCGTACTGCGCAACGGCCCCGGCCCGGTGGTCCTGCTGCGCGCCGACATGGACGCCTTGCCCGTCACCGAACGCTCCGGCCTCGACTACGCCTCCACCACGCCCGGCCGGATGCACGCCTGCGGCCACGACGTGCACGTCACCTGCCTGCTGGGCGCCGCCGACCTGCTCGCGGCGGCGCGCGACCACTGGTCCGGCACCCTGATCGCGCTGTTCCAGCCCGCCGAGGAGGTCGGCAACGGCGCCCAGGCCATGCTGGACGACGGCCTCTACAGCAAGGGCCTGGTGCCCGTCCCCGATGTGGTGCTGGCCCAGCATGTCGCCCCGTTCGGCGCCGGGTTGATCGCGTACTGCCCCGGTGCCTGCATGGCCGCCGCCGACACCCTGGAGATCACCTTCCACGGCATCGGCGGACACGGCTCCCGCCCGGAGACCACCGTCGACCCCATCCTGATGGCGGCCTCGTTCGTCCAGCGGGTGCAGTCCGTCGTGGCCCGCGAGGTCGCCCCCAAGGACCAGGCCGTCGTCAGCATCGGCTCCTTCCACGCCGGGGACACCGCGAACGTCATCCCCGACCAGGCCGTCGTACGGCTCAGCGTCCGCACCTTCGACGAGACGGTGCGGGCCCGGGTCCTGGCCGCCATCGACCGCATCGCCGGCGCCGAGGCGACCGCCTCCGGCGCCGACCGCGCCCCGCAGACGAAGATCCTCGACTCCTTCCCCGTCACCGTCAACGACTCCCGGACCCTGCGCAAGGTCAACGAGGAATTCACCCAACTCTTCGGCCCGCAACGGCTGTTCGCCTACGACCCGGCGTCGGGCAGCGAGGACGCCGGAGTCCTGGCGACCGCCGCCGAGGCGCCGCTGTACTACTGGTGGCTGGGCGGCTGGGACCCGGAGGAATTCCGTACGGCCCTGGCGGCGGGGCGGCTGGCGCAGGACATCCCGTCCAACCACTCGCCGTACTTCGCGCCGGTGGCGCGGCCGACGCTGACGATGGGCGTACAGGCGCTGACGGCCGCGGCGATGAACCGGCTGGAGGCGGCCGGCAACTGACCACGGACCGGCCCGGCGCCGGCGCCGCCGCCTCCGGCGCCGACCGCGCCCCGCCCGTTGACCTTGCCCTTGGGGAAAGGCCCAGCATCGGCCGTACCGGGCGAAGGACCCGGTACGAGGAGGGCGGACAGGTGGACGGGAACGGCGGCACGGCCGACGGCCTGCTGACCATCGGGGCGTTCGCCCGGGCCTGCCGGCTCTCACCCAAGGCGCTGCGCCTGTACGACGACCTCGGCCTGCTCACCCCGGACCGTGTCGACCCGTACAACGGCTACCGCCGCTACGCCCCGGCCCAGCTGGAGCGCGCGCGGCTGGTCGCCCTGCTGCGGCGGCTCGGCATGCCGCTGGCCCGCATCCGCGAGGTGTGCGAGCTGGCGCCCGGCCCGGCGGCCGAGGCGGTCGCCGCGTACTGGGCGCAGGTCGAGGCCGACACCGCCGCCCGCCGGGACCTGGCCGCCTTCCTCGTCGACCAGCTGACCAGGAAGGACCACACCGTCATGACGACATCAGGCACCCCCGTACCCCCTCCCCTTCCCCTGACGATGCGCTGCGCCGCCGGGACCGACCGGGGGCTGGTCCGCCCGGCCAACCAGGACGCGGCGTATGCCGGCCCGCGGCTGCTCGCCGTGGCCGACGGCTGCGGCGAGCAGGGCGGCCCGGCCGCGGCCGCCGCGATCGACGCGCTGAAGCCCCTGGAGGACACCGATCCGGCCATCGGGGACCCGCTGACCGCCCTGGAGGAGGCGGCCCGCCGCGCCGACCGGGCGGCCCCGGCCGCGGACGGGGCGACGGGCTGCACCCTGACCGCGCTGCTCCGCTCCGGCTCGCGGCTGGGGCTGCTGCACGTGGGGGACTCGCGCGCGTACGTCCTGCGCGACTCCGGCCTCTTCCGCATCACCCACGACCACAGCGTGGTGCAGTCCCTGATCGACGAGGGCCGGCTCACCCCGGAGGAGGCGCCGTCGCACCCCGACCGCGCGCTGCTGCTGCGTGCCCTCGGCGGAGGCACCGAATTCGCCCCCGATCTCCAGCTCCTGGAGGCCCGGCCCGGCGAGCGGTACCTGCTGTGCACCGACGGGCTCTGGGGGGTGGTGCCGGCCGACGCGATGCGGGACGTCCTCACCGCGGCACCCGGCCCCGAGGACGCCGTACGGCACCTGATCGCCCTGGCCCACGAGGCGGGCGCACCGGACAACGTGGGGTGCGCGGTGGGGGAGGTGAGGGTGGCGCGGGGGGACGGCTCCGGAGACTAAGGCCCGCCGTCCGGGCCGGATGGTCTTGCGCGGACCGGGTCGTAAGGGAAGGGGCGCAGCTGCACGCGCTGCGCCCCACCCCTCATACGCGGCGATCGCCGGCATCGGTCACCGCGTACGCATCCGCCGGGTCAGCCGAGGGTCTTGGACACCCAGTCCTTGAAGGAGTGGATCTCGGTGTAGACGTCCGGCGATTCGCCGCAGACGTGACCCACGCCGCGGCTGTCGACGCCGACGATCTGCCAGCGGCCGGCGACCTTCTTCAGCAGCGGGGAGCCGGAGTCGCCGCCGCACGGGCCGAACTTCCCGGTGGGGTTGTCGGTGCACACATCGCCCTTGTGGATGCCCCAGGAGTCGTCACCGTCCGGGCCCTTCACACACCTGGGCGTGTCGGCCGGGATGGTCTTGGTGTCGAGCTGCTGGAGGGCCTTCGGGAGCTTGTCCTGGCCCTTGTCCGTCGGGTTGGTGTAGCCCCAGCCGATCTCCCGGACCGCGACACCGGCGGGCGTCGCCGAGGACGCCATCGCGACCGGCGCCTGCGACACCTTCTTGCTCAGGTGCAGCAGCGCGAGGTCGTTGCCGATGTTGCGGTCGTCCGACGCGACATAGTCCGGGTGCACTGTGACGCTCTTGACGCCCACGACGGTGCCGCCGGTGGTCCGGTCGTTGGAGCCGATGCGTACCGTGAACTCCTTGGCCGGGACGACCTCGGTCTTCCCGTCCGCGCCCGGCTTGGAGACGCAGTGCGCCGCGGTGACCACCCAGTCGCCGCGGATCAGCCCGCCGCCGCAGGTGAAGGCCTCCGGCTTGCCCCAGCCGCCGTGGATCGCGGCCATGAACGAGTAGGCGGGCGCCGCGCCGCCGCCGATGATCTTCGGTGAGTTGTCACCGGGCCCGGGGTCGGAAGCCGCTCCGGCCGTTCCCGCCATCGCCCCGACGAGCATGGTCGCGGCGACCGCGACCGGCGCGTAACGCGCCCGCTTGACGGCGCTCTTCAACTTCGTACCGCGTGTCACGTATGAAGTGCCCTTTCGAACGTAAGTTCAACTTCGGTACCTCGTCGGCCACTTGGGTCGTTCCGTGCAGTCGGAGGATGAGTGGCTCAGCAGTCCCGGAAGTAACAGGAGTCACAACAGTCGCAGGGGGCGCATGAGCTGCGGTATCCGTTGTCGTACTCAGGTGGCGGGCGGTGAACTAGGTATCTGTGGACGGGAGTTGAGGTGTCCGACGTCAACCTGTGCGGCCGTTTCGGCGTCTGTCCGTCCTATGCCAGGCCCTTGAGCATCCCCTTGAAATACAGCTGGGGCAGTCCGTAGCGCTTGAGGAACCACATGTCCGTGCGCTCCCGGGTGGTGTCCAGGAAGGGCAAGGAGGGGGCGGGCCGCAGGTCGTAGTCGAACTCGGCGAGGAGCATCTTGTGGCGGGCGGTGACCAAGGGGCAGGAGGTGTAGCCGTCGTAGCGGGCGGCGGCGGGGCGGCCCCGCAGGCCGGAGAGCAGGTTGGCGACGACGACCGGGGCCTGCTTGCGGATGGCCGCGCCCGTCTTCGACGTGGGGAGATTGGCCACGTCGCCCAGCGCGAACACCTCGGGGAAATCAGGGTGCTGGAGGGTTTCCCGGTCCGCCTTGACGTACCCGTAGGGGGAGTCGGGGTCGGCGAGCGGGCCGTCCGAAAGCCACTCGGGGGCGCGCTGCGGCGGCACGGCGTGGAGGAGGTCGTAACGGATCGTCTCGGTGGCCCCGGTGGCGTGGTCGGTGATCACGGCCTCGCGGGCGGCGCCGTCCAGGGCCGTCATCTCCGACCGCAACCGCACCTCGATGCCGTAGCGCCGGACCGTCTCCTCCAGTGCACGGGAGAACACCGGCACCTTGAACATCGCGGACTCCGGCAGCACGAGGATCGTACGGATCGCGCCCAGGACGCCGCGCTTGCGCCAGTGGTCGGCCGCCAGATACGCGATCTTCTGCGGGGCGCCGCCGCACTTCACCGGGCCGGACGGCATGGTGAACACCGCCGTTCCCCGCCGCATCCGGCGTATCAACTCCCAGGTGTGCGGGGCGAGGTCGGGCCGGTAGTTGCTGCTGACGCCGCCGTGGCCGAGGGCCGTGGCGAGACCGGGTACGCCGTCCCAGTCGAGCTGCAGCCCCGGCGCGAGGACCAGGCGCCCGTACGTGAGGGTCCGGCCGGATGCCGTGGTGACCGTACGCGTGGCCGGATCGACGGCCGCCGCGCGCTCGCGCAGCCAGCGCACGCCGGGCGGCATCACCTCCGCCTCGGTGCGCAGCGCGGCACGCAGCGGCGCCTGGCCGCCGCCGACCAGCGTCCACAGCGGCTGGTACCAGTGCGTTTCCGAGGGCTCCAGCAGCGCGATGTCCCGTACACCGGCGCGGCGTAACCGGGCGGCGACGGTGATGCCCGCGGTGCCTCCGCCGACGATCACGATCTGGTGGTGGGGGGTGGCAGGGGGCGTCATGGGGTTCCTCCAGTAGGGGTGTGCTGTTGCGGACCGCGCCGCCACAGGCGGGGCGGGGCCGTCACAGGCGGGGTATGGCGGTGGCCGCCACGGCGACCGCGAGGACGGTGACGAGAGAGGCGAAAGCCCTGGTCAGGGCCGATGCGGGCAGGCGGGCGGCGAGACGGTTGCCAAGGTAGCTGCCCACCGCCGTACAGGCCGCGAAACCGGCCAGCAGGGGCCAGTCCAGGGCGCCGGTACCGGCCCTGGTGGCCAGCGCCGTGGCCGCGTTGATGAGAATGACGAGAAGCGACGTCCCGATGGCGACCGGCATCTCCAGGCCCAGTACGAGCGTGAGCGCCGGTACGACGACGAAGCCGCCGCCGACGCCGAAGAAGCCGGTGAGCAGGCCGACGGCGGAGGCGGTGAGGGCGATGTGGGCGGGGTGACGGCGGGCGCTCGCCGGCTGCCGGTCCTGCTGCTCCTGGCTCTCCCGCCGCTCTCGGTTCCCTCGCCGCTCCCGTAACAGCAGCGCCGCCGCCACCGCCAGCATCAGCCCCGCGAACGCCGCCATCAGCACCGTCGGATCCAGCGCCGCGCTCCACCGCGTGCCGAGAAAGCTGCCCGCCGTGCCCAGCGCGCCGAAGGCCGCCCCCGCCGCCCAGCGGATCCGCCCCGCGCGGGCATGGCAGACCAGGCCCGTCACCGCGCCGACCGCGACGACGATCAACGCGCCCGCAGTGGCCTCGTGCGGAGACTGGCCGAGCAGATAGACCAGCGCCGGAACGGCCAGGATCGAACCACCGCCGCCGAGCGCACCCAGCAGCACCCCGATCAGCAACCCGCACGGCAGCGCCGTAACGGCTAAGACGACGGACACGCTACGCGGACGGAAACGCGACCGAGGACGGAGCCGCGGCCCGCGGCGCCAGCGCGACGGCCCCGCTCGCGTCGGACCACTCCGCGACGAAAGCGAACCGGTCGCCGCGGACCACCGTCTCGCGCCACTCCACCGGCCGCTCCCCGGCCCGCCCCAGCCGCTCGATCGCGAACGCCGCCTCCCGGTCGGCCAGCCCCAGCAGCCACGCCTGCCGGATGTCCGGCAGGAACGGCTGGATCCGCTCGCGGCCACCGGTGACCTTCACCCCGCAGCGCCGCGACAGTTCGCCGTAGAGCGAGGTGTGCCCGAAGCCGGCCGACAGCAGCGGCTCGGCGATCTCGGCGGGCAGATACGCGGTGTCGTGGGCGAGCGGCTCGCCGTCCGCCAGCCGCAGCCGCTCCAGCACGATCAGCGGCGCGTCCGGGACCAGCCCCAGCTGCCCCGCGACCGTCCCGTCCACCGTCCGCTCCAGCCGCAGCACCTCGCTGCGCTGCTCCACGCCCTGGCCCTCCAGCTCGCGGAAGAGGCTGTAGAGCGAGCCGAGCGGCTGCTGTATGCGGCGGGTGTCCAGGCGGCTGGCGCGGCCGCGTTCGGCGATCACCAGGCCGTCGGCGCGCAGCGTGCGCAGCGCCTCGCGGACGGTGTGCCGGCTGACCTCGTACTCGCTGGTGAGCCGGTGCTCCGCCGGGAACTCCTGGGCGAACGCGCCGGCTTCCATCCGCCGCCGCAGGTCGGCGGAGAGCTGGGCCCACAGGGGGAGCGGCGAGCGCCGGTCCAGGGGGCGCGGGCCGGGATCGGGGGAGTCCGGCTGGCGGGTCGTCATGGATTCCTCCGCGGGCGGGCGTACGGGGATGTGTGCGGCGGGGGTGGACTTGTTGCCGCCCACCGCGCTGCTTAATGTACGTACATCCGTGCATCCGCACAACGGACCGTGCCCGAGCGGGCCTTGGGCACACCCCCCTGGAGGCCACCGTGCACTTCGCGCAGTACTACCTCGACTGCCTCTCCCAGGCGTCGTACCTCATCGGCGACCGGACCACCGGACGCGCCGTCCTCGTCGACCCCCGCCGCGACATCGACGACTACCTGCGCGACGCGGACGAGGTCGGCCTGCGCATCGAACTCGTCATTGAGACGCACATTCACGCAGACTTCCTCTCCGGCCATCTCGAACTGGCACGCGCGACCGGCGCCACCATCGCCTTCGGCGAGGCCGCCGCGACCGGGTTCCCCATCCGGCGGTTACGGGACGGCGAACGGATCTCGCTGGGGGCCTCCGACGACGAGGGCGTCACCCTCACCGTCCTCGCCACCCCCGGCCACACCCTTGAGTCCCTCTGCCTGGTCATCCATGAACACCCGGACGACGCCGTGCCGTTCGGCGTACTGACCGGCGACACCCTCTTCGTCGGCGACGTCGGCCGCCCCGACCTGCTCTCTGCCGCCGGGCACTCCCCGGAAGAAATGGCCGTACGGCTGCACCACTCCCTGCACACCAAACTCATGGTTCTCCCGGATGCGACCCGGGTCTTTCCCGCACACGGCGCCGGCTCGGCCTGCGGCCGCAACCTCTCCACCGAGACCAGCTCCACCATCGGCGACCAGCGGCGCCTCAACTACGCCCTGCAATCCATGCCGGCCAGCGAATTCGTCCGGCTGATCACCGCGAGCCAGCCCGCCACGCCCGGCTACTTCGCGCACGATGCCGCCCTCAACCGGGACGGACACCCCCTCCTGGACGCCGCCCCCCTGGCGGCCCTCACCCTGGAAGAGGCCCGCACCGCCCGCGACGAGCACGGCGCCGCCCTCCTGGACTGCCGCCCCCTCGCCGCCTACACGCACGCCCACCTCACCGGCTCCCTGCACGCCGGCCTCGACACCCGGTTCGCCGAGTACGCCGGCAGCGTGGTGGCACCCGGTACCCCCATCGTCCTGCTCGCCGACCCCGGTACGGAGGCCGAGGCCCGCCTCCGCCTCGCCCGTATCGGCTACGACCGCGTCCTGGGGTATGTCCCCGATCCGGCGGCCGCCCTGGCCCTCCGGCCCGCACTGACCACCCGCAGCCGCCGGATCGGCGCCGACCAACTCCCCACCGGCCGATCTGCCGCCGACCGGCACCAGTTGATCGACGTCCGAAATGCGGCCGAATTCGAGGCCGGTGCGCTTCCCGGAGCCCGCAACATCCCCCTGGCCAGCCTCCCCGACCAGACCGCTCACCTGGACCGCGACCGGCCGGTGGTCGTGTACTGCCGCAGCGGGAACCGGTCGGTGATCGCGGCGGCACTGCTGGAGGCGCGGGGCTTCGGGGACGTGCGGGATGTGGTGGGGGGCTATCAGGCGGTGGCGGGGGAGGGGGCGGCACAGGTGGGGTGAAAGGGCGGTCGTCGGGGTGGGCGGGGGCGTCCGGGTGGGGTGAGGGGCGCCGGTGCCGAGGGGCTCGGACGACGGGGTGCCTTTCGCCCGTACGGAAGACATGCGGGAAACGCCGGGGGCGAGAGGGGATTGGAGGCACCGGAAGCGGGGCAGAAAGGCCCGGGTGCCCGCAGGAAGGCGGCGACGGGTGCGCGAAGGCCGACGCGGGCGCGGCACGCGACCGCATGGCATCGAACATCCATACACCGGACGTTCAGCGATCGTTGATCGCTCATGTTCATGCTGAACTGCATGTTGCACCGTGTGACGACAGAGCATGCAGATGACGCCCGGGACGATCAAGAGCCGCAGGCGTCGCGGATCGCCCTCACCTGGACCGGGGAGCCGGGCCGGATGGAGGAGCTGACGCATGGCATGCTCCTCGACCAGGCCGACCGCGCCGCCGCGGCGCTCAAGCGGCTCGGGGTGCGGGCCGGTGACCGGGTGGCGGTGCATCTGCCGCTGGTGCCCGAATCGGTGATCGCCACCCTCGCCTGCGGGCGCCTGGACGCGATCCGTACCACGCTGCCCGTCTCGCTCACGGTGCCCGAACTGGTCGCGCGGACCCGGGAGTCGGACGCCCGGGTGCTGATCACCGCGGACGCGGCGTTCTGGGACGGTGCCATCCGGCCCGTGAAGGCCGTGCTCGACCATGCGCTGGCGCGGGGCGGGGCCGCGGACCGCGGGGAGGGCCGTACCGTCCTGGTGGTGAACCGGTGTGCGCGGCCGGTCTCCTGGACGCCGGGGCGCGACCGGTGGTGGCACGAGGCGCTCGACGACGCATGAGCCGCGGGCCGGCGCCCCGGCGTGACGGTGCCGTCCCGTGCGCGACCCGCTCCGGCGCACGCATCACCGCCCGCCTGCGCCGCCGACTCGAGCAACGTCACCCGGACTTCACGACCTCGCCGACACCGCCACCAACCCCAGGTGACGCATCGGCCTCCCGAACCTCCCCGCCCTCCCTGTCGCTCCCTTCGTTTCCCTCGCCGCCGTCCGGGCTCCTGTTGCGGCGCACCACGTTCAGGTACTCGGCCACCGCATCCCGGTTCCGGATCAGGCACTCGATGCGCTCCGTCATGCGGTTGCGCTCGAGCTGCAACGTGGCGAGCATCTCCGGTGTCGCATCGGCGAAATGAATGATCCGCGGCTTGTCCAGGCAAGGGAGGATCTGCTTGATGATCCTGGTGGGCAGTCCGGCATCGAGCAGCCCTCTGATCTGCATGACCCGGTCCACGAAGCGCTCGTCGTAGTCGCGATACCCGTTCGCGGACCGACCGGCGGCGATCAGGCCCTGTTCCTCGTAATACCGCAGCAGCCGACGGGACGTACCCGTCCGCTCCGAGAGCTCTCCGATACGCATGCGCGCGCCTCACCCCTCTTGGCAGCAACGAACCCTCACATCAATGTGATGGCTCAACGTTACACAGCGCGCCCCCGCAGCACAGCCGGCTCGGCCCCACCACGCCCGGTCCCCCGCGCGCCCCACCCCCGTACCCTGAAGAGGTGAGCACCACCCGCGAACCCGAACCCGACCCCGCACCGGCCCCGGTCGGTAAGACGCCTGCCGCTCGGCCCGCCGCGAGCGAGGAGCCCGAGGCGGCCCGGCCCGCCGTGCGGCCCGCTGCGCTGATCTTCGACGATCCGCTGGACCAGCAGTCCTCGGACGACACCGACCGCGGCTGGGGTGAGCGCCCCACGGGCTCCGGCAGTGCGGCCGACCTCGCCCGCTTCCTCGACGAAAAGCCGCCCCACCACCTCTGAGCGAGGCGATGGGGCGGCGGTGCCGGTCCCGGGTGCCCGCTCCTACTGCTGCGTCTTCTGCGCGATGACGGTGGCCGTCGCGGCGGACGCCGGGACCGAGCCGTTGCGCTGGGCGATGAGGGCGTCGCGGATCTCGATGAGCAGCTCGACCTCGGTCGGGTCGGCGGGGGCGTCGTCGACCGGCTTCTTCGCGTCCTGGCGGGCCTTCCACTTGTTCATCGGAAGGATCATGAGGAAGTAGACGACCGCGGCGGTGATCAGGAAGGTCAGCGCGGCGCTGAGCACCGAGCCCCACAGGATGTAGATGCCGTCGGTGAATGCGCCGGTCTTCCGGTCCGGGTGGCAGCTGGCGCTGAGGCAGCTCTTGTAGTTGTCGAGGTTCTGCGAGCCGAAGGCGCCGATGATCGGGTTGATCACGCCCTTGACCACGGCATTGACGATGTTGGTGAACGCCGCACCGACGACGACCGCGACCGCGAGCTCGATGACGTTTCCGCGCATCAGGAATTCCTTGAATCCCTGCAGGACGCCCTTGTTCTCGCTCACCTGACAGCCTCTTTCCACGCTCGGTACGGACGGTGCAGCAACAATCAGCACCGCAACTTACGGCAGGGCAGGGCGGCGGTGTCCAGTCGCGCAACACGAACCGGCGATCGACCGGAGCGTCAGTGCGGATCCGGCGGATTGGCCTTCCCCAGGCTCCCGAGAGAGGCAGGGGGCACCTCCACCCCGGAGAAGCTTTGCGTGCGAGCGGAACGGATGCCACTCGATCTTGGGGCACGACTACCGCCCTCCGGAGAGCGCCGCCGCCGGGCAGCCCGCCGCCGGAGCCGTTCGTACGGCACCATACGAAACGCCGGTGGCCAGTGCTGCGGCGGCCATCGCCAGTGCGGCCGAGAGCAGGCGCCGTCGTGTCACCCGCCGCCATCGGCATCGGCCGCCGACGGCCCGTACCGGCGCGAAGTGGGGCACTTCACACGTCGGGGGAGTCGGGAGCGGCGGGTCGGGGAGCGGGGGCAGGGGGAGCCTTGAATCGGCCGAGGGAAGGTCGAGGGAGGGACGGAGCATCGTGGTCACCGCCTGTTGCGTGAGTGCGGAATCCGGGCCGGTGATCACCGGCGATCACCACCGTGCCGGAATTTCTCGCAGCCCGCTTCGGGCTGTGGAGGAACCCGTGTCTGTGGACAACTCGGTCACCCTCAGGCGCCTCCTGCGCCTCCTGCGCCCCCGAGTTCCCCGATGCCCCTGACGATTCCCCCGCGGCGCCCCTACGGCAGCTCGATGCCCAGATCCCAGCCCTCGAGGGAGGTAGGACAGGGGCAGTCGCGGGCCGCGGCGTCGGGGAGGGCGGCCACCGCGTCGAAGAGGACCTCGCGCAGCCGGCCGACGTTCTGGCCGAAGACCTTGAGGACCTCTTCGTGGGAGACGCCGTCGCCGGTCTCGGTGCCCGCGTCCAGGTCGGTGACCAGGGTCAACGAGGTGTAGCAGAGGCCGAGTTCCCGGGCGAGTACGGCCTCGGGGTGGCCGGTCATGCCGACCACCGACCAGCCCTGCGCGGCGTGCCAGCGGGACTCGGCGCGGGTGGAGAAACGGGGGCCTTCGATGACGACGAGGGTGCCGCCGTCGACCGGTTCCCAGTTGCGGCCGCGGGCGGCCGTCACCGCGCTCCGGCGTCCGGTGGGGCAGTACGGGTCGGCGAACGAGACATGGACGATGTTCGGGATGTCGCCGCCCGGCAGCGGCTCGCCGTCGAAATAGGACTGGGAGCGGGACTTGGTGCGGTCGACGAGCTGGTCGGGGACGAGCAGCGTGCCGGGGCCGAATTCGGGGCGCAGGCCGCCGACGGCGCACGGGCCGAGAACCTGCCGTACGCCGACCGAACGCAGCGCCCACAGGTTGGCGCGGTAGTTGATGCGGTGCGGGGCGAGGTGGTGCCCCCGACCGTGCCGAGGGAGGAACGCGACCCGGCGGCCGGCCACTTCGCCCAGGAAGAGGGAGTCGCTGGGCGGCCCATAGGGGGTGTCTACTGTGATCTCGGTCACGTCGTCGAGGAAGGAGTAGAGCCCCGAGCCGCCGATAACGCCAATCTCCGCGTCAGACATGCCGGTCACACTATCGGGGCAGCCGGACCCGCCGCGGCGGGGGACCCCCGCCCCTTGAGGGCCCGGGGCAGGCCAAAAAAGCCGCGGACCCCGCCGTCGGCGACGGCGGGGTCCGGAGAAGTGCTGGTCAGGCGGCGGAGCTGCTGCTCGTGGACGACGAAGACGACGCCGTCGAGGACGAGGAGGACGCCGAGGACGACGAGGTCGTCGACTTGGAGTCCGAGCTGCCGGACGAGTCCGAGGAGGACGAGCCGCTCGTGCTGGAGGCGCTCTTCGCCGGGCTGCTGCTGGACGACGAGCCGCGGCTGTCGTTGCGGTAGAACCCGGAGCCCTTGAAGACGATGCCGACCGCGGAGAACACCTTCTTGAGGCGTCCGTCGCAGCTGGGGCACTCGGTCAGCGCGTCGTCGGTGAACTTCTGCACGGCCTCAAGGCCCTCGCCGCACGCGGTGCACTGGTACTGGTAGGTCGGCACTTGACTTCCTCCTGGCACTCTCACTCATTGAGTGCTAACGACGATCCATAGTGCAGTATTCCCGCCCGTCAGTCCACTGTGACCGGCGTACGGTGACCGACTCCACGTTCGGCCGGGCGGCCGCCCCGCGTCCGGTCAGGCGCTCGCCAGCTCCAGCTCCCGGTCCTCGGCGGCGGCGGTGGTCCGGTCGTCCGCGTCCTCCGCGACGCTGCCGGTGACCACGGTCGACGAACGCGGCAGCAGGTGCGCGCGCAGCGTCAGCAGCACCGCCAGCGCCAGCGCCGTACCGGCCAGCGGCACCAGGAACCCGGCACTCGGGCCGAAGCGGTCCGCCAGCTGGCCGGCCGAGGAGGCCGCGGCCGCCTGGCCCAGCGCCACCGCGCCGGTCAGCCATGTGAAGGCCTCCGTGCGGGCGGCGGCCGGCACCAGCGTCTCGACCAGGGTGTACCCGGAGATCAGGGCCGGGGCGATGCACAGGCCGATGATCAGGCCGACGGCGGCCAGCAGCGGCACCGCGGTCACCGCCCACAGCGGGGTGGTGGCCAGCGCCAGCAGCCCGTAGGCCACCAGGAGGCGGCGCCGCGGGCCGACCTTCCAGCTGATGGCGCCGCAGGCGATGCCCGCCATCATGTTGCCGGCCGCGAAGATCCCGTAGAGGACGCCGTTGATGCCAGGGTGTCCGATGTGCTCGGTGAAGGCGGTCAGCGAGACCTGCATGCCGCCGAAGACGGTGCCGATGCCGAGGAACGCCACGATCAGTACGCGTACGCCGGGCACCGAGAGCGCCGAGACGCGCGGCCGGTCGTTGTCCTGCGCCCGGTGGACGGGCGGCTGGGTGCGCCGCTGGGAGGCGAACAGCAGCCCGCCGGCCAGGGTGAGGGCGGCCTCGGTGATCAGGCCGGCGGCCGGGTGGATGCCGGTGCACAGCGCGGTGGCCAGCACCGGGCCGACGACGAAGGTGAACTCGTCGGTCACCGACTCGAACGCGGCGGCCGTCGGCATCAGTGGGCTGCCGCCCAGCGTCGCCGCCCAGCGGGCCCGGACCATCGGGCCGACCTGCGGTGTCGAGGCGCCGGTGGGGACGGCCACCGCGAGCAGCGCCCACAGGGGGGCGTGCGCGAGGGCGAGGACGATCAGGGCCACGACGCCGGCGACATGCACCGCGACGCCGGGGAGCAGCACCGCGCGCTGGCCGAAGCGGTCGGCGAGCTTGCCGCTCTGCGGGGCGAACAGCGCCATCGAGACGCCGGTGGCGGCGGTCACCGCGCCCGCGGTGCCGAAGGAGCCGGTGGTGGACTGGACGAGCAGGGTGATGCCGATCGTCAGCATCGCGAACGGCTGCCGGGCCAGAAAGCCGGGCAGCAGGAATGTCCATGCACCGGGGGTGCGCAGCAGTTGTCCGTATCCGGGACGGGAGTCCTTGACCGCGGGTGCCACGGCCGGGCCTTTCTGCTGCCTGGTAGCGCGCAGCCGCGAGGTCGTCACGGTACGCGCCGAGAGCTGTCCTCTCGCGCAGGACCGAGTGATACCGCGTGGTCCGCACCGGGGAAGTGGCTGCGCTTGTGGCAGAGGACCGCGGCCGCCGAGCGGTCGCGCCAGCTCTGCGTCAGGCAGAGTTGGTTCGTTTATTGCCTCTTCATACTACAGGTCGAGGCGCGTGAAGCCCTGGGATTAACCAGGGCTTCACGCGGAATTCCTTGGTATCCGTGGAGAGATACCGCACATACCGGCCGGTCGGAGTCAAGGTGGACGCCGGTCGACTCGATCCGTGCCGACGTTCCGCCCCACGCCGTGCCGACGTCCTGCCCGGCTCCGTGCCGATCGCGGCCCCCGGACGGGAACCGCCTCACCCGGCCGAGCGCCGCCCGCGCCGCCGCTCCCCGGAATCGCCCGAATCCCCGGGCCGTGGGCCGCCGTGTCCGCCCGTCCCCAGCCAGCCGGCCAGCTTGCCGCCCTGGGAGACCGCCTGGAGCCGCCGCTCGGCCGCGTCCCGTACCGGATCGGTGGCCACCACCAGCAGCTCGTCGCCGCGCCGCAGCACGGTCGAGGGCGACGGTACGAAGCTGGAGCCGTCCCGGACGATCAAGGTGACGGCGGCGCCGGCGGGCATCCGCAGCTCGCCGACCTCGACGCCGTGCATCCGCGAGACGGGCCCGATGGACGTGGACAGCAGATGGCCGCGCAGCCGCTCCAGAGGGGCCGACTCGATGCCCAGGTCGGCGGCCTCCTCGCCGTCGCCCAGCCGAAGCCGCCGGGCGAGCCACGGCAGCGTCGGGCCCTGGATGAGGGTGTAGACCACGACCAGAACGAAGACGATGTTGAAGACGCGTTCGCTGCCCGGGATGTCGGTGACCATCGGGATGGTGGCCAGGACGATGGGCACCGCGCCGCGCAGGCCGGCCCAGGACAGCAGGGTCTTCTCCTGCCAGTCCATCCGGAACGGCAGCAGGCTCACGAAGACCGACAGCGGGCGCGCCACGATCGTCAGGATCATGCCGATGAGCAGCGCCGGAACGATGTCGTCGAGGAGGTTGTGCGGGGTGACCAGCAGGCCCAGCAGGACGAACATGCCGATCTGCCCGATCCAGCCGAGCCCCTCGGCGAAGCCGCGGGTGGCCGGGGAGTGCGGCAGCTTGGCGTTGCCGAGGATCATCGCGGCCAGATAGACGGCGAGGAAGCCGGAACCGTGCGCCAGGGCGCCGGCCGCGTAGGCGGAGACCGCGATGGCCATGACGGCGATCGGGTAGAGACCGGAGGCGGGCAGCGCCACATGCCGCATGCCGTACGCGCCGAGCCAGCCGACCGCCAGCCCTACGGCGGCGCCGATGGTCAGCTCCAGGGCTATCTCGCCGATCAGGGTGTACCAGTGCTCGACCGGCCCGGCCGTGGAGAAGGCCACGACGAGGATGACGACCGGGGCGTCGTTGAAGCCCGATTCGGCTTCCAGGACACCCGTCAGGCGGGCGGGGAGCGGGACGCTGCGCAGTACGGAGAAGACCGCGGCCGCGTCCGTCGAGGAGACCACCGCGCCGATCAGCAGCGCCTGACGCCATTCGAGCCCGGCCAGATAGTGCGCTCCGGCCGCGGTGACCCCCACGCTCACCGCGACGCCGACCGTCGAGAGCATCGCCGCCCGGGGCAGCGCCGGCCGGATTTCCTTCCACTTCGTGCCCAGGCCGCCCTCCGCGAGGATCACGACGAGGGCCGCATAGCCGAGGAGTTGGGTCAGCTCGGCATTGTCGAAGACGACGCCGCCGAGGCCGTCCTGCCCTATGGCGATGCCTATCCCCAGGTAGATGAGCAGGCTGGGGAGCCCGCTGCGCGAGGAGAGCCGTACCGCGGCCACCGCGATGAGCAGTACGAGCGAGCAGACCAGCAGGAGTTGATTGAGGTGGTCGACAGTCAGGAGCTGGTCCTTTCTCGCACGCGGGCCGGATGGGGGCGGGTCCTTACGGGCCTTTGCAGGGCGTTACGGACCTACGATCCTTACCGTATCTAGTTACTGAGACTAACAATTTACCATTACTTGAAAGTCGGATGTGCTGGTAGTGACTCCGCGTAGGGCTCGCCGGAGCCGTGCGCCTATGGTTGCTCCAGCACTCCCACCCTGCCCCTCGAAGGACAGAGATGCCCGCCAACAAGTCCGGCCCTGCCCCAAAAAAGAAGAAGGGGCGGCGCGGCCGCCTCGTCGCCATCACGGTCGTGCTGCTGCTCGTGGCGGGCATCGGCTTCGGCGCGTACTGGGGCGTCAGTACCGTGCGCGCCTCGTTCCCGGAGACCACCGGGTCGCTCAAACTCCCGGGGCTGACGAAGCCGGTGGACGTCTCGCGCGACGGCAACGGCATTCCGCAGATCTACGCCGACACCGACGAGGACCTCTTCCGCGCCCAGGGCTACGTCCAGGCCCAGGACCGCTTCTGGGAGATGGACGTCCGCCGTCACATGACGGCCGGCCGCCTGTCGGAGATGTTCGGCAAGAGCCAGGTCAAGAGCGATGAATTCCTGCGCACGCTGGGCTGGCACCACGTGGCGCAGAAGGAATACGACACCAAGCTGTCGCCGAGCACCAAGAAATATCTCCAGGCCTACTCCGACGGCGTCAACGCCTACCTCAAGGGGCACCAGGGCTCGGCCCTGTCCCTGGAGTACGCGGCGCTGGGCCTCGAGAACGACTACACGCCCGGGAAGTGGACGCCGGTCGACTCGGTCGCCTGGCTCAAGGCGATGGCCTGGGACCTGCGCGGCAACATGCAGGAGGAGATCGACCGCTCCCTGATGACCAGCCGCTTCACCCCGGAGCAGATCGCCCAGCTGTACCCGAAGTACCCGTCCCAGCGGAACAAGCCGATCGTCGAGGGCGGTTCGGTCGACCCGGCCACCAAGAAGTACCGGCCCAAGGGCTCGGTCAACGCCGCCCCGGCCGGCACCGCCACCGCCGGCCTGCAGTCGCAGCTGTCCTCGCTGTCCAAGACCCTCGACAAGGTCCCCGCGCTGCTCGGCCCCAACGGCAACGGCATCGGCTCCAACTCCTGGGTCGTCTCCGGTGACCACACCACCACCGGCAAGCCGCTGCTGGCCAACGACCCGCACCTGGCGCCGCAGATGCCCTCGCTCTGGTATCAGATGGGCCTGCACTGCCGTACCACCGGCCCCCAGTGCAACTACGACGTCTCCGGCTTCACCTTCTCCGGCATGCCCGGCGTCGTCATCGGCCACAACCAGAACATCTCCTGGGGCATGACCAACCTGGGCGCCGACGTCTCCGACCTCTACCTGGAGAAGGTCAGCGCCGACGGGTACCTCTTCGACAACAAGCAGCGCCCGTTCCTCACGCGCAAGGAGACCATCAAGGTCGCCGGCGGGGAGACCCGTCACATCACGGTCCGCGCCACCAACAACGGGCCGATCGTCTCCGACCGCGACGACGAACTGACCGGCGTCGGCAAGGACGCACCCGTCGGCAACGCCGCACCGGACCGCGGCGACGGCTACGCCGTATCGCTGCGCTGGACCGCCCTGGACCCCGGCACGTCCATGGACGCCGTCTTCGAGCTCGGCCGCGCCAAGGACTGGAACGGCTTCCGCAAGGCCGCCGAGCACTTCGAGGTTCCCTCGCAGAACCTGATCTACGCCGACACCAAGGGCAACATCGGCTACCAGGCGCCCGGCCGGATCCCGGTCCGCGGCGCCGGCGACGGCACCTTCCCGGCGCCCGGCTGGGACCCGAAGTACGGCTGGAAGCGCTACATCCCGCAGCAGGCCCTGCCCTGGGAGTACAACCCCAAGCGCGGCTACATCGTCACCGCCAACCAGGCCGTCATCGACGAGGACAAGTACCCCTACCTCCTCACCAAGGACTGGGGCTACGGCGCCCGCAGCCAGCGGATCAACGACCTCATCCAGTCGAAGATCAAGGACGGCGGCAAGGTCTCCACGGACGACATGCAGGCCTTCCAGAAGGACAACAGCAGCGAGATCGCCCGGCTGCTGACCCCGTACCTCACGAAGATCGACATCAAGGACAAGTACGTCCGCGACGCCCAGCAGCTGCTGGAGGGCTGGGACTTCACCCAGGAGCCCGACTCCGCCGCGGCCGCCTACTTCAACGCCGTCTGGCGCAACACCCTCAAGCTCGCCTTCGGCAACAAGATGCCCAAGGAACTGCGGCTCGAGGGCCAGTGCCTCACCGTCCGCCCGGCCGACGAGACCGGCCCCGCCGACGACCTGAACAAGCTGGTCCGCGAATGCGGCGAGCGGGCCGCCGACTCGGCGCAGCCCGACGGCGGCGACCGCTGGTACGAGGTCGTCCGCAAGATCCTGGACGACCCCCACAACGCCTGGTGGACGACCGAGGACCGGCCCGGCCACCCCGGTGACAAGAACCGCGACCAGCTCCTCGCCGAGGCCATGAAGGACGCCCGCTACGAGCTGACCGCCAAGCTCGGCAAGAACATCGACAACTGGAGCTGGGGCCGCCTGCACCAGCTGTACCTGAACAACCAGACCCTGGGCACCGACGGCCCCGGCTTCCTGCAGGGCCTGTTCAACCGGGGCCCGTGGAACGTCGGCGGCGGCGAGGCCGCGGTCGACGCCACCGGCTGGAACGCCGCGGGCGGCTACAAGGTCACCTGGGTCCCGTCCATGCGGATGGTCGTCAACCTCGCCGACCTCGACAAGTCCCGCTGGATCAACCTCACCGGCGCCTCCGGGCACGCCTACAGCGCGCACTACTACGACCAGACCGACAAGTGGGCCAAGGGCGAACTGCTGCCCTGGGCGTTCAGTGAGTCGGCCGTCAAGAAGAAGGCGAAGGACACGCTGACGCTGACGCCGTAAGGCCGCGGACAGCATCAGCGCCGTCGGGCGGGCCGGGGAACTTCCCCGCCCGCCCGACGGCGTTCTCGGATCATGACGGCCTCAGGAAGGCCCCAGGAAGCGGTGCACCCCCGAGGGCGTCACCGCCGCATGCACCGGCCGGTCGTGCGCCTCGGCCGGCACGTCCTCCAGCACTTCCGTGTCGTACAGCAGCACCACCAGCGACGCCGTCGACCCGGCCCGCTCCAGCCGCTCCAGCACCCGGTCGTAGGACCCGCCGCCGCGCCCCAGCCGCAGCCCCCGCCCGTCCACCGCCAGACCCGGCAGCAGCACCACACCGGCCTCCGTGACGGCCTCCGGTCCGAGCCGCTCCCCGGCCGGCTCCAGCAGCCCCCAGCCGGCCCGTACGAGCCGCTCGGCGCCCTCGTACACCGCCCAGTCGAGATCGTTGTCCGGCAGCAGTACGGGCAGCAGCACCCGCACCCCCGCCGCCCGCAGCCGGTCCAGCAGCGGCAGCGTGCCGGGTTCGTTGCCGATGGAGACGTATGCGGCCACGGCCGGCGCGGCGGCCCGGCCGGACGGCGTCTCCGTCCCCGGGGCGCCCTCCCCGGACGCCACCGCCCGGAATTCCGCCAGCTCCAGCGTCCGCCGGGCCAGCTCGGCGCCCGTCGCCGCGACGACATCCGGCGGCAACGATCTCCTCACCTCCAGGAGATCTCGCCGCAACCTGCGCTTCCTATCGTGATCGGATTCGTGACCAGAGTTCATTTGTGGGCCCTTGCTCCGCTCTCATGCTCTATTCACCAGACCCTCATCATCGTTCCGATAGGGCCGGTTATGGTGGCGCGCATGACCCCATCGCACACGCGGATCAGCAAGGCTGTCATCCCGGCAGCCGGCCTCGGCACCCGGTTTCTCCCCGCCACGAAGGCCACACCCAAGGAGATGCTCCCGGTCGTCGACAAGCCCGCCATCCAGTACGTGGTGGAAGAGGCGGCCGCCGCCGGACTCTCGGACGTACTGATGGTCACCGGCCGCAACAAGCGCCCCCTTGAGGACCACTTCGACCGCAACTACGAACTCGAAGAGGCCCTGCACCGCAAGGGCGACGAATCCCGGCTGGCGAAGGTCCAGGAATCCAGTGACCTGGCGACCATGCACTACGTACGGCAGGGCGACCCCAGGGGCCTGGGCCACGCCGTCCTCTGCGCCGCGCCGCACGTCGGCGACCAGCCCTTCGCGGTCCTCCTCGGCGACGACCTCATCGACCCCCGCGACCCGCTGCTCCAGCGCATGGTCGAGATACAGGAACAGCACGGCGGCTCCGTCATCGCCCTGATGGAGGTCGACCCGTCCCAGATCCACCTCTACGGCTGCGCGGCCGCCACCCCCACCGGCGACGACGACGTGGTCGTGGTCTCCGACCTGATCGAAAAGCCCGACCCCGCCGAGGCCCCCAGCAACCTCGCGATCATCGGCCGCTATGTCCTCGACCCGGCCGTCTTCGAGGTGCTGCGCAAGACCGAACCGGGCCGCGGCGGCGAGATCCAGCTGACCGACGCCCTCCAGGCGCTGGCCGCCGACCCCGCCCTCGGGGGACCCGTACACGGCGTCATCTTCAAGGGCCGGCGGTATGACACCGGCGACCGCGGCGATTACCTGCGTGCCATTGTCAGACTGGCATGCGAACGTGAAGACCTGGGCCCGGACTTCAGAGCCTGGCTTCGCAGTTACGTCACCGAGGAGATGTAGGACGTTGAACGGCACCACCGACCAGACCCGCCACCAGGACCGCGTCTGGTCGGTGGCCGAGCACCTCGACGACGTTCTGTCGAAGATCCATCCGCTGGAACCGATCGAGCTGCAACTCCTCGACGCCCAGGGCTGCGTCCTGGTCGAGGACATCACCGTCCCCGTCGCGCTGCCGCCCTTCGACAACAGCTCCATGGACGGCTATGCCGTCCGGGTCGCCGATGTCGCGGGCGCCACCGACGAGTTCCCCGCGGCCCTCACCGTCATCGGGGATGTCGCGGCGGGCAGCGGCGAGCTCCCCGCCATCGGCCCCGGCGAGGCGGCCCGCATCATGACCGGCGCCCCGGTCCCGCCCGGCGCCGAGGCCGTCGTCCCCGTCGAATGGACCGACGGCGGCAGCGGCCAGGGCCCGGCCGCCGGCATGCGCGCCCACAGTGCCGCCCCCCAGGACGCGACGGGCGAGGTCCGCGTCCACCGCCCCGTGGCGGCGGGCGCCCATATCCGCGCCCAGGGCAGCGACGTCTCCGCGGGCGAGCCGGCCCTGCGCGCCGGCACGGTCCTGGGCCCCTCCCAGATCGGCCTGCTCGCCGCCATCGGCCGCGGCACGGTCCGGGTCCGGCCCCGCCCCCGCGTCGTGGTGATGTCCACCGGCAGCGAACTGGTCCAGCCCGGTGAGGCGTTGGGTCCCGGCCAGATCCACGACTCCAACAGCTTCCAGCTCACCGCCGCCGCCCGCGCCGCCGGAGCGATCGCCTACCGCGTGGGCGCGGTCGCCGATGACGCCGATACGCTGCGCTCCACCCTCGAGGACCAGCTCATCCGCGCCGACATCCTGGTCACCAGCGGCGGCGTCAGCGTCGGCGCCTACGACGTCGTCAAGGAAACGCTGACCGACTTCTCCGCCGAGGAGGGCATGGTCGAGTTCCGCAAGCTGGCCATGCAGCCCGGCAAACCCCAGGGCTTCGGCCTCATCGGCCCCGACCGCACGCCCCTCATGGCGCTCCCCGGCAACCCCGTCAGCTCCTACGTCTCCTTCGAGCTCTTCGTCCGCCCCGCCATCCGCACCCTGATGGGCCTGCCGGACGTCCACCGCCCCACCGCGCAGGCCGAGTGCACGGAGCCCATCGCCTCCTCGCCCAAGGGAAAGCGGCAGTTCCTGCGCGGCTCCTACGACCCGGACGCCGGTCAGGTGACCCCGGTGGGCGGCTCCGGCTCCCACCTGATCAAGGCCCTCGCCCATGCCAACGCCCTGATCATCGTCCCGGAGGACACCACCGAGGTGGCCGCGGGCGGGGAGGTGGAGGTCGTCCTGCTCGGGTAGCCGGCGACCCGTGCGGGTACGGTGTCGTCCCACAGGCGCGGCACGGCACGGTCCGGACCAGGAGAACGATGAGCAGCGGCCAGCAACATCTCACTCATATCGACGCGGCGGGCGCGGCCCGGATGGTCGACGTATCGGAGAAGTCCGTCACCGCCCGCACCGCCCGCGCCCGCGGCCGCGTCCTGGTATCGCCGCAGGTCATCGAGCTGCTGCGGGGCGAGGGCATGCCCAAGGGCGACGCCCTGGCCACCGCCCGGATCGCCGGCATCATGGGCGCCAAGCGCACCCCCGAGCTGATCCCCCTGTGCCACCCCCTCGCCGTCTCCGGCGTGAAACTGGACCTGACCGTCACCGACGAAGCGGTCGAAATCGCCGCCACGGTCAAGACCACCGACCGCACCGGTGTCGAAATGGAGGCGCTGACCGCCGTCTCCGTGGCCGCCCTCACGGTCGTCGACATGATCAAGGCGGTCGACAAGGCGGCGGTCATCTCCGACATCCGCGTCGAGGAGAAGACCGGCGGCAAGTCCGGCGACTGGACCCGGCCGTGAGCCCCGCCCGCGCCCTGGTCGTCACGGCCTCCAACCGCGCCGCTGCCGGCGTCTACCCCGACAAGGGCGGCCCGCTCCTCGCCGAGGGCCTGACCGCCATGGGCTTCGAGACCGACGGCCCCCAGGTCGTCCCCGACGGCGACCCGGTGGAGGCCGCCCTGCGCGCCGCCGTGGCAGCTTCCTACGCCGTCGTCCTGACCACCGGCGGTACGGGCCTCTCGCCCACCGACCGCACGCCCGAGGCCACCCGCCGGATCCTGGACTTCGAGATCCCCGGCATCCCCGAGGCCATCCGCGCGGCCGGCCGCGAGAAGGTCCCCACCGCCGCCCTGTCCCGCGGCCTGGCAGGCGTGGCCGGTACGACGCTGATCATCAACCTCCCCGGCTCCCCGGGCGGCGTCCGCGACGGTCTGGCCGTCCTGGCCGACCTCCTGCCGCACGCCGTCGACCAGATCCGCGGCGGCGACCACCCCAGACCCACCGGGAGCCCGAGCTGAACGCGTCCTGGCCGGTGGTCCTCGTAGAGGGAGACGTCACCCTCCGCCCGATAAAGCTGCGCGACCAGCGCCCCTGGCGCGAGGTCAACCGCCGCAACCGCGACTGGCTGCGCCCCTGGGAAGCCACCATCCCGCCGCCCCCGCCCGGCATGCCGCCGCCGCACCGCCCCACGTACCGCCAGATGGTCCGCCATCTACGCGCCGAGGCGCACGCCGGCCGGATGCTCCCGTTCGTCATCGAATACCGCGGCCAACTCGCGGGACAGCTCACCGTGGCCGGTATTACCTGGGGCTCCATGTGCTCGGGCCATATCGGCTACTGGGTCGACCAACAGGTCGCCGGGCGCGGCGTCATGCCGACCGCAGTGGCGCTCGCCGTGGACCACTGCTTCCGCGCCGTGGGACTGCACCGCATCGAGGTCTGTATTCGGCCGGAAAACATCCCCAGCCGACGCGTGGTGGAGAAACTCGGCTTCCGCGAGGAGGGCATCCGCCCGCGCTATCTGCACATCGACGGCGGCTGGCGTGACCACGCCGTATTCGCGCTGACCGCGGAAGAAGTGCCCGAAGGCCTGCTCAACCGCTGGCGGCAGCACCGGCCCAGTACACCGGGCGCACCCCACAAATGAAATAACTGTTCGAATAGCGTGTCCGGCCTGACCGGATTCCCGGCCAGGCCGTCCTTACAATCACAAAAAAAGTTCGAGATATCAGCCAGATCGTGCGACACACCGGCCCAATTGGCGGATGGCCCCGCGCAAACCCCTCTACCGTGTGAGTTGTGAGAAGCAGCGGCCTCATCTACGCAGTCATCGTCGGGGCCTGGGCCGCCTATTTGGTGCCGATGTGGCTCCGTAGGCAGGACGAGCTCAACGAGGCACGTCCGACCGAACGCTTCAGCACTGCCATCCGGCTCCTGTCCGGACGTGCGGCCATGCAACGCCGTTACGACAAGGGGCAGGAGGAGCGTCCCGCCGACGATGCCGGCGACGAGCAGCACCCGGACGCCCCGGCCGACGAGCCGGACGCCGGGCCCTTCGTCGACCCCGAACCGGCGGTCGAGGCCGAGGCCCCGCACACCCGGGTGCAGTCGACGCCGCCCCGCCCCTCCCTCTCCGAGCGGACCAAGCGCGCCAAGGTTCTCGCCCGCCGCCGACGCACCATCACCATCCTCTTCCTCGCCTTCACCATCGGCGCCATCGCCGCCGCGGTCGGCGGCCTCCCCTTCCTCTGGGCGCCCGCCGCCCCCGCCGGCCTCCTCACCGCGTACATCATTTACCTCCGCGTCCAGGAACGGCGCCGCTTCGTCTTCACCATGGACCGGCGCAAGGCGGAGGCGGCGGCGCAACGGCTGCGGGAGGGCCGGCCCCGCCCTCAGCCGGCGGCCGACCAGCCGCCCGCCGACGCCCACCAGCCCGACGCCCACGCTGACGCCCCGCCCGAGGCGATCCCGGAACCGCCCCGCCCGGCCGCGCCCACCCCGCCCCACACCGCCGGCCGCCGCGCCCTCGTCGAGGAGACCGACCACGCCGAGTGGGTCGACCAGCAGCGCGAGCGCGAACGCCCCCGCCCCGCCTCCGGCAGCTGGGAGCCCGTCCCCGTTCCCCTCCCCACCTACGTCACCGCCCCGGTGGCCCCCCGCGCCACCAGCCACGTCGACCTCGACGCCGACGACGCCTGGAGCTCCGCCCGCTCCAGCGCCGCCCCCGACCACCCCCAGCCCGACACCCACGCCCGCCGCCCCCGCGGCCGCACCCCCCTCTTCGACCAGTACGAGGACGAGGACCGCCCCCGCGCCGCGAACGAGTGACGCCCCTCCGCTGACCAGCACCGGAAGCGATTTCCGAGCACCGCGGCCGAGATGCTAGAGTTTCACTCGTCGCAAGGGCCTGTGGCGCAGCTGGTAGCGCACCTCGTTCGCAACGAGGGGGTCAGGGGTTCGAGTCCCCTCAGGTCCACAGCACGTCAAAGCCCCCGCCGGGATGATCCGGTGGGGGCTTTTTCGCGTCGTGCGGCGGAGCGGTGCCGCAACCGTGGCGACGCCCGGCGACCGGCGTCGGCTCTCGCGGAGGGTTCGACGGCGCGACACTCCCGCCGCCTCGCCTGTGATCATCTTCACTGGGTGCGGTACCTGGGGAGGGTTTCGCGGGATCTGCGCCAAGTGCCCCGTTTAGGGCGCTCGCTTTGTTGATTCTCCTGCCGAAAGGCGTGGTCGGCGGAAAAATATCCTTCGCGATGGCCCTCGTGAGGAAATTATTGCGGCTGTCCCTCGCGGGCCCGTCTTCCCTGTTCCGCGCGCGGCGTGGGCGGTGCCGACTTTCCAAGATCCACAAATGATCGGCTGGCGATACGTTCACAGCGCCGAGGGCATGCCTCGGTCGCGGCTACCGGTAGCGCGGTCGCCTCTCTTCCGTTCGCGTCCGGCCGGATCCGCTCTCTTGGCCGGCCGGGTGTGAACAACCCACGAGTGCACGCCTGGTGCGCGTGTGCACCACAGCAGAGGATCTCCACCTTGAAAACCACGAACGAAGCCGTCGCTCCCGCGCCCGTGATGGGCCCGGACGGTCAGGGGTACTTCCACGGGAAGCTCGGCGCGGTGCTGGGTGCCGAGTTTGCGCAGAGTGCCGAATGGAAGCAGTTCACGGACAGCTGGAACAACCTCCACCAGGACGGCTACATGGCCGATGGCGGCACCTATCGTGAGCGCCGCTATTCGGAGTTCTCGTACGACACCGCCGACGGCAGCATGGCGTTACTTGCTCACGTTCCCTACTCCCAGACGATGGAGGTCAATTATCTGAACGGGGGAATAGAGCGGCACTTCGAGCCCTTCGAAGCGCATGTCGCGGAAAGCCCCGTCCTGCGGTCGGTCTTCGAGTGGTGCGCCGGTTCGCTGACGGAGATCGTCGGAGAAGCTGCCTGGAAGATTCAGACCTTCCAGAACCGCATCCTGGCCCGGGGCGAGGAAGACGGTCAGCCTACGCCCGAGGGAATGCACCGTGACGGCGTCGACTTTGTGCTGACCTTGCTGATCGAGCGGGAATCCATCGACGGTGGAGTCAGCGCGGTCTACGACGCGCAAACTCGGGAGTGCCTCAAGGAGGTTGCGCTCGCCGAACCCGGCGAGTTCCTGTTCGCGGACGACGAGCGGCTCCTGCACAGCGTGACCCCGCTCACCCCCGCCGTCACCGATGGCCACGGCCACCGGGACGTTCTGATCGCCATGTTCACCCGTACCGAGCGCTGACCAGGGAACCACGTTGATACAGGCACAGATCATCCGTTCCTTCCGGCAGCTCACGCCTGCCGATCTGGACCCGGGCCGGCCCATCGTCACTTTGTTCAGCGGCGGTTTGGACAGCACTTATCTGCTGCTCCGGTTAAAGCAGGCGGGGTTCCGCGATATTCACGCGGTGAGTGTCGACCTCGGCGAAGACGAGAGCAGCGAACACAAGCAGCGCATCGCGGATGAACTCGGCGCGCGTTTGCACATCATCGACGGACGCCAGACGTTCGTCGAGGAATTCGTCCGGCCCGCGATCGCAGCCCAGGCGGTCTACCTCGACACTCACCCGGTCAGTTCCACGCTGAGCCGCCCGCTTATCGCCCGTCTCGCCGTGGGACTTGCCGAAGAACTCGGGGCCGCGGCCATTCTGCACACGGCGAACCGTTCGCAGAATACGCTGCGGCGGCTGAACGGAGCCCTCGCTCTGCTGGGATTCCCCGGGCAGTACGGCAGTCCGTACGACCTCGACCCGGTGGACCGTGACCAGAAGATCCAGGAACTCAAGGCCGTGGGCCTGGACCAGATGAGTGCGCGCATCGTCTCCGGTGACTCGAACCTGTGGTGCCGTGAGTTCGAGTCCGGCATCCTCGACGACCCCGAGGACCATGCGGTGCCCGAGCACATGTACCAGTGGAGCGCCAGGCGGCCGGAGATGTCCGGCGAGAGCCTCGAAGTGCGTTTCCGCGAGGGCGTACCGGTGAGCGTCGACGGGGTGGAGAAGTCCCTCACCGAACTCATCGCGGAGCTCAATACCCGCGTCGGGGCCTACGGGATCGGCCGCTACAGCGGGCTGGAGCATCTCGACAACGGTGAGAAGGTCCTGGAGATCAGGGAGATGCCGGCGGCCTGGCTGCTGCTGCGCACCTACCGGCATCTGGAGACCGCCACCCTGGAGGCCGAGACGATGCGGGAGAAGATGCATCTGGAACAGCTGTGGGTGCGCGAATCGCTGGAAGGCCGCTGGTTCGGCGAGCTGCACCGGGCGCTTCAGTCCTTCATCGACAGCTGCGCTGTGCGGGTGACCGGATCCGTACGCTGGAGGCTGACGCCCGGCGGGGCCGAGACCCGCTCGATCACGGCCGATGAGCCGCGCTATCTCCGCGATCGCGAAGCGTGGGAGAAGTTCTCGATCCACGTCGAGAACGCTCCGTATCAACTCGTCTGAGAAGCACACCCGGTGCGGTTGGGGTCTGGTGGGAAACGGTGACCAGGCCCCAGCCGCATCTCCGCAGCACGCCCACGCTCCTCGAGACCAGGCAATGTGCGTTCGCTGGTTGGCGGTCAGGAGCGCCGGCGCCCTTCATGAAAGAGCGCAACCATGCTCGCAAACCCCTCACGTGTCCGGCTGATAGACATGCTGCTGCTGGCGGTGGCGGCCGTCTGGGGCTCCACCTATCTCGCAGCGAAAGAACTCGTCACGCCCGGCTCGGTCATCGCCATTCTGGCCCTCCGCTTCGCGGTGACGGCGGTGGCCTTCCTGCCCGTCTGCCTCCGCAGGCTGCGCGCCGCCAGGCGTGACGAAGTGGCCACGGGGACGCTCCTCGGAGTCATCCTGGCGGTGGTCCTCCTCTTCGAGACGTTCGGCATCGCGCACACAAGCGCGACGAACGCCGGCCTCATCATCAGTCTCACCATCGTCATGACCCCCATCCTGGACAGCGCCGTCAACAGGTCCTGGCTGCCGCCGCAGTTCTTCCTCGCCGCCACGGCGGCCGTCGTCGGCGTCGGCCTGCTCGCCTCGGGAACCGGGCTGCGCCCCCCGAGCGCGGGGGACTGGCTGGTCCTGGCCGCAGCGGCGGCCCGCGCCGTCCATGTCACGGTGATGCACCGGAGGTCGGCCCAAAAGCAGTACGACTCGCTCAACCTCACCTATGTGCAGATGGCGACGGCGGCAGTGCTGTTCTGCGCGGTCAGTCCGCTGGTGGGCGAACCCGCATGGACGGTGGCCTCCCGGCTCGGTCCCGGTCTCTGGCTCGTCCTTCTCTACCTGGCGCTGATCGGCACGGTCTTTGCCTTCTTCGTCCAGATGCTGGCGGTGCGGAAGACCTCGCCGTCCCGGGTCAGTCTGCTGCTGGGCACCGAGCCCATCTGGGCGCTCCTCGTCGGCGTCCTCCTCGGCGGTGACCGGCTGGGAGTCCTTGGCGCCGTGGGTGCGGCCCTGATCCTTGTCGGAGCCGGATGGGGGCAACGCATCGAACGCCTCCACCGGGAGGCGAAGGAGAAGAACGGATCCGTGGCCGGCGCGGAAAGGGTTCCCGAGCCTGCGGAGGGGGGCCGATCGGTGGCGGGATGAGCGGTGCAGCGGTGGCCGGACCCCGCCCCCGGCGGCGTCGGACCGGTCTCCCGGCCGCACGCGTGCCGTAGCGCGGAGCCCGGCCGGCCGGCCCTCGGGGAGGGGCCGTGCCGGTCGGTCGCTTTTCGGGGTGGTGTGGCGATCAGGGGTGGGCGGAGCCGGGAATGCGGTGGCGCACGGCGTCTTCGGTCGGCGCGGGTGCGCCTTCGGCGGTGGGGTGCCAGGCGTAGGGGGCGAGGGGGGCGTCCACCGGGGCCTGGGTGAGGCGGTTGGCGAGGGTGGACAGGGTGTAGGCGCCGATACCCAGGACGACTTCCAGGGCGTTCCGGGGGGTGTAGCCGTGGGTCAGGAAGGCCTGGAGGGCGGCGGGGTCCACGTCGCCGGCGGTGTCCAGGACGGCGAGGGTGAAGCGGCGGATCGCCTCCAGGCGGGGTTCGGGGAGGGGCTGTTGGGCCCGTAGGGCGGAGAGGAGCGGCTCGGTGTCGGGGGGTGTGGTGAGGGCGGTGAGTTTGGCGGTGTGCATGGCGACGCAGAGGTGGCAGCCGTTGCGGGTGGCGATGGTCATGATGAGGACCTCGCGGGCGAGCGGGTCGAGGGTTGTCGTCTCGAAGAGCGCGCTGAGTTCGAGGAAGCCGTTGAGCAGTTGCGGTGACGTGGCGAGGCGGGCGACTCCGGCCGGGAGGTAGCCGAGGCGCTTGGCGGTGGCTTCCACGGCGGGGCGGGAGGCGGCGGGGGCCGAGTGAGGGGTGTGGTCAGGGAAGGCGAAGGGGGTGGCCGGTGTGGTGGGCATGGTGGTGGACATGGCGAAGGTCCTTTGCGGTGGTGGCCGGGCGACGCCGCGCGGCATAGGATCGACAACGTGGTTGACGAAATGAAAGTAAACCTGGTTGTCGAGTTTTGCAATGGCTGAGGCGGGCGATCGCGGCAAGGCGCCTGGATACGAGCTGCCGCTACTGCTGTTCGCCGGATTCCGTTCGCTGATCGACGAGTTGCATGCGGAGCTGGCGCGGCAGGGGCATCCGGGCGCACGGCCCGCGTACGGGTTTGCCCTGCAGGCGATCGGGCGGGACGGGGTGACCGCCAGCGAGCTGGGGCGACGGCTCGGCGTCTCCAAGCAGGCCGCAGGCAAGACCGTCGACCGGCTGGAAGGGCTGGGCTATGTCGAGCGGTTCGATGATCCGGCGGACGGCCGGCGCAAGGTGATCGGGCTCACGCCGCGCGGCGTCGACGTGCTGGTCCGGTCGGCCGCGATCTTCGACGAGCTGCATACCCGGTGGGAGAGGGTGCTGGGGTCGGAGCGGCTCGGCGAGGTGGAGGCGGCGCTGCGCACCGTGGTTCCCGCGGACGGACTCCGGGTGGATGTTGCGGGGTGGTTCGGCGGCTGACCCGCCCGACGCGCTTCCGCCGCAGGGTGTACGTCGGGCGGTCCGTCCGTCTCTCTCCGGGGGCGGACAGCCCTTAGCCGGCCAGGCGGTCGACTGCCCTGGCGACCGCGCCGGCGCCGTCCTCGCAGGCGAGGCGGCGGGCGGCGTGAGCGGCGCGTTCGAGGAGGGCGGGGTCCGTGGTGGCCCGGGTGAGGGCGTCGGCGAGACGGGTCACGGCGTCGTCCGCGGCAAGGTCCTTGAACGGGATCGGGGCGGTGGCGGCGCCGAGGGAAGCCAGGCGGGCGGCCCAGAAGGGCTGGTCGGCGGCGACGGGGAGCGGGACGGTGGGGACGCCGGCGCGGAGTCCCGCGGCGGCGGTGCCGGCGCCGCAGTGGTGGACCACCGCGGCCACCTGGGGGTAGAGGAGGGCGTGCGGGACCTCGCCGATGGTGAGGAGGTCGGGGTCGTCGGAGCGGGCGGCGCCGTCGGGGTCGCCGGAGCGGTCGGCGGCGGTCCGGGTGGTCAGGTTCGCCCAGCCGGACTGGAGGATGCCGCGGACCTTGGCGCGGCGTAGCGCCCGTACGGTCAGGGAGCTCAGCCGTTCGCCGTCGCCGGACGCCATGCTGCCGAAGCCGATGAAGACCGGGGGCGGGCCGGCGGCGAGGAAGTCCCGTAGGGCGGAAGGGAGTTGGGCGTCGGGGGAGTGCCAGGGCCACCAGTTTCCGACGACGTCCAGGCCGGCGCGCCAGTCGGCGGGACGGGGCACCAGGACCTCGCTGAAGCCGTGCAGAACCGGGGGGCCGGCCGCTTCGGCGCGGCGGCGCACCGTACGGGGCGTGGCGGGCGGCAGGTCGAGGCGGGTGCGGAGGTCGCGGGTCGCGTCGGCGTAGAGGCGGTCGACGACGCGGAGGGAGAGGCGGCCGGCGGCGCGGTTGCCCCAGCGGCCCAGGGAGCGGCCGCCGCCGATGACGGGGGCGAAGTCGCCGGTGGGGGTGGTGGGGACGAGGGGCAGCTCCAGGCACGGGATGCGCATCGCCTCGGCGAGGTGCCGGCCGAGGGGGGCCGTGGTGGTGGAGAGGAGCAGGAGTTCGGTGTCCTCGCGGGCGGCTTCGGTGAGGCCGCCGCCCAGCTGCCGGATGAAGGCGGCGGCCTGCCGCATCAGGGCCCGGTTGCCGCCGGGGGCGGCGGACTTCTCCCGGTCGGTGGCGGCAGTGGTGGGGCGGGCGGCACGCGGGTCGGCCGGGAGCCGACGGAATTGCAGGCCGGCGGCCCGGACGAGGGGGGCGTAGGTGTCGTGGGTGGCGAGCGCGACCTCGTGGCCGGCGTCCTGGAGGCGGGCGCCCACGCCGGTGTACGGGGCGACGTCGCCGTAGGAGCCGGCGGCGGCGATCAGGATCTTCATGGGGTTCGACCCTCGGTTGCTGGTGGGGAGTTGGCGGTGGGCGGGGAGCGTGCGCGGGCCGTGCCCGGCGTTCAGGCTTCCCGCTGGGGGGCCGACTGGCGTACCGCGTTGGCGTGGATGGCCGTGCGCAGATACGAGGCCAGGCCGGGGCGCTGTTCGGTCGGCGGGACGAGCAGGGCGAAGGCGCGGGGATCGGCGGCGAAGTCCTCCGCGATCCGGCCGTGCATAGCGGTGGGGCACGGGGTGAACCAGCGGGTGATGTGCCGGCGGTGTTCCTCGGCGAGGTCCATGGCCCGTTCGCCGTCCGCCGGTTCCTCGGCGTCGAAGGCGGCGGTGAGGCGCTGCCGCCAGGCGGCGCTTTCCGCCATGATCTGCGCCCAGTCCTCCTTGGAGTGCGCGGCGGCCCGCGCCATGGAGTGCTGGTGCCCCTCGCTGTGCCGCCGCTTCAGATGGGCCTCGGTGGCGTAACTGAGGTCGAAGGAGACCTCGCCGAAGACCTCGAACCGCTCCTCGGGCGTCAGCTGCACCCCCGTCTGCTGGACCTCCATGGCCTGCTCGGCGACCTCGACCAGGCGTTGCAGTGTGGCGATCTGGTCGTTGAGGAGGCGGTGTCTGGCGCGGAGGTGGTCGAGGGCGTTGGCCTGCGGGTTCTCCAGGATGGTGGCGATCTCGTCGAGCGGAAAGCCGAGTTCCCGGTAGAAGAGGAGCTGCTGGAGCCGGGCCAGGTCGGCGTCGCTGTAGAGGCGGTAACCGGCGGGGCTGCGGTCGCTGGGGGAGAGCAGGCCCGACGTGTCGTAGTGGTGCAGGGTGCGCACCGTGACCCCCGCGAAGCGGGAGACCTGCCCGACCGAGTAGCCCATCTCAGTGCCCTTCGTCCCATGTCTCTCACGTTCCCCGGTGGTGGTCCCCGGCGGCCCGTGCCGTCGATCAGGTTGCGGCCTGACGTCGGGTGAGGGTCAACCGGGGAGGGAGGCGAGGGAACGGGGCGAGGGGACGGGGCGGGAGGAGGGGGCGCGACGCGTGCGGCCCGGGTGGCTCAGTCGTCCGGGTAGCGCTCCTGCAACACGGAGTTCAGCAGCGCCCGCACGTCCTCCCGCTCCAGCCCCTCCGCCCGCGCCCGGTCCATCCATGCGCCCAGTTCCGCGCGGAGCCGGGCGTCCGCCGCGGACTCGGGGCGGGCGAGGGTGCGGCTGACGAAGGTGCCGAGGCCGGGGCGGGGTTCGACCAGGCCCTCGCGTTCCAGCTCGCGGTACGCCTTGAGCGTCGTATTCGGATTCACCTTGGTCGTGGCGGCCACCTGTGCGGCCGTCGGCAGGCGGTCGCCCTCCACCAGGATGCCCAGGCGTAGCGCCTGCTGGACCTGCTGGACGATCTGGAGGTAGGTGGCGACGCCGCTGCGGCGGTCGATCCGGAACTCCACGACGTTCACCACTTCTCTGTCTCCACCGGGGCCTGCCTGCCCGTCCGGGGGCCGGTCCCGCACCGCTTGATGATCGGGCGGCCCGTGCCGGGTGTCAAAGCGCAGCCGGCGTGTGGCGGGGCCGGTCCGGCGGCCCCGCCACCCGGGCCCCCGTTCAGAGCGGCCGCCTACGGACCCGCCAGACGACCAGCGCGAGCACGATCGCGGTCAGGGCCAGCAGGATCCCGGCTCCACGCCACTGCATTCCCGCCAGCTGGCTGAAGTCGAAGTACTGCGAGACGCGGTTGACGATGCCCAGTTTGGCCCGGCAGGCCTCGTAATCGCGGCCGGTGCAGGTGCCGTAGCCGTAGAGCTTGCCGTCCGCGGTGGCCACCCATTGGTCGATCTCCACGGCGCCGCGTGGCAGGCGGTGGGAGGAGCCCTCGGGATAGGTCATGCTGCGGAACGCGCCGAGCTGTTGGCGTACCTTCTCCGTCCAGATCGTGGTGATGACGAAGGAGAGGACCGCGGTGGCCGCCATCGCGGGTACCACCCGCTTGATCAGCAGGCCGAGGCCGATGCCGCAGGCGGTCAGGAACAGAGTCATGGCCACCAGGCCGGGGCCCGTGGTCTCGAAGGCGCCGCCCATGAGCCAGTCGCCGCCCATGACGAGCTCGTGGGCCGGGAACCACAGCCGGCGGAAGGTCACCGCCAGCAGGGCGGTGCACACGGCCATCACGGCCAGCGGCAGACCGAGTGTGGTGGTGATCCAGCGGCCACGGCCGGACGACTGCGTGGTGACCAGTTTGATGGTGCCGCGCTCCTGCTCACCCGCGATCAGCGGCGCGCCGACGAAGACGGCGACGGCGCCGGGCAGGAACTCCAGGAAGGAGATGTCGCGGGAGAACATCGAGTTGAAGGCGTCGGCGAACGACGTGCTCAGCTTGCCGTCGTCGTCGGGGGTCGAGCCCTTGGCGTGCAGGAAGTCCATGACCCCGAAGCGCTGGTACAGGAACGTCGCACAGCCGGCGAGGGTGATCAGCAGTGCGGTGATCAGCAGCCCGCGGTGGCGCCGGTAGATCACCCAGGGCAGCCCGCGCAGCAGACGGCGCGGGGTGCCGGATGCCGTCGTGCCGTTCGCGGGCGAGGCCGGGGAGGCCGTGGTCGTCGTGCTCATGCCGTAACCTCCTGCGGGCCGTCGGTACGTGCCTCGTTCGCGATCAGGGTGGGTGCGTCGGGCGAGCGGAGATGGGCCAGCAGGACCTCCTCCATGCTCGGCGGTACGGCTTCCCAGCCGTCCGAGAGCGGGCCGTTCGGCCGGACCAGAGCGGTGAACTGCCGCCCGGTGACCCGGGATTCGACCACCGTGTGCCGCCGCCGGAGCTCCTCGGGGACGCCGTCCCCGTCGGCCAGCCCGGTCACCAGCAGGTGGGCCGACACCAGCGCGTCGGTCGGCAGCGCCATCCGCAGCCGGCCCTCCGCCAGCACGACGAGGTAGTCGCACATGTCCTCCATCTCGGAGAGCATGTGGGACGACATCAGCACGGTCGTCCCGTGCTCGGCCGCCTCCGCCATCAGCAGGCCGGAGAGCTCGTGCCGGGCGAGCGGGTCGAGGTCGGACATCGGCTCGTCGAGCAGCAGCAGATCGGGGCGTTTGCCGAAGGCGAGCGCGAAGGCGACCCGGGTGCGCTGGCCGCCCGAGAGGGTCCCGGTCCGGGCGGTGAGGGGCACGTTCCCGGACCGTACGATCCGCTCGGCCAGCGCCTGGTCCCAGCGCGGATTCAACTCGCGGCCCAGGCGCAGGGTCTCGGCCACCGTGAAGCGCGGGTAGAGGGGCTTGTCCTGGGCGAGGAAGGCGACGCGTTCCAGTACGGCGGGATCGGAGACCGGCGTGCCGAACAGCTTCAGGCTCCCGGCCGTCGGCTGCACCAGCCGGGTCGCGACCCCCAGGAAGGTGCTCTTGCCCGCCCCGTTCGGGCCGACCAGGGCGCAGATGCGACCGGCCGGAAGGCGGAAGGAGCAGTCCCGCAGGGCCCAGCCGCGCCGGTATTTCTTGCCCAGGCCGGTGGCCTCGATCGCCCATGGCTTCGGCTCGCGCACCCAGATCCCCCCTTTAGCTAGTTGATTAGTGGAATGAGTATGGAGAGCCGCCCGGACGCGTGTCAACAAAGTGCGGGCGCACCCCCTGCCGCCCCCGCCCCCGGGCCACGCCCCGCGGCGACCTCGCCCCGCGGCGCCTCGGCCTACAGCACCTTCGCCCTACCGCCCCATTGCCCTACGAAGACCGCACCATCGCCCTACGAAGCCTTCGCCCTACAGCGCCTTCGTCATGCACCGGCTCTTCTCGTACATCCGGTAGTACCCGAACTTCTTCTCCGCCGGGAGATAGCCGCTCGACGCATACAGCGCGAGCGCCTCCGGCTGCTCGATGCCGGACTCCAGGACCATGCGGATCCGGCCCGCGGCGCGCGCGTCCGCCTCGAGCTCGGCGAGTATGCGCCGGGCCAGCCCCCGGCCGCGGGCCTCCGGGACCACGAACATCCGCTTGATCTCGGCGTCGCCCACGGCGTACCCCTCCGCCAGGTCCTCCTGGAGCCGCCAGCCCCCGGTGGCCAGCGGGCGCCCGTCCTCGTACGCGAGGAGGTAGATGCCGTTGGGCGGGGCGAACATCCCGGGGTCCAGCGAGGTCAGATCGGCATCGCCGTAGCGGCGGACGTATTCCTGCTGGACCTCCTCCTCGAGCGCGAGCGCATCGGGGTGGTCGTAGCGGGTCGGACGTATCTCCATTTCGCGCAGCGTACTGGCGTCCGAATGGTGGGAGCCAGAAGCCCAGGCAGGCGCCCCGGCGGCCCGTCGCGTAGGCTGCGCGCCGCCAGGGCGATGAGGGAGTTTGTGTTGCTGACTGTGACGACGGTGAATGTGAACGGGCTGCGCGCCGCGGCCAAGAAGGGCTTCGTGCCGTGGCTGGCGGAGACGGAGGCCGAGGTGCTGTGCCTCCAGGAGGTACGCGCCGAGCCCGGCCAGCTGCCGGCGGAGGTCCGTGACCCCGAGGGCTGGCACGTCGTCCACGCACCGGCCGCCGCCAAGGGGCGGGCCGGCGTCTCGCTCTACACGCGGCGGGAGCCGGAGCGGGTGCAGGTGGGCTTCGGCTCGGCGGAATTCGACGACAGCGGTCGCTATGTGGAGGCGGATCTGCCCGGCGTGACCGTCGCCAGCCTCTACCTCCCCTCCGGCGAGGTCGGCACCGAGCGCCAGGACGAGAAGGAACGCTTCCTGGCGGAGTTCCTCCCCTACCTCGTGGACCTGCGCAAGCGCTCCGCGGCGGACGGCCGTGAGGTCGTGGTCTGCGGCGACTGGAACATCGCCCACCAGGAGGCGGACCTCAAGAACTGGAAGGCCAACCAGAAGAAGTCCGGCTTCCTCCCGGAGGAGCGCGCCTGGCTCACCGACGTCCTGGACGAGACCCGCGGTGGCTACGTGGACGTCGTCCGCGCGCTGCACCCCGGCGTCGAGGGGCCGTATTCCTGGTGGTCGTATCGGGGCCGCGCGTTCGACAACGACTCGGGCTGGCGGATCGACTACCAGATGGCCACGCCCGGCCTGGCGCGGCGGGCGGTGAAGGCGTATGTGGAGCGGGCGGCCAGTTATGACCAGCGGTGGAGCGATCATGCGCCCGTGACGGCGGTCTTCGACCTGTAGCGAGCGGCAGCGCAAAGCCCCGCCCGGCTGTTTGCTCGCCGTCGCCGGACGGGGCCGCATGGGCGCTTCGGCTTCCCTGGGTCCGACGCGGTTGCCCTCACTGCTACGGGACAGCCCTTAGGGCGGCACCCCAGCGAAGGGGCGGACCGGGGCGAGAGCCTGAGCACGTCAACTCGGACGGGACACGACCTGTCCTACTCAAGGCTTGTCGGTCGGAGGAGTCGAAGGGGCGGGGGTCGGCGCGTTCGGCGCGACGGCCCCGCCCCGGCCTACTGGGACGGGCGTGCGTCTTCCGGATGCCCGTATTTCTTGTGCTTCTCCATGCTGTCGAGAATCTCCCACAAGGCGAGGTTCTTCTGTTCCTGGAGGATCTCGCTCAGTTGCTCTTTCAGTAGAGCGCATCCGGGGCAGTCGTGGGGGTCGGCGAGACCGGGGCGAGGCACGGCGAGCGGATCCTGATACGAGACATGCTCACGGCGCGCCATGCCGCCGCCTGCGCTCATGACCGGGCCGCCTTCGTGCCGTGTGGGTGCCGCCGGATCTCTACATTGCAGTCGCTCACCTTCGAGCCATCTCCGGTGAGCCGTGCGGTGTCCCGCTCCCTGTCCAGCGCGCCGCACACATCGCAGCTGTCTACGGGCAGCGGCTCCAGGCCCAGCCTTAACGGCAGCTCTACCGGCGCCGTCGGGTATTTCGTCGGCTCTGTCATGGTCGTGATCCTTGAGCCCCCTGGAGGACGTATCCACCCCCGAATCAAGGACAGTTGGACCTTGGGCGGCTACGGTCCAAGAAGGCCCAAACGTCCCCGGGAGGCGTCTTGAACTCTGCTCTACGCTCGGCTATGGCGGACGCTGGTCTCACCCCACGTCAGCTGGCCGTGCGCGTCGGCGTGACCGGCAAGACTGTCGAGCGGTGGCTAGCCGACTCCGAACTGACACCCCATGCACGAAATCGAGAGGACGCCTGTCGGGCGTTGGGAGTGGACGAAGAAATGATCTGGCCCCAGGCAGTGAAGGACCGCATCAAGACGGGCAACGACCGTGAGCTGGTGCGCTCTTACCCGTATCGGTCAGCATGCCCGTCCACGGTATGGAGCGACCTGATCAGCCGGGCCGACGCCGATCTGTTCTTCGCCGGATACACGAACTACTTTCTGTGGACCCAGGTGCCCGCCTTCCCCGAGATTCTGCGCCGGAAGGCGGAGGCAGGGTGTCGGGTGCGGTTCCTGCTGGGCGACCCGCAAGGCGAGGTGACCCGGCAGCGGGAGGCCATCGAGGACGTGGCTCTGACGGTCTCCACACGCATCCGGATCACGCTGGAGCACCTGGACCGCCTTGGGCCGCTGGATGGCCTCGAGGCTCGCTTCAGCGCCCCGGACGACGCGATCAATCATGTGAGTCTGTCTGTATTCCGCTTCGGCCATGAGGCGCTAGTGACACCGCATCTTGCCCGGTTGGTGGGGCACGACTCGCCACTACTCCACCTACGCAAGCAGGGCGACGGGGGCATGTTCGACCGCTTCGCGGAACACAGCGAGGAACTGTGGAGCCGTGGCACTCCTGAACAGGCTTGAACGGCGCCCCGCGGCTCACACCCAACGCCTTGGCTACCGCCGTGATGCTCTCCCCCTTGGCCCGGCGAGCCTTGGTGCTGACGGCGGTGACGGCGAGGCAATCGAGAGGGGTGAACTCCCCTTCCTCCGCTGGGAGTTCGAACCGTTCCGCCCAAGGATGCTGTAATTGCCTTGTGCAGCAGAACCCTTACGGAGAAGATCCCGTGCGGCTCATGGTCGAGCTCGCCGCCGCGCCGCCGCGCACTCCCCAAGAGTTCGCCGAGCGTTGCCTGGCCGCGGGTATGGTCATCGACCGTCCCGTGGGGGAGGGGGACTTGGCGGAGATCCTGGAGTTCATACCGCGGTGGGAGGCGGTGGTCGACGCCGACGGTCTTGCGCAACGGGCCGCTCTGGTCAATGCGTTGCTGGCGTCCTGTGCGGGGCACCCGCGCGTGACCGACCACGCCGATGGGGGCTGGCACATCCACTACCGCGACGACGGCCTCGGTCTGGGCGGCGTCGTGCGGGCGGTGGTCAGCGTAGGGACGGCACTGCATCTGACGGGGCGGGGGATGGACCGCCTCGGCCGCTGCGCGCTGGCCGAATGCGGACGCGCTTACGGCGACTTCACGCGGGGTGGGCGGCAGCGCTACTGCTCCCACCCGTGCGCCAACCGCGATGCGGTGCGGCGGCACCGGGCGCGTCGGGCGGCCCGGCGCCCGGGCCCGTCCCACGGATCTCCGTCGAGCAAGGAGCGGCGTCCCGGCGAGCCGGACTAGCCGACCACCTCGCACGGACGCTTGGCCTCTGCTCGGCCCCCGAGCGTTCTCAATTCCGCGGCGGCCCGGCCCCCAGGTCTCCGGCCCCCGGCTCCCCGCCCCCCGGCTCCCCGGCCCCCGGCCGCTCGCCGCCGTCCCCGCCGCAGGCCCGCAGCCGCTCCTCGATCTCGGCTCGTATGCGGCGGTCCATGGCCATGGCGAGTTCGGCTTCGACGACGCCCTTGGAGAGCGGGCGGAGTCTGTCGATGGTTTCGGCTATGCGGTCGACCTCTTGGGGGGTGGGGGGCCGGCCGGTGGGATCGTGCGGCAGGACGTCGGCGAGGACATGGGTGCGGATCAGGTCGCAGAAGAGGTCGGCGAGGGCGTCGGCGTGGACCCGGACCCGGCGGGCGGATTCCAGGACGGCGGCCAGCGGGATGCCCTCCTCGACGAGTTCGGTGGAGGCGTCCAGGAGGCGGCGGCTGACGTGGACGAACTCGTCTCCGTCGACGGCGAGATAGCCCATGTCGAGGGATGTGGTCAGGTTCTCGGGGGTGACGTCGTCGCTGAAGTGGTCGGCCAGTTCCTCGGGGGTCAGGCGGACCGGGGTTTCCTCGGACCACGGGGTGACGATCGCGGAGTCCAGGCCGAGGAGCTCGCCGACGTCGCGGCCGCTTTCGAAGGCGGCGAGGAGTTCGCCGATGCCGCCGAGGGTGTGGCCGCGCTCCAGGAGTGCGCCGATGGTGTGCAGGCGGGCGAGATGGTGCTCGTTGTACCAGGCGATCCGGCCCTCGCGGCGCGGCGCGGGGATGAGCTTGCGCTCGCGGTAGAAGCGCAGCGTGCGGACCGTGATGCCGGCTTCCTCGGCCAGGTCGGCCATCCGGAATTCGCGGGCGGGGGAGGACGCGGCGGAGGCGCCTCGTCCGGCTCCGTCGGTGGCCGGGAGCGCCGGCCCGTTCCCGTGCCCTTTCGCCGTCTCGTTCTCGTTCGCTGCCACGCGTTCACCCTATGCCGGGCCGGGCCCGCCGGGGCGGAGTGCGACCGGCGGTAACTTCCTGGCGCCCGACCCCTACCGCTCGGTACGGAGCTGCCCTACGCTCCAACCAGCCAATCGTGCCAGTAATTGCTGGCATGGTTGAGCGGAGGCTGGTGAAGGTTGGCGTCGAACTCGGGAGGCGGCGGGATGGCCGAGCACGAGCAGGAGCGGGAGCACGTGCGGGTGGCGGTGATCGGATCGGGATTCGGTGGTCTGGGGGCGGCCGTACGGCTGCGCCGTCAGGGGATCACCGACTTCGTGATCCTGGAGCGGGCCGATGCGGTGGGCGGCACCTGGCGGGACAACAGCTATCCGGGATGCGCGTGCGATGTGCCCTCGCACCTGTACTCCTTCTCCTTCGCGCCGAATCCGGAGTGGCCGCGGAACTTCTCCGGGCAGGCGCACATCCGCGCGTACCTGGAGCGGGTGACGGACACCTTCGGCCTGCGTGCGCACATCCGGTTCAACTCCGAGGTGCGCAGCCTGCGGTGGAGCAACGAGGAACTGCGGTGGGAGATCGACACGGCCCAGGGGGCGCTGACCGCGGACGTGGTCGTCTCGGCCACCGGGCCGCTGTCCGATCCCAAGCTGCCGGACGTACCGGGGCTGGACTCCTTCCCCGGCAAGGTCTTCCACTCCGCGCGCTGGGACCACGACTACGACCTGCGGGGCAAACGGATCGCGATGATCGGCACCGGGGCGTCGGCGATCCAGATCGTGCCGGCCATCCAGCCCGAGGCCGGCCGGCTCACCGTTTTCCAGCGCACGCCCCCCTGGGTCATGCCGCGCGCCGACCGCAGGATCACCGGCGTGGAGCGCTGGCTGCACACCAAGGTCCCCGCGACCCGGGCGCTGCGCCGCCAGCTGCTGTGGGGCATCCGCGAGCTCCAGGTCAGCGCGTTCACCAAGCGGCCCAATGAGCTCGGCCTGATCGAGGCGCTCGCCAAGTCCCATATGCACAAGGTCATCAAGGACCCGGCGATGCGCGCCCGGCTCACCCCCGACTACCGCATCGGCTGCAAGCGCATCCTGCTGTCCAACAGCTGGTACCCGGCGCTCGCCCGGCCCAATGTCGACGTGGTGTCGTCCGGGCTGAAGGAGATCCGCGGCAACACGCTCGTCGCCGCGGACGGGACGGAGACCGAGGCCGACGCGATCATCTTCGGTACGGGCTTCCACGTCACCGACATGCCGATCGCCCAGCGGGTGACCGGCGCGTACGGCACCACCCTCGCCGAGGAGTGGAAGGACGGCATGGAGGCGCTGCGCGGCACCAGCGCGGCCGGATTCCCCAACTTCCTCACCATCATCGGGCCCAACACCGGCCTCGGGAACAGCTCGATGATCCTGATGATCGAGGCCCAGCTGAACTACATGGCCGACTTCATGCGGCAGCTCGACATCCTCGGCGGGCGGATCGCGCTCAGCGCCCGGCCGTCCGCGGTCCAGGCGTGGACGCAAACGATCCAGCGGCGCATGCAGCGCACGGTGTGGAACACCGGCGGCTGCGACAGCTGGTATCTGGACGCGAGCGGGCGCAATACGACCGCATGGCCGGGGACGACGTCGGAGTTCCGGCGGGTGACCCGGCAGGTGGACCTCGCGGAGTACGAGCTGCTGCGGGCCCCGGCCGAACCGGTCGAGGAACCGGAACCCATCGCACCGCTCACCGAGGAGGCCGCCGCATGAGCCGGCCCGCACACCTGACCACCGGACCGTACGCGCCGCCCGTCCCGCGCAGGACGACGACCGTCACCTCCGCCGACGGCTCCCGCCTCTACGCCGAGATCCACGGGCCCGAGGGCGCCCCCGCCGTCGTCCTCGCCCACGGCTGGACCTGCTCGACCGCCTTCTGGGCCCCGATCGTCCGCGACCTCGCCACCGAGCACAAGGTGGTCGTCTACGACCAGCGCGGGCACGGGCGCAGCCCGGCGGTGAACCCGGCGGGGTACAGCACCGAAGCCCTCGCCGACGACCTCGTCGCCGTACTGGAGGCGACGCTGGAGCCGGGCGAACGCGCCGTGATCGGCGGGCACTCCATGGGCGGCATGACGATCATGGCCGCCGCGGACCGCCCGCAGCTGCGCGAACGGGCCGCCGCGGCCCTGCTGTGCAGCACCGGAAGCTCCGAACTGGCCGCGGAATCACGGGTGTTCCCGCTGCGCACCCCGCAGGGCCGGCGCCGCGCGCACCGGCTGCTGCTGCACTCGCGCGTCCCGCTCGGCCCCGTATCGCCCCCCGCCAAATGGGCCCTTCGGTACGCCACGATGGGCGCCGGCGCCACCGCCGAGCAGATCGAGGCCTGCGCACGGATCGTGCACGCCTGCCCGCCGGGCGTGCGGGCTCAGTGGGGCAGGGTGCTGGCCGGTCTCGAACTGACCGGCGGGGTGGCCCGGCTGGAGATGCCCACCGCCGTCGTCTCGGGCACCGCCGACCGCCTCACGCCTTTTGTGTCCGCCCGCCGGCTGGCCGCCGTGCTCCCCGACTGCCGTGGCGTGACCGAGCTGCCCGGCCTGGGACACATGGCGCCCATCGAGGATCCGGCAGCGGTCGGCGGCCGCCTGCGGGAACTCGTGCACGATCACCTGACCACCACCGACGCGGAGGCCGGGCGGCCCACGGCGGCCCCCGCCCCCCAAGGCAAGCGGCAGAAGAAGGAGAACACGGCGTGAACGCAAGCAGGAGCGGGAGCCTGGACGGGCAGGTCGTGGTGGTGACCGGGGCGGCGCGCGGGGTCGGCGCGCTGCTGGCGCGCAAGCTGTCGGCGCGCGGTGCGACGCTTGCGCTGGTCGGCCTGGAGCCGGACGAGCTGACGAAGGTCGCGGCCGCGCTGCACGGCCCGGCGCACCACTGGCTCGCCGATGTCACCGACCACGAGGCGATGGCCCGGGTCGCGGGCGAGGTCAAGGAACACTTCGGCAAGGTCGACGCGGTCGTCGCCAACGCCGGGGTGGCGACCGGCGGGCCGTTCGTCGACTCCGACCCGGTGGCGTGGAAACGGGTCATCGAGGTCAACCTGATAGGCGGCGCGGTCACCGGCCGCGCCTTCCTGCCCGTGCTGATGGAGTCCCGCGGCTACTTTCTTCAGATTGCCTCGCTCGCCGCAATGACCCCGGCGCCGATGATGACCGCGTACTGCGCCTCCAAATCGGGCGTCGAGGCGTTCGCGCACAGCCTGCGCGCCGAGGTCGGCCACAAGGGCGTACGGGTCGGCGTCGGCTATCTGAGCTGGACCGACACCGACATGGTGCGCGGCGCCGACCAGGACGACATCATGCGCGAGCTGCGCTCCCGGCTGCCCTGGCCGTCGAACAAGACCTATCCGCTGGGCCCCGCCGTCGACCGGATCGTGGCGGGCATCGAGCGCCGCTCCGCGCATGTCTACGGGCAGTGGTGGCTGCGCGGGATGCAGTCGCTGCGCGGCTGTCTGCCGTCGGTCATCGGGTCGGTGGGCCAGCGGGAGATGCGCCGCTTCGGGGACCGGCTGGACGGGATGCGGACCGGGCTGGTCGGCGCGGGCGGGGCGGCGGACGAGAAGGCGCGGGCGGATCGGTAGGGGCATCGGTGGATGCAGCGGCAGATGCAGCGGTTCACGCGGCCGTCCCACGCCCACACCTGCTCAAAATGCGGAGAATGCCCGACTATGTGAATCTGGTCGACACCTATTCCCCGCACCTCACGCAGGAGTGACCAGCATGGGTCTCAAGGACCAGTTCCGGGCCAAGGCCGAGCAGCTCGAGCAGGCGCAGAAGGCAATGGGTGACGCCGAGGAAGAGGCGTCCGAGCGGGGGCAGCGGGCCCGGGACGCCGCCCACCGGGGCCGGGAGCGGGCCCAGGCCGCGGCGGATGACGCCCAGGACGGCTTCCGGAGCTGACGCCGCACCCGCGCACACGAGTGGGGCGCACCCGCAGCACCGGGTGCGCCCCACG
>NZ_JBITYA010000007.1:0-72316 GCF_044544985.1 Streptomyces sp. NPDC053427 | reverse complement strand
CCCGGGGGCGGGGCGGCCCCCCGGCCGGGGGGGCCCCCCCCCCGGGGCGCCCCCCCCCGCCCCCCCCCCCCCCCCCCCCCGGGGGGGCCCCCCCCCCCCCCCCGGGGCCCCCCCCACGCCTCGGTTGACGGTCACTTGGCCACCTGGAGCTTCTTCGGCCAGCCGTGGTGGCGTTCTCGGCGCTCAGTGTCGGGAGCCGGCCCCTCCGGGTTCCTTGGGGGCCCAAACGGGCTTGCCGGTCGCGTCCTTGAAGGAGGTTTCCTTCATCAGGATGCGCCAGTTGCCGTCCTCGTCGCTGTCGATGCGGGCGCTGATTTCCTTGACCTGGTGAGTGGCGTGGAAATACAGCACGACGACCTGGCGCTGCGAGCCCTCGTCGTAGAAGTCGGCCGACACCTTGCCCTTGGCCGCTGCACCGAAGCCCTTGATCCAGTTGGCGGCCGTCTTCTGGGTCTCGTCGTCGCTGCTGTCGGTGGTGGCGAGTGACTGGAGCTCGTCCGCGTCGCCGTCGGCGATACGCCACACGAGTTCCTGTGTGACACGAAGAGAGCCGGCGGAAGGGTAACCGAACACGTGCAGCGGCTCGTGACCGGAGTAGGCGGACGCGTACTCCGTTCCCGTTCCGTTCGCCGGTCCGCTGCCGGAGGGGCCGCACGCGGCCGATACCAGCATCAGAGCGGCGACTGCTCCCAGGGCTTTCACGGGCCGCGCCATGTCGGATTTCCCCTGTCCTTGACCCGGAGAATCTCGCCACGTGGCGGCAGTTTTTCTCCTTCTTCCGCTGGAAGGAGACGATATCGCCGGCCTTGGCGTTCCCTTCCTTGGCGATCTTCGCCGCGGCGGCATGAAGATGCGGCCGGGAGCCCGGTTCCGTCCAACGGGCGATGACGCGGCGTTTCACCCGTCCCGAGGCGGCAGCGGCGGCCGCGCCCGGTCCGGCACGTCCGACAGGTCCGGCGGCGTCGCGGCCGGATGCCGCTCCAGCAACTCCAGCGCCGTGCGCACCGCGACGCCCAGCTGCGGATGCCGTCCCTCCGCCCAGTGCACCGGCGACCGCAGGGCCTCGATGTCGACCTCGACGCCGTGGTTCTCCACGCCCCACCCGTACAGCTGGAACCACGCGGCGTTCATCGGCACGGTGATCGTGGTGCCGTCGGCGAGGCGGTGCCGGCCGGTCATGCCGACCACCCCGCCCCAGGTGCGCATGCCCACCACCGGGCCGATGCCCAGGAGCTTGACGGTCGCGGTGATCATGTCGCCGTCGGACGAGGTCATCTCGTCGGCGACCGCGACCACCGGGCCGCGCGGGGCGTTGCCGGCGTACGAGACGGGTTGGGCGCCGCGGGTCAGGTCCCAGCCGATGATCGTGCGGGTCAGCTTCTCGACGACCAGCTCGGAGATGTTGCCGCCCGCGTTGCCCCGTACGTCCACGATCAGCGCGGGCATGGACATCTCCCGCCGCAGATCGCGGTTGAACTGGGCCCAGCCGGAGCCGCCCATGTCGGGGATGTGGAGATAGCCGCACCGGTCGCCGCTCAGTTCCCGGACGACGGCGCGGCGTTTGGCGACCCAGTCCTGGTAGCGCAGCGGCCGTTCGTCGATCAGGGGGACGACCGCGATCCGGCGCGCGGGGCCCGCGCCTTCCGCCGGCGCGAAGGTGAGCTCGACGGTGGTGCCCCCGGCCGCGGCGAGCAGCGGATACGGGCCCGCCACCGGATCGACCGGGCGGCCGTCGACATGGGTGAGCGCGGCGCCCTCGCGGATGCCCGTACCGGCCAGCGGGGAACGCGCCTTGGGGTCGGAGGACTCGCCGGGAAGGATCCGCTGGACCACCCACCGTCCGTCCCGGGGATAGAAGTTGGCGCCCAGCAGGCCGATGGGGCGCTGGTAGTGCGGGGGTCCCTCGTTGCGTCTGGCGCCGGCCACGTAGGCGTGCGAGGTGCCCAGTTCCCCCAGCACCTCCCGCAGCAGATCGGCGAATTCGTCGGGGGAGGCGACCCGTTCGACCAGCGGCCGGTACTGCGCCAGCACCTCGTCCCAGTCGATGCCGCACAACTGCGGCTCCCAGAAGTACGACCGGATGAGCCGGCCCGCCTCGTCGAAGGCCTGGCGCCACTCCCACCCCGGTTCGACGTCGTGCAGGATGCGCCGCAGGTCCAGGAAGACCGTCGAGTCGGCGTCGGGCGGCTCGGTCGCGGGGACGGCGCGCAGATCGCCCTCGTCGTTGAGGACCAGCCGGGAGCCGTCGCCGCTGAGCGCGTACGAGTCCAGGGAGCCGGAGAGTTCGGTGCGCCGCGCCTTGGTCAGATCGAAGTGTTCGAGGGTGGGCCGCCCCGACGTCTCGGCCGGGTTGGCGAAGGTCTCGCCCAGCGCCCCGGAGATCGGCCAGCGCAGCCAGACCAGCCCGCCCCCGGCGACCGGCTGCAGCGCCGAGTACTTGGACGCGGCGACGGGGAACGGCGTGACCCGGTTCTCCAGCCCCTCCACCTCCACCATCACCGGGCCTTCCCCCAGCGGCGGGTTCTCCGCCGGGTCCAGTCCGCCCGCCGCGGGCCGCCCCTCCGGGGACAGCGCGAAGGGGGAGGGGGTGGCGGAGGACAGCGGCACGAGATGGGGCCGGCAGCCCAGGGGGAAGGACAGATCGCCGGTGTGCACGTCGTAGACCGGGTCGAAGCCGCGCCACGACAGGAACGCGAGATAGCGCCCGTCCCGGGTGAACACCGGCTGCTCGTCCTCGAAGCGGCCGTTGGTGACGTCCACGACCGTGCGGTCGGCCAGCCGGGCCATCTTGATCAGCCGCAGCGAGCGGCCGATGCCGGGATGCGACCAGGTCAGCCAGCGGGAGTCGGGGGAGAAGGCGAGGTCGCGCACGGGGCCGTTGCCGGAGGTGGTCAGCTCGGTGACCTCGCCGGGCCGGCCCGGCTCGTCCTCGGCCGTCTCCTCCGGCGCCCGCGTGTCCACCAGCAGCAGCCGGCCGTCGTGCGAGGCCACCGCCACCCGTTCGCCGTCCGGGGAGGAGACCATCTCGTGGACCCGGCCCAGCTTGCCCTGCGCCAGCCGCAGCGGGGTGTGGGCGGTGCTGGCCCGCGGCAGGTCGGAGATCTCGATGGCGTCGTCGCCCTCGGCGTCCGTGACGTAGGCGATCCGCCCGGTCGAACCCAGCATCTCGGGCAGCCGCACCCGTACGCCCGGGACGTCGTGGATCGTCCGGGCCGGGCCGTCGCGGTGGGTGAGCCAGTACAGGCTGCCGCGGACGCCGACCGCGCTGGCCCGCCCGGTGGCGTCCACCGCGAGCGAGGTCACATGCGAGGCGGCCGGGACCTGGTACGGCCGGCGGCCGGTCCGCGGCCCGCCGAGCTTGACCGCCAGCTTGCGCGGTACGGCGCCCGCGGTCAGGTCGTCGATCAGCCAGATGTCGCCCGCGCACTGGTAGACGATGCGCGCACCGTCCGTCGAGGCGTGCCGGGCGTAGAAGTCCGCATGGTCGGTGTGCCGCCGCAGATCCGTGCCGTCCGGCAGACAGGAATAGACATTGGCGATGCCTTCGTGGTCGGACAGGAACGCGATCCGGCCGCCGGTGAACATCACCGAGTCCAGATGCCCGTACAGCTCCGGCAGCAGCCGCTGCCCGTGCAGCCACAGGCGGCCCATCGCGCCGCCCCGGTAGCGCTTCCAGGAGGCGGGCTCGTGCGGGGGCTTGCCGGTGAGCAGCAGGGTGCGGTGTTCCCCCTCGACGTCGGCGACCGCGATGTCGGAGACCGGCCCCCACGGCAGCCGGCCGCCGGGGCTGCCGTCGGTGGGCAGGCTGTACGACCACGAGTAGTACGAGAACGGCTGGCCGTGCGAGGAGACGGCCAGGACGTGGGGGTTGCCGTCCTGGTCGGGCGGCGTCCAGCCGCAGACCCGGGCGTCCGTGCTGCCCCAGTACGTCAGCCGCCGGGCCGGCCCGCCCTCGACCGGTACGAGATGCACCTCGGGATCGAGGCTGCGCCAGGTGGTGAACGCGATCTGGCGGCCGTCGGGGGAGAAGCGGGGATGGCCCACGCGGGTGCGGTCGGCGGTCAGCCGCCAGGCGCGGCCGGGCTCCTCGCCCGGTGGTGCGATCGGGGCCACCCAGAGGTCGTCCTCCGCGGCGAAGCAGAGCAGATCGCCGTGCAGATGCGGAAACCGCAGGTAGGAGCCGGATGGCGGGCCGGGACTGGCCGGCATGCGGCGCAGACGGCCGCGAGGCTGGGCGGGGTTCGGCTCCGGGGGCGGCCCGACGGCCTCGCGTGCGTCGTTCACGCCACCATGGTTTCGGGGGAGCGGGAGGGCGGCAACTTGGCGCCGGATGCGCAGCGGCACTCGACGGCGGCGCGGCGCGCATCCCGCGGAGCCGCGTACCGGCGGGTCCGGAGCGGGTCCGTCACTCGGCCGGACCCCGTACGCGTATCCCGTCGGACCCCGTACGAGCGGCGACGGCGGCCGGGGCCGGACCCCCGTCCCGGCCCCGGCCGCCGTCGCGCTCGGGCACGCCCCTCAGCGCACCGGAAGGTGCCGGGCGAAGAAGGAGTGCACAGACGCGCGGACCGTCGGCACCGACGTGGCCGGGTCGACCGCGCCGACCAGCGCGTTCCGGTCGTGCGCCGTCATCAGCCCGGCGGCCTGCAGCCGGGGCGCCAGGGCGGCGTAGTCGCTGAAGACCCAGTGCGCGGCGTTGTCGATCCGGCGCCGCTGGGCACGCCCCCGCGAGTGGGCGAGCAGGGCCGACCAGGAACGGTCCCGCTCCTTGCTGCGGGGGAAGTGTTCGCTGCCCACCAGGAGCAGCGGCCGGTCCACCCCGTGCCGGGCGACGGGGTACAGCGCGCCCTCCGCACCGGGCCGCTCCGGCGGCCGGTCCAGGTAGCCCTCCAGGTTGACCGCCGCGCCGATGCGCCGGTCCTCGTACAGTGCCTCGGCCGCCGCGGTGCCGCCCGCGCTGTGGCCGTAGACGCCCACCCGCCGCAGGTCCAGCGCACTCCCCAGCCCCTTGGGCAGCGCGCGACCCGTCGCGTCCGGGTTCCGTCCGGCCGCCACCGCCGCCAACTGGCCCAGGACGAAGCGGATGTCCGCGATGCGGGTGTCGATCATCGTGCGGAACCGCCGCGGATCGGCCCGCGGATCTCCCCGGAAGACGGTGGCCCGGACTCTCTCCCGTCCCGCCCGTGCCACCGGGAAGTCGACCTCACCGGCATCCCCCGGATGGTCGATGGTCACCACCGCGTACCCGCGGCTCGCCAGCTCCTCGGCGACGCCGGTGCCCAGGGTGCGCGCATCGCCGCCGCCCGGACTGTAGAGCAGCACCGGCCGCCGGCCCGCCTGCGCGGGGGCGTCCGTCCGGGCGTGGGTCAGGGTCGCCGCCCAGTCCACGCCCGTCCTCGGCAGGTGGTGGACGGCGGCGTCGAGCTGCCCGAACACCGCCGCGGCGCCCCTGGTCATCTGCGGCGCGACCGGGTAGCCGCGCACGGACCGGGCCGGATAGAACACCGTGACCATCACTTCCCGTACGGCGATCTTCTCCCACGGGTCGCGCCGGGACCGGTCGACCAGGTAGAGCGCGGTGGCTCCGACCGGGTGCGGGCCGGTCGGCGCCGGCAGCCGCAGGGCGAGGCCGGCCCCGGCCCGGCCCTGCGTGCCGCCGCGCTTCGCCGAGCGCCCCTTCGCGGTCCTCCCCTGCACGCCGCTCCCCTCCGCGGTGCCGCAGCCCGCGAGCAGCAGCGCCGTGCCCAGCGCCGCGGCGGCCGACGTGGTGACCGTCCGACGGCCCATGTCGTCGTTGCCGACCCTGGTACGGAACATGGTTCCCCCTTGTGCCTGTGCGCTTGCCTGCCCGTGTGCCTGCCTGCCCGTGTGCCTGCAGGGCGTCGGCACTTGCGTCCTTCGACGCCCCTCTGGGTGAATGAGCGCGGCCGACCCACGACGTGCATGCTGGCGCCCCACGGAGGTTCCCGGCGAAGGTTCAGGGCCTGGCCGAAACGATGGCGCGGCGCCGACGGGGGGCGTATTGATCAGGATCCATTTCGCGGCCGACGCCTTCGCCCGGGTCCGGTTCGCGCCCCGGCCGGCCCCGCTGCAAGAGCTGAACGTGGCGCTGATGAAGATGTGCCTCCCCGACGACGCACTGCTCTTCGGGCGCTGGCGGCAACGGCTGCTGCGGTCCCTGCCACCCGCCGTCGGACCGCTGCGGGATCTGGTCCCGGCCGGCCAGGCACCCCTCTTCATCGACGTCTTCAGCGACAGCCTCGGCACCGGACTGGACGCCGTACGGGCCACGCCCCCGGCCCTGGTCCGCTCCGAAATCGAACGGGTCAACGCCGACCGCCCCTCCCCGCCCCCGCCGTGGATCCGGGACCTGCACCGCGGCGACGCCGACGCGTGGCAGCTGCTGCGCCGCGCCCAGCACGCTGCCTTCGACACGGCGCTGCGCCCGGTATGGCCCCTCATCCAGGACCTGCACCGGGCGGAGTTCACCCGCCATGCCCTGACCGTCGCCGAGCACGGCATCGGCGCAGCCCTCGCGGAGCTGGCGCCCGCCGCCCGACTACGCGGCAATATCTGGGAGTTCGAGGCCCCCTACGACCGCGACATCGCCGTGCAAGGGCGCGACCTGGTCCTCGTTCCCACCTTCCACTGGACCGGCCCTCCCCTGTTCTCCGACCTGCCCGACCGCCCCCTGTATCTGACCTACCCGGCCGGTACGGGCCTGCCGCTCACGGCCCCCGGGGCGAACCACGCGGGCGACGCGGGCGACGCGCTGTCCGGCGTCCTCGGCCGCACCCGCGTCGACATCCTGCACCGGCTCGCCGACGCACACACCACCAGCCAGCTCGCCGGCCGCCTCGGCGTCAGCAACGCCACGGCCTCCGCCCATGCGGCCGCGCTGCGCGCCGCGGGCCTGATCACGACGGTCCGCGCGGGGCGGGCGGTCCTGCACCGGCGCACGGCCCTGGGGAGCCTGCTGGTTCAGCGGGGCGGCCGGATGCGCGGGTGACCGGGCGCCGTCCGCCCCGGCCGAGGGGCGTGGGCGCACCGGCTCGCGATCGGGTGGGCGTGCGGTGCGTTACGGGGCGGTAGCACAGGGCTGTGTCGTTTCGCACTGTGGGCGCTCTTGCAAGCTCTTTGCAGGAGGCACCACCATTGGTGGGTTGCAGCGCCTGAAGTGGAGACAATCCGAGATGCACGTACCTGATGGATTCATCAATGCGCCGGTGTCGGTGGCGACCGGTGCGGTCGCCGCGGTCGCGGTTGCGGTCAGCCTGCGCGGCGCCCGGCGTGAGCTGGCGGGTGCGGTGCAGGGCGGCACGGGGGCGGGGGCGGAGCGCACGGCGCCGCTGGCCGGCCTGGTGGCGGCCTTCATCTTCGCGGTGCAGATGCTGAATTTCCCGGTCGCGGCCGGGACCAGCGGGCATCTGCTGGGCGGAGCGCTCGCGGCGATACTCGTGGGCCCGTACACGGGCGTGCTCTGTGTATCGGTGGTGCTGCTGATGCAGGGGGTGCTGTTCGCCGATGGCGGGCTGACGGCGCTGGGCGTGAACATCAGCGATATGGCGATCGTGACGACGGTTGTCGCGTACGCCGTCTTCCGCGGGCTGGTGAAGGTGCTGCCGCGGAAGAGGCGCTCGGTCACGGTCGCCTCGTTCGTGGCGGCCCTGATGTCGGTGCCGGCCGCGGCGGTCGCCTTCACCGCCCTTTACGCGCTGGGCGGGACGACCGACGTGCCGATCGGCAAGGTCTTCACCGCCATGGTCGGGGTGCATGTGCTGATCGGCCTGGGTGAGGCCGCCATCACGGCCCTGACGGTGGGCGCGGTGATCGCCGTACGGCCGGATCTGGTGTACGGGGCGCGCGGGCTGGCCAAGCCGTTGGAGCTGCGGACGTCGCCGCTCGATGTCCCGGCGCCGGCGCCGGCCGCGGACGAGGTCACCACGGCCGCGCGCGAGACCGGACCCGCCGCGTCGGCCCCTGCCGCGCCGGCTCCCCGCCGCTCCGTTCGCCGCGTCTGGCTGGCCGGGCTGGCGGCCGCGCTGCTGTGCGCCGGCGGGATCAGCTACTACGCCTCCGCCAGCCCGGACGGCCTGGAGAAGGTCGCCCACGACCAGGGGATCGACGCAAAGACCGAGGCGCACGCCAGCAAGGACTCGCCGCTCGCGGACTACAGCGTGAAGGACATCGGCAACGCACGGCTGGCGGGCGGGCTCGCCGGAGTGATCGGGGTCGGGGCCACGCTGGCCGTCGGGACCGGGGTCTTCGTGGTGCTGCGGCGGCGCAGGACCGCTGAGGCCGCCGGTGCCGCCGGTGCCGTCGGGACCGCCGGGGCTTCGGGCGAGCGCGTCTGATGGGGGCCGGGCACGCCCACAAGCTCTATCGGCACGGGCACTCGCCGGTGCACGCACTGCCGTCGCACTGCAAAATCGCCGCGGTCTTCTGCTTCGTCCTGATCGTGGTCTCCACGCCGCGCGAGGCGATCTGGGCCTTCGCGCTCTACGCGGTACTGATCGCGTCGAGCGCGGCGGTGGCCCGGATCCCGGCCGGGTTCCTGCTCAAGCGGTTGCTGATCGAGGTGCCGTTCGTGGCGTTCGCGGTGCTGATGCCGTTCGTGGCGGAGGGACCGCGGGTGCAGACGGGATGGCTGAGTCTGAGCGTGTCCGGGCTGTGGGGGGCCTGGAACATCCTGGCCAAGGGGACGTTGGGGGTGGCGGCCTCCGTCCTGCTCGCCTCGACGACCGAACTGCGTGAACTGCTGCTGGGGCTCCAGCGGCTGCGGATGCCGCCGATGCTCGTACAGATCGCGTCGTTCATGATCCGCTACGGCGATGTGATCACCGACGAGATGCGGCGGATGCGGATCGCCCGGCTCTCGCGGGGATTCGAGGCCCGGGGCGTACGGCACTGGGGGGTGCTCGCCAAGTCCGCCGGCGCGCTGTTCATCCGCTCCTACGAGCGGGGGGAGCGGGTGCACCTCGCCATGGTCAGCCGGGGCTACACCGGCACCATGCCCGTCCTGACCGACACCGCCGCCACCCGCGCACAATGGACCCACGCCGCCACGCTGCCTGTTGCCGCCCTTGCCGTATGCCTTCTGGGATGGACGCTGTGAGTACGACCACGCCGACCGACACGCCCCCCTCGCTCGAGGTCTCCGGGCTCGCCTACGCCTATCCCGACGGGCATCAGGCGCTGTTCGGGGTCGATCTGTCCGTCGCCCGCGGTGAGCGCGTTGCGCTGCTCGGGCCCAACGGTGCGGGCAAGACCACGCTCGTTCTCCATCTGAACGGGATTCTCGAGGCGGGGGCCGGGTCCGTGGCCGTCGCCGGGCTGCCGGTGGGCAAGCGGCACCTCGCCGAGATCCGGCGGCGGGTGGGGATCGTCTTCCAGGACCCCGACGACCAGCTGTTCATGCCCACCGTCCGGGAGGACGTCGCCTTCGGGCCGGCCGCGGCGGGGCTGCGCGGGGCCGAGCTGGAGGAGCGGGTGACGGAGGCGCTCGAACGGGTCGGCATGGGCGGGTTCGCCGACCGGCCGCCGCATCATCTGTCGTTCGGCCAGCGGCGCCGGGTCGCCGTGGCCACGGTGCTCGCCATGCGCCCGGAAATTCTCGTACTGGACGAGCCGTCGTCCAATCTCGATCCCGCCTCGCGGCGAGAACTCGCGGATATTCTGCGGTCGTTGGATGTGACCGTATTGATGGTCACGCATGATTTGCCCTATGCGCTGGAGCTGTGTCCGCGATCCGTTGTGCTGTCGGGCGGAGTGATTGTCGCGGACGGGACCACTCAGGAATTGCTGTGCGACGACGCGCTGATGCGGACCCACCGGCTGGAATTGCCGTTCGGGTTCGATCCCCGGTCGGTGACGTTGCCCGTCCGAACCGGCGCCCGGCCCGGGTGATGTGACGAATCCCACTGGCCTGGGCCCTGGTCATCAGCACTGATCTGCGCGTTGCACCATTGATGGGTCACCAAAGCGACGGATGAGTGGGAAGCGGGAATCAGTGGTGGACGTCCAGGGCACGGTCGAGGACGGCTTCGAGCCGGTCCGGGACGCCTTCGCGGACAACTTTGCGCGGCGCGGGGAGCGGGGGGCCGCGGTCGCCGTGTACCTGCACGGGCGCAAGGTCGTCGACCTGTGGGGCGGGACCAAGGACGGGGACGGCGCCTCCTCGGAACCCTGGGAGCGGGGGACGGCGCAGGTCGTCCGGTCCGCGACCAAGGGCGTGGCGGCGATCGTTCCGCTGCTGCTGCATCAGCGGGGGCTGCTGGACCTGGACGCGCCCGTCGGCACGTACTGGCCCGAATTCAAGGCGGCGGGCAAGGAGCGGGTGCTCGTACGGCATCTGCTGTCGCACCGGGCCGGGCTGCCGGTTCTGGATACGCCGCTGACGCCCGCGCAGGCCATCGACGGGGTCAGCGGGGCGGCGGCGCTGGCCGCCCAGGCGCCCGTCTGGGAGCCGGGGGCCGAACACGGCTACCACGCCCAGACCTACGGCTGGCTCATGGGCGAGCTGGTGCTGCGGGTCACGGGACGGACGCTCGGCAGCTGGGTGGCGGAGGAGATAGCGGGGCCGCTGGGGCTGGATCTGTGGATAGGCCTGCCGGCCGAGGCGCAGTCCCGGGTGGGGCGGCTCACCGAGATCGAGCCGCCGGCCGGGACCGGGGCCGCCGGGCTGCGGGTGCGCCCCAAGCGGGCGGTCGCCGAGGCCTCCGCGGATCCTTCTTCGCTCACCCGGCGGGCCTTTGGCGCCATAGCGCCGGCGGCCGATGAGAATGCCTTTGCGTACCGGTCCGCCGAGCTTCCCGCCTCGAACGGCATTGCCACGGCACGGGCATTGGCGCGTTGTTATGCGGCCCTCATCGGGCCGGTCGACGGGCATCCGCGCTTGTTTGCGCCGGCCACTTTGACGCTTGCGCGTACCGAGGAATCCGCCGGCCTTGACCGGACGTTGCTGGTGCATACGCGGTTCGGGCTCGGATTCATGTTGCACGGTGCGGCCGCACCCCTTTTGGGGCCGGGCTCCTTCGGCCATCCGGGGCGGGGCGGTGCCCTTGCTTTCGCCGATCCCGAGAGCGGATTCGCTTTCGGCTACGTCACAAATGGCATGCAGAAGAATGTGACGGCGGATCCGCGCGCCCAGGCATTGGTGCGCGCCGCCGCCCACGTTGCGGGGTGACCCCGCGAGGGCCGCTCACCCCGAGTGCAGCATCAGCCCGATGCCCACCACCATCAGGCTCGCCGCCGCGATGCGGGGTGCGCCGAAGCGTTCCTTGAAGAAGAGGGCTCCGATGGCGGCGCCGACGATGATCGAGGACTCGCGGAGGGCCGCTATGGGGGCCAGGGGGGCGCGGGTCTGGGCCCAGAGGACGAGGCCGTAGGCGAAGACGGAGAGGACGCCGCCGGCCAGGCCGCGCAGGGCCATGGGGCGGAGCGCGGTGAGGAGTCGGCCGCGGCGGGTGGCGAGGGCGTAGGCGGGGATGGCCAGGCCTTCGAGGATCATCAGCCAGGCGATATAGCCGAGGGGCGTGCCGGAGGCGCGTACGCCCAGGCCGTCGACGGTGGTGTAGGAGGCGATGGACAGCCCGGTGGCGAGGGCGGCGATGATGGCCGGCCAGTGGGGCTTCGTCTCTGCGCCGCGGATCCCCCACAGCGCCACGCCCACCAGGCCGGCGGAGGCTATGGCCACGCCTGCCATGGCCCAGGCGTCGGGGATCTCGTGGACGAAGGCGGCGGCGAGGACGGTGACCACCAGGGGCGCCGTGCCGCGGGCTATCGGGTACATCTGGCCGAAGTCGCCCAGGCGGAACGACTGCATGAGCAGGACCTGGTAGACGACGTGCAGCACGACGGAGGCCAGGAGGAAGGGCCAGGCGGCCGCCGCGGGAAGCGGGGTGAAGGCCGCTATGCCGACGCCGCACAGGGCGCCGCCGCCGCCGACCAGGGTGAAGGCGAGGAGCTGGTCGCGGATGCCGTGGGCGATCGCGTTCCAACTGGCGTGGGTGACGGCGGCTATCAGGACCGCCGCGACGACGAGCGGGGTCACGCGGTGCGCTCGCGCACGTCCACGATGCGGCCCTGGGCGTACTCGGTCAGGGATGCCGGATCGAGGGGGAAGACGGTGCGCGGGGTGCCGGCGGCGGCCCGGACCGTCCGGTGGCCCAGGAGCCCGCGGTCGGCAAGCACGCGGGTGCGCCTGCGGTGGCGGGGACCGGGCGCTCGTGGTGCGGGGGTGGGGGTGGCGGGCGCAGCATCGCTCATGGCCCGCACGCTAGCGAAAGCTGTACGGGCCATGCGAACGAAATCCGGCCGGTGAGACGGGGGACACCCCTCGGTGCCCCGCCGGCTCAGCCCGCGGTGAGGATGGCGCGGACCACCGGGCCCGCGTTGGAGCCGCCGTGGCCGCTCGCCGGGACGACGGCCGCCGCGGCGAGGTCGTCGCGGTAGGCGGTGAACCAGGCGTTGGGCTTCTTCTGGTTGTCGACCTCGGCCGAGCCGGTCTTGGCGCCGATGTCACCGCCGACCCCGGACATCGCCTCGGCGGCCGTACCGGAGGTCGCGGTCACCTTCATCAGGTACTTCAGGCCGGACTGGGTGGACGGCTTCATGGCGCGGGCGGCCTTGGCGAAGGTCCGGTTGTCCAGCGACGGCGCGACGATGTACGGCTGGTGGAAGGAACCGGCGTGGACCGTGGCGGCGAACGTGGCGACGTTGAGCGGGTTCATCCGCACGCCGCCCTGCCCGATCAGCGAGGCCGCCATCTGCGCGTCCTGCTGCACCGGTACCGCGCCGTCGAAGGTGGGGATGCCGGTCTGCCAGTTCAGTCCGATGCCGAAGACGTCCCGGGCCTCGGCGGTCAGATCGGCGTTCGTGAGCTTCGGAGCCAGCGAGATGAAGGCGTTGTTGCAGGACGCGGCGAAGCTCTGCGCGAAGGTGCCGTCCTTGATCTCGGACTTGCCGTCGTTCTGGAACTTCCAGCCGCCGACGGTGAAGTACTTGGGGCACGGGTGCTTCTTGGTGGGCGAGGTCAGGCCCTTGTCCAGGAACATCGCCGAGGTGATGATCTTCATCGTCGAGCCGGGGGCCAGCGACCCCTGGGTGGCCATGTTGAAGCCCTTGGCCGGGGAGTTGGCGAGCGCCAGGATCTCGCCGGTGCTGGGCTTGACCGCCGCCGCGGACGCCGACTTCTTGCCCTTGATCGCGTTCTCGGCCGCCGTCTGGAGCTTGCTGTCCAGGGTGGTCTTCAGCGTGCCGGGGGTGCCCTTGGAGAGCACCTTCAGCGTCTTGTCGGGCTGCTGCGCGGAGGGGTCGGCGGCCTTGGCCCGCTTGATGAACAGCTCCACGCCCGGCTTGCCGTCGGTCTTGTCGCCGTACTTGTCGCGCAGGCTGTCCAGGATCGCGGTCAGCGTGGGGTGCGCCTCGGGGGTGAGCTCGGTGCCGTTACGGTCCACGGCCTTGATCGGCGGCGTTTCGGCCTCGCCCGTCCGCAGCTCGTCACCCTTGGCCAGGCCGGGGTGCAGCACCGCCGGCTGCCAGGCGATCTGCGGCTTACCGGTGGCCTTGTCCCGGTGGACGGTCGCGGAGGTGCGGTACGAGTACGGCGCCTTCGTGCCGTTGTAGGCGATCTGGGTGCTGACGGTGTACGGCATCTTGTCGCCCGTCGGCGTGCCCGGAGTCACCGTCACCTTGGAGAACCTGGCCTGCTTGCTGAAGGTCTCCAGCGCGCTCTTGGCGGCGTCGGGGCTGTCCGTCAGCCCGGCTGCCTTTGCGGCGTCGCCGCCCTGCCAGGCGGTCAGGAACTCCTGAGACGTCGCCTGTACTTCCTTGGCGCTGAGCGGGCCGGTCTTCACGGTGGGCGCATTGCCCCCCGACTTGGCGTCCGCGGACGTGACCTGCTGCGGCGACTTGTCGTCGTCCGAGCCGCCGAACAGCGTAAAGCCGCCCACGACTCCCGCCACCAGGGCCACCGATCCGCCGATCACCCCGTACTTCACCTCGCGGCGCATGCCACCGATCCCCTCCCAGAGAGCTCGTCCTTGGATACGCACACAAGAACGTGCGTCGCACTCTAAGGGACACGGGGAAGCGAGCGGGTGCCGGTCAGTCTCGATCCGGGCACGGTCCGGTGACACGCTGTGAGGCGTCTGTTGTGAACCTGTGATGCCGCCGGGGGAACCGGGCCGCCGCCGGTCCACGCGGCGCCCCGTGCGTCGTGCCGGCTAGACCCAGCTGTCCAGCCACATCCGGCCGTGCCAGTCCGATTTCGGGATCGGGGTGCCGGTGTAGAGGGGATAGAAGTAGATGAAGTTCCAGATGATCAGGAGGACCAGGACGCCCGCGCCCACTGCCCCGATGGTGTGGCGGCGTTCGTTCGCGCCGGGTGGGCCGATGAGCGCCCCGATCATCATGGCCAGCGCCAGGCACAGGAACGGGACGAAGACGACGGCGTAGAAGAGGAAGATCGTCCGTTCCTGGTAGAGGAACCAGGGGAGGTAGCCGGCCGCGATGCCGCAGGCGATGGCGCCCGCCCGCCAGTCACGCTTGAACAGCCAGCGGTAGAGGACGTAGAGCAGGGCGAAGCAGGCGGCCCACCACAGGAGCGGGGTGCCGAGGGCCAGGACCTCGCGGGCGCAGCCCTCGGCCGCCGTGCAGCCCTGGTGGCCGGCGGTGGGGTCCTTGTAGAAGTACGAGACGGGGCGCCCCAGGACCAGCCAGCTCCAGGGGTTGGACTGGTAGGTGTGCGGCGTGGTCAGGCCGGTGTGGAAGGCGTAGACCTCGGTCTGGTAGTGCCAGAGGCTGCGCAGCCAGTCGGGCAGCCAGGTCCAGGCGCCGGTCCGGCCGTCGGGGGTGGTGGCCCAGTCGCGGTAGTAGCCGCCCTTGGTGGCGATCCAGCCGGACCAGGACGCGAGGTAGGTGGCGACGGCGACGACGACGGTGGCGCCGAAGGCGGGCAGGACGTCGCGGCGCAGGGCGGAGCGGAACGGGTGGCGGGCGCCGGCGGTGCGGCGGGCCGCCACGTCCCACAGGACGGACATCAGGGCGAAGGCGGCGAGGTAGTAGAGGCCGTTCCACTTGGTGGCGGAGGCGAGGCCCAGGCAGAGGCCGGCGGCGATGCGCCAGGGGCGCCAGCCGAGGCGCAGCCGGTCGCCGACGGTGTCGTCGGGGTGCGCCAGGCCGTCCGGTCTCACCGGCAGGGCCGCCGCCAGCCGGGCCCGGGTGCGGTCGCGGTCCACCAGGAGGCAGCCGAAGGCGGCCACCACCCAGAACATCACGATCAGGTCGAGCAGGGCCGTGCGGCTCATGACGAAGTGCAGGCCGTCGACCGTCAGCAGGGCGCCGGCCAGGCAGCCCAGGGCCGTGGAGCGCATCAGACGGCGGCCGATGCGGCAGATCAGGAGGACGGACAGGGTGCCCAGGAGGGCGACCATGAAGCGCCAGCCGAAGGGGTTCATGCCGAACACGCCCTCGCCGAGGGCGATCAGCCATTTGCCCATCGGGGGATGGACGACGTAGGAGGCCTGGGGGCTGAGCAGGATCTTCGGGTGCGGCCCGACGAGCGCCGCGTTGGCGTTCTTGTCCCAGGTGCCTTCGTAGCCGTACCGGAGCAGCGACCAGGCGTCCTTCGGGTAGTACGTCTCGTCGAATATCACGTCGTGCGGGCTGCCCAGATGCCAGAAGCGCAGCACTCCCGCGACCAGCGCCACCAGGAGCGGGCCGCCCCAGGCCGCCCAGCGCGACAGCCGCACGGCGGCGTCCGGGCCCGCCCCGAGCACCGCCCACAGCCGGGTCGCCGGTCCCGGGAAGGCGGGTACCAGCCGCGCGCGGAGATCGCCTTGCGGGCGGGCCGGGTAACCGAAGCGGCGCAGCCGCCGCTGCCACACGGGGGGCTGCTGGGCCGGATACCCGGCGCGGTGCGCGCCGGCCTCGGTCGCGGTGGTGTCACTCGTCACCCGGCCCATCGTAGGGAAGCAGCCTGTGGACCGGCGCTCTGCACCGCGGACCGGGGTGCCGTGCCGTTGAGGTGGTGAGCGACCGGTTGTCCGGGAACGGCGACGGCTCCCGTCCCGGGCCCGCCCGCCGCGGGGCGCCGAGCGGCCCTGGGAGGATGGGGACGTGACTGGAACGCTGGTACTTGCAGGGACGCCCATCGGCGAGATCGCGGACGCGCCGCCGCGGCTGGCCACCGAACTCGCGGCCGCCGATGTGATCGCCGCCGAGGACACCCGGCGGCTGCGCCGACTGACCCAGGCGCTGGAGGTGCAGCCGGCCGGGCGGATCGTGTCGTACTTCGAGGGGAACGAAGCGGCGCGGACGCCGGAGCTGGCGGAGGCGCTGGCGGGCGGTGCGCGGGTGCTGCTGGTCACCGACGCCGGAATGCCGTCCGTCTCCGACCCCGGCTACCGGCTGGTGGCGGCGGCGGTGGAGCGCGGGGTGAAGGTGACGGCCGTACCGGGCCCGTCCGCGGTGCTCACCGCGCTGGCGGTGTCCGGTCTGCCGGTGGACCGCTTCTGCTTCGAGGGATTCCCGCCCCGTAAGTCCGGTGAGCGGCTCTCGCGGCTGCGCGAGGTCGCGGACGAGCGCCGGACCCTGGTCTATTTCGAAGCGCCCCATCGCCTGGACGACACCCTCGCCGCGATGGCCGAGGTGTTCGGCGCGGACCGGCGGGCCGCCGTCTGCCGCGAGCTGACCAAGACGTACGAGGAGGTCAAGCGGGGGCCGCTGGGGGAGCTGGCGGCCTGGGCGGCGGAGGGCGTACGGGGCGAGATCACCGTCGTCGTCGAGGGCGCGCCGGAGAGCGGGCCCGAGGAGCTGGGGCCCGAGGAGCTGGTGCGCAGGGTGCGGGTGCGGGAGGAGGCGGGGGAGCGACGCAAGGAGGCCATTGCGGCGGTTGCCGCCGATGCCGGGCTGCCCAAGCGGCAGGTTTTCGACGCGGTGGTCGCGGCGAAGAATGCCGCTCGGCCAGAACCGACCCACGGGAAGGTAAATGACTGACCTGGAAGGTAAAGGCAGAGGCCGCGCAGTGGGGTGTTTTCCCTGCCACCTGTCAAATCTGGGCCAATAGGCAGCAGCTCAGGTGCGCATCCGGCCGGAAAAGGCGTCCACTGGGGGTGGGACGTACGGTCCCGGAAACCTTGCCTTGTCCTGTGGACAAGAGGGAGCGCACATGAGCGACATCGCCAAGACCAGCAGCACGACTTCCCCGCGCGGAGTTTCCCCTTTTCCCCGGTCCGCCGAGCCGGCGGCGCATGAGGCGTATGCCTTCGCCTGCATGCGGTGCGGCCACGGCTGGGAGCAGGCGTACGAAATAGACCACCAGGTGGACGCCAAGGGTGACCTGCACGTCGTCTACTACGCGGACGGCGAGCGTGTGCCGTCTCCGTTGACCCGGCCCACGTGCCTGAACTGCGGCAGCAACGTCGTACGGATCATGCGCTCGGGCCAGGTCTCGATGGTCTCCGACGCGATAGCGAACATGCACCAGCGCCAAAGCAACAACGGGAAGAAGAAGGCTGCGGCTTCCGAGTCCGAGGACCGTACGGACCGCGGCGCCGAGGGCGCCGGGCGCCATCACTGGCACCTCTCCGACCTGCTGCACCCCTTCCAGCACCATCGCAAGTGACCATCTGCGGGTGAAGGCCTGGCCGCGGTCCTCGTAGGATCGCGGCCATGGCACCGCAGGACGACAAGACCACCCCGCCGCCGCTGCCCGAACCGCTCCGGGTACCGGTCGCGGATGCGCACACCCACCTCGACATGCAGGAAACCACCGTCGAGGAGGCGCTCGCCAAGGCCGCCTCGGTCGGGGTGACCACCGTGGTGCAGGTGGGCTGCGACCTGGCCGGATCGCGCTGGGCCGCGGACACCGCCGCCGCGTACGAGAGCGTGCACGCCACCGTCGCGCTGCATCCGAACGAGGCGCCCCGGATCGTGCTCGGCGACCCCGACGGCTGGTCGCGGCAGGGCGCGCGGCAGCCCGGTGGCGACGCCGCCCTGGACGCGGCGCTCGACGGGATCGACGCGCTCGCCGCCCGCCCCGAGGTCCGCGGCGTCGGCGAGACCGGCCTGGACCACTTCCGTACGGGCCCCGAGGGCATGGCCGCCCAGCAGCGGTCCTTCCGCGCCCATATCGAGATCGCCAAGCGGCACGGCAAGGCCCTGGTCATCCACGACCGGGAGGCCCACGAGGACGTGCTGCGGATCCTGCGCGAGGAGGGCGCGCCGGAGCGGGTCGTCTTCCACTGCTATTCGGGCGACGCGGAGATGGCCAAGATCTGCGCCGAGGCCGGCTATTTCCTGTCCTTCGCCGGCAACGTCACCTTCAAGAACGCCCAGCCGCTGCGCGACGCGCTCGCCGTCGCCCCGCCCGAACTGGTGCTCGTCGAGACCGACGCCCCCTTCCTCACTCCCGTGCCGTACCGCGGACGAGCGAACGCGCCCTATCTGATTCCGCTCACTTTGCGCGCGATGGCCGAGGTCAAGGGGATGACCGAGGACGCGCTGGCCTCGGCCGTCGCGGCGAACACCGCCCGCGCCTTCGACTACTGAGCCCCGCCGCACGACCCCGCGGCGACCACGCTCCGTAACGGCTCGACTTTGGACGGTCACCGTTGCTCCGCTACCCTCCGGCCGTCAACCGGATCCGTGGCATCTGGAGCGTCGTGAGTCCTTCGCAGAGCAGCCACCGCGCCGCGCGCGGCCGTCGCAGGCGCGTCCCCGAGCGCCCGGAAACCCTGCGGCGGCTGCTGCCGCGGGCCCTGGTCCTGGCTTTCCTGGCCGGCGGCACCACCGCCTTCATCGCGCACGACAAGGCCGTCCGGCTCAGCGTCGACGGCACACCGCGCACCCTGCACACCTTCGCCGACGGCGTCGACGACCTGCTCGCCGACGAGAACCTGGACATCGCCCGGCACGACATCGTCGCGCCCGCCCCCGGCGCCGAACTCCACAGCGGCGACGAGGTCGTCGTCCGGCACGGCCGCCCGGTCGTCCTCACTCTCGACGGCCGGCGCCGCCAGGTGTGGACCACCGCCACGACCGTGGACGACGCGCTGCGCCAGTTCGGGGTGCGCGCCGAGGGCGCCGTCCTGTCCAGCTCCCGCTCCCGCCGCATCGAGCGGCACGGTCTGGAGCTGGCCGTACGCACCGAACGCTCGATGGTGTTCGTCGCCGACGGCCGCGCACACCACGTCCGCACCAACGCCGCCACCGTCCGCGAGGCCCTGGCCGACGCCGGGCTCGCGCTGCACGACGAGGACACCGCCTCGGTGCCGCTGGAGAGCTTCCCGCGCGAGGGGCAGACCGTCTCGGTGCTGCGCATCACCGGCTCGAAGGAGGTCCGGGAGGAGCCCATCCCGTTCCGTACGGTCAAACGGCGCAACGCCGGGCTGGCCCGCGGCACCGAGTCCGTCGTCCAGCAGGGACGGCCCGGGGTCCGGCGGGTCACCTACCGCCTGCGGACCGTCAACGGCGTCCGGCAGAAGCCGCAGCGGGTGGACTCGGACGTGGTGCACAGGCCGCGCGCGCAGATCGTGCACATCGGCACCAAAGCGCTGCCCACCTCCGTCGCGGGCGCCGACCATCTCGCCTGGGGCGAGCTGGCGCGGTGCGAGGCGGGCGGCCGGCCGGACGCGGTCGATGCGTCGGGGGCGTACGGCGGGCTCTACCAGTTCGACGTCGGCACCTGGCACGCGCTCGGCGGCAGCGGCCGCCCGCAGGACGCCCCCGCCCAGGAGCAGACCTTCCGCGCCAAGAAGCTCTATCTCACCCGGGGTACGAGCCCCTGGCCGGTCTGCGGCGGCAGGCTCCACGGGTGAGGTCCGTGGGCTTGAGGGGTGAGGACCGAAGGCTTCCGGGGCGGGGGCCGTAAGCTTCACGGGTGAGCAAGAGCAGCAGTAGCAGCGACGATTCCGGTCCCCTCCTCGGGCCCGCCGACATCCGGGAGCTGGCCGCCGCGCTGGGCGTACGTCCCACCAAGCAGCGCGGCCAGAACTTCGTCATCGACGCCAACACGGTCCGCCGCATCGTGCGGACCGCCGGAGTGCGGCCCGACGACGTGGTGGTCGAGGTCGGGCCCGGTCTCGGGTCGCTGACGCTGGCGCTGCTGGAGGCCGCCGACCGGGTCACCGCGGTGGAGATCGACGAGGTGCTGGCGGCCGCGCTGCCGGACACCGTCGCCGCCCGGCTGCCCGAGCGCGCCGACCGCTTCGCGCTGGTGCACAGCGACGCGATGCACATCACCGAGCTGCCCGGTGCCGCGCCCACCGCGCTGGTCGCCAACCTCCCCTACAACGTCGCGGTCCCCGTACTGCTGCACATGCTCGCGACCTTCCCCACCATCGACCGCACCCTGGTCATGGTGCAGGCCGAGGTCGCCGACCGGCTCGCGGCCCGCCCCGGCAACAAGGTCTACGGCGTGCCGTCGGTCAAGGCCAACTGGTACGCCGAGGTCAAGCGGGCCGGCGCCATCGGCCGCAATGTCTTCTGGCCCGCGCCGAACGTCGACTCGGGGCTGGTCTCGCTCGTCCGGCGGGAGAAGCCGCTGGAGACGACGGCGAGCCGGGAAGAGGTCTTCGCGGTGGTCGACGCCGCCTTCGCCCAGCGCCGCAAGACCCTGCGGGCCGCGCTGTCGGGCTGGGCCGGCTCGGCCGCCGCCGCGGAGGCCGCACTGGTCGCCGCGGGCATCTCGCCGCAGGCCCGCGGCGAGGCGCTGACCGTGGAAGAGTTCGCGCGGATCGCCGAGCACAAGGGCGCGAAAGAGGGAGACAACGGATGAGGGCTTGCGGGACGAGCGGCGCTGCGGTCACCGTACGCGTACCGGCCAAGGTCAATGTCCAGCTGGCGGTGGGCGCGGCCCGGCCCGACGGCTTCCATGACCTGGCGAACGTCTTCCTGGCCGTCGGCCTCTACGACGAGGTCACCGCCACCGCCTCGGACGCCCTGCGGATCACCGCCGAGGGTCATGACGTCGACCAGATCCCGCTGGACCGCACGAACCTGGCGGCCCGCGCCGCCGAACTGCTCGCGGCCCGGCACGGCATCGAGCCGAACGTCCACCTCCACATCACCAAGGGCATCCCCGTCGCGGGCGGTATGGCGGGCGGCAGCGCGGACGCCGCGGGCGCCCTGCTCGCCTGCGACACCCTCTGGTCCACGGGCGCCGACCGCGCCGAACTCCTCGACATCTGCGCGGAGTTGGGCAGCGACGTGCCCTTCAGCCTGGTCGGTGGCGCGGCGCTGGGCCGCGGCCGGGGCGAACTGCTGACGTCGCTGCCCGTCGGCGACGCCTTCCACTGGGTCTTCGCGGTCGCCGACGGCGGGCTGTCCACCCCGGCCGTCTACCGGGAGTTCGACCGGCTGACGGCCGGTACGGACGTGCCCGAGCCGGAGCCCGCGCCCGAGCTGCTGGCCGCCCTGGAGGCCGGCGACGCCACCGCCCTCGCCGCGGCCCTCACCAACGATCTCCAGCCCGCCGCGCTCTCCCTGCGGCCCGCCCTGGCCGCCACTCTGGACGCCGGCACCGCCGCCGGCGCCCTGGCCGCCCTGGTCTCCGGCTCCGGGCCGACCACCGCCTTCCTGGTCAAGGACGCGCAGGCGGCGCAGCATGTGGCGGCGGCGCTGCGGGAGTCGGGCACCTGCCGCGAGGTACGGCTCGCGGACTCGCCCGCCCCGGGCGCGACCCTGACCTGACCGGGCGGCTCAGCCGGCCGCCAGCACCTCGGCCACCAGCCGCCCGGCCCGTACGGCGTGCTCCGCCGTCGTCGGGCGGCAGCGGTTCGCCGCGGGGTCGAACCCGGTCATGATGACGCCCGCGTGATCGGTGGCGGGTTCCTGGAGGGTCACCGGCAGGCCCGCGGCGCGCAGCGCGGCGGCCAGGTCCCGGGAGTGCCGGGCGTCCACGACGGTGTCGCGGGCGCCGTGCACGAGGTGCACCGGCACGGCCGGGGCCAGGCCCGCGGCGAGGTCGTCCAGCGGGACCGTGCCGGTGGTGCGGGCCGGCACGTCGTAGCGGCCCGCCACACCGACCACCGCCGTCGGCCGCGGGCCGTCCGTCGCCTCGGGCCGCAGCGCGACGCCCAGCGCGGCCCCGGCTCCGGCCGACCAGCCGGCCAGGACGAACGACTCCCCGTCGCCGCCCAGCCCGCCCGCTTCCTTGCCCGCGAACGCCATCGACTCCTGAAGCTGCGCCCGGCCGCCGTCCGCGGCGTCCGAGCGCCAGTCCGGTACCAGGACCAGCAGGCCGCGCGCCGCGGCGGCCCGCGCCAGCGGTTCCAGGACGTCCCGCTCGTCGGGGCCGATGCCGTGCCACAGCAGCACCGTCGGCACCGGCCCGGTCACCCCCGCCGGACGGTGCACGTCCAGCCGCTTGCCGCTCGGGCCGTAGACCAGCCCGCGTTCCGTTTCCCCTGCCCACTCCGGTCGCATGACGGGCACGCTATCCAACGGGTGAAGGGCGGCTTTCGCGCGCCGACTAGGCTGGGGAGGTCGATCGATGTGAAGCACAGGAGTGAGATGGCCGTCAACCTCGTCAATCTGGAAGCCGTCGGCAAGGTCTACGGAACCCGTGCCCTGCTCGACGGTGTCTCCCTCGGCGTCAACGAGGGGGACCGGATCGGCGTCGTCGGGCGCAACGGGGACGGCAAGACCACCCTGATCCGGATCCTCGCCAAGCTGGAGGACGCGGACAACGGCCGGGTCACCCACAGCGGCGGCCTGCGGCTGGGGGTGCTCACCCAGCACGACTCCCTCGACCCGGCCGCCACCATCCGGCACGAGGTCATCGGCGATCTGGCCGACCACGAGTGGGCCGGCAACGCCAAGATCCGTGACGTCCTGACCGGACTCTTCGGCGATCTGCATCTGCCGGGCTTCGACAAGGGCCTGGACACCGTCATCGGACCGCTGTCCGGCGGCGAGCGCCGCCGGATCGCCCTGGCCAAGCTGCTCATCGCCGAACAGGACCTGATCGTTCTCGACGAGCCCACCAACCACCTCGACGTGGAAGGCATTTCGTGGCTCGCCGGGCATCTGCGGGCCCGCCGCAGCGCGCTGGTGGTCGTCACCCACGACCGGTGGTTCCTGGACCAGGTCTGTACGCGGATGTGGGACGTCCAGCGCGGCGCGATCCACGAGTACGAGGGCGGCTACAGCGACTACGTCTTCGCGCGGGCCGAGCGGGAGCGGATCGCGGCCACCGAAGAGGCCAAGCGGCAGAACCTGATGCGCAAGGAGCTGGCGTGGCTGCGGCGCGGCGCCCCGGCCCGTACGAGCAAGCCCCGCTTCCGTATCGAGGCCGCCAACGAACTGATCGCGGACGTACCGCCGCCGCGCGACACCGCCGAGCTGATGAAGTTCGCCAACTCCCGTCTCGGCAAGACCGTCTTCGAGCTGGAGAACGTCACCGTCCAGGCCGGCCCGAAGGAGCTGCTGAAGCATCTGACCTGGCAGCTGGGGCCCGGCGACCGGATCGGCCTGGTGGGCGTGAACGGCGCCGGCAAGACCTCGCTGCTGCGGGTGCTGGAGCAGGCCGCCCGTACTCAGGGCGAGGCGCAGCCCGCGGTCGGCAAGATCGCCGTCGGCAAGACCGTCAAGCTGGCGTACCTCTCGCAGGAGGTCGCCGAGCTGAACCCGGCCTGGCGGGTGCTGGAAGCCGTGCAGCAGGTGCGCGAGCGGGTCGACCTCGGCAAGGGCCGGGAGATGACCGCGGGGCAGCTGTGCGAGAAGTTCGGCTTCACCAAGGAGAAGCAGTGGACACCGGTCGGCGATCTCTCGGGCGGTGAGCGGCGCCGCCTGCAGATCCTCCGCCTCCTCATGGACGAGCCCAACGTCCTCTTCCTCGACGAGCCGACCAACGACCTCGACATCCAGACCCTGACCCAGCTGGAGGACCTGCTCGACGGCTGGCCCGGCTCGCTGATCGTCATCAGCCACGACCGGTACTTCATAGAGCGGACGACGGACCGGGTCTTCGCGCTCCTGGGTGACGCCGCGCTGCGGATGCTGCCGCGCGGCATCGACGAGTACCTGGAGCGCCGCCTGAAGGTCATCGAGGCCGCGGTGCCCGCCCCCGCTGCGGCGGCCGCCGCGCCCAAGAAGGCGGCCGCCGTCAACCGCGCGGCACAGAAGGAACTCCAGAAGATCGAGCGCCAGCTGGACAAGATCGGCGACAAGGAGAGCAAGCTGCACGCGCAGATCGCCGAGCACGCCACCGACTTCGAGAAGGTCGCCGGCCTCGACGCCCAGCTCCGTGAACTGATCGGCGAGCGCGAGGAGTTGGAGATGCGCTGGCTGGAGCTGGCGGAGGACGCGTAACGGAGGGCCGCGCGGGCCGTACCGGCGGTCCTCCCGGACGGGGCCCGGGGGAGGCAATCGGCCCCGATTGGCCAAGAAGACCGCATTCCTGCGGTCTTCTCCCCGGTAGGGGGCGCGCGAGATCGGCCGAGCGTGTAGCTTCCCGGGGACAATTCCCGGGCACAAAGGGGCCCGGTGGGGGCCGGGGGCGGGGGCCCGCCGGGAGGTGAGGGGGTTCGCGATGGTCGTGCGGCTCATGGTGGTCGACGATCACCGTCTGCTCGCCGAGGCGCTCGCCTCGGCCCTGAAGCTGCGCGGGCACCGCGTCCTGGCGGCGGCCGCGCCGAGCGCCGGGGCCGCGGATCTGGTGGTGAGCCGGGCGCCCGAGGTGTGCCTGCTGGGCACCGCCGCGCCCGCCGCGCCGGGCGCCTTCGACCCGGTCGTACGGATCAAGAAGGAGCGGCCGGGGATCGCGGTGGTGGTGCTGGGCCCGGTGCCCAGCCCGCGCGGTATCGCGGCGGCCTTTGCCGCCGGGGCGTCCGGCTACGTCCGTAACGACGAGCGGATCGAGGGCGTCGAGCGCGCCATGCTCAAGGCGCGGGCGGGCGAGGCGGCGATCGCGCCGCAGCTGCTCCAGCAGGCCTTCGAGGAACTGCTGCACCCGGCGGCCCAGCCGGACGACGAGGGCGCGCGGCTGCTCCAGCTGCTCACCCCGCGCGAGGTCGAGGTACTGATGCGGGTCGCGGACGGCGAGGACACCCGGCTGATCGCGGCCGGGATGGCCATCGCGCCGAGCACCGCCCGCACGCACGTCCAACGGGTGCTGATGAAGCTGGAGGTGGGCTCCCGCCTGGAGGCCGCCGCGCTGGCCGCCCGTACCGGGCTGCTGGAGCGGGCGGCCCGGGGCGGGGGCCTGCGCGCCCCGGCCACGGAAGCGGACGAGGACACGACGCCGGCGGGGCCGGAGGACGCGGAACGGGGAGGCGAGTAGCCCGGCCGGGGCCGGGCGCCGGGAGGCGAAGCCCCGGAGGGGGGCGGGCGGCCCCGGTGGGCGCCGCGCTCGTCCTCAAGACGGAAACCCTCGCTGACGCTGTCCACCCGCACCCGCGCCATCTCCGGCGCCTGCCATGGTCAGTTGGCACCGACCGTCCTCGCAGGAGCGCTGCAAGCGGCCTCGGGAAAGGGTCTGCATCAGCCCGACCGCCCAGCACATCGGGCACCCGCGCAACGCGAACAGGCCGGCCGGCAGAAGCACCAGGCTGACCGGTCCGACGACCGGCAGGAGCGCGACCGAGCCCACCAACGCCCCGAATCCCACCGCACCGCGCACCAGATGCCGGGGCAGTGAGGCGCTTGCGAAGTCGGCACCGTCAGCCTTCGTTCCGGTCATCGTTTCCTCCAAGAGCCGAGTCGGGCGAGGCACGGAGCGTGTGCTGAACCGCCGCGCGGGCTCGGTGCAGACGGGATTTCATCGCCGCCGTACTGAGGCCCAGCGCGTCGGCGACCTGCCGTCCGCTGTGGCCCTGGATGTCGCGCATGATCAGCACCCGGCGCTGGTCGGGCGGCAAAGCAGCGACCGCCGCCGCCACCAGACTCGCGTCCAGCCGCCGCAGCGCCTCGTCCTCGGCCGAGTCCACGGCGGTGTCCGGCAACGGGAGGCGGTCCCGCATCATCGTCCGCGCGCGCCGCAGGCACTCGTTGCGGACGATGCGGAACATCCACGACGCCAGTGCGCCGGAGGCCCGCAGCATCCCGATCTTGCGGTACAGGATGATCAGGGCCTCCTGCGCCGCGTCCTCGGCGTCCTCCGGGGTCGCGCAGAGAGAGTGGGCGAAGCGCCGCACGGTGGGGTGCGAGCCCGACACCAACGCGGCGATCGAATCGACGTCACCGCGCTGCGCGGCGACGATCAGCTGCTCGCTGGGCCAGGCCGAGTCAGCCACGCTCGCCTCGCCTGCGCTTCATGACGAACATGCACGTGCAGAGCAGCACCAAGCCGACCGCGATACCGATGCCCACCATCATGACAACCTCCAGGTCCTGGCCCGACGTTTGCCGGTACAGGCATAAGAGACGCGGGCCGCGCAAAAGGATTCACGTCGAGGCCAGGGGGATCGGCGACCTTCGGGCCACCCACCCGACACGGTGCGGTGCCGACACGGCAGCGGCCCCCGTCGGGTTGAGGAGTCGTTGCATGTGGCGATGGGGGCTACGCGGGCGTCGCGTGCGCGAGGCGTGCGTATATTGAAATGGTCGATCCAAAATGGTTAAGCTGACGCCATGGCCCGACCGAGGATGTTCGACGAGGAGCGGGCCCTGGACGCGGCGATGCGCACGTTCTGGGAGAAGGGCTACGAGGCCACTTCCACCCAGGACCTGTGTGAAGCCACCGGACTGGGGCGCAGCAGCATCTACAACACGTTCAAGAGCAAGCGCGACCTGTTCGAGCGTGCCCTGGCCCACTACATCGACACCATGACCACCGCCCAGTTGGCCGTCCTGGAGGATGCGAGGCACAGTGCCGCCGACCGCATCCGCGCCCTGTTCGCCATGGTCGTCGACGGCGAGACCGAGCACAGGGCCGGCGGCCGAAGCCTGGGCTGCCTGACCGTGAACACCACGGTCGAACTGGCCGCTCGCGACGGCCTGGCGGCGGAAATGCTGGAGCGCGACACGGCCCGCAGGCTCGCGGTGCTGCGTGCCGTGCTCGAAGAGGGCCGCCGGGACGGCAGCATCACCTCCCGACGGGACGCCGGAGCGCTGGCCCGCTTCATCAACGCTGCGATCGGCGGCATGCGCATCTCGAGCCAGGGTGGCGCCGACCGGACCGCGCTGGAGTCGATCGCCGAAGTCACCCTCGACGCACTGACGCACTGACGCACTGACGCACTGGCCCGCGCCGACGCACTGACCCGCACTCCGCCCGGGCGGAGCCTGCCCATGCCCACGTTTTGAACTGATCAATCCATAACCTTTCATCGCCACGCCACCCGGCCCCGCGCCGGTCGGCGTCGACCCGCTAAGGAGACCGAACGTGCCTCGCGCCGTATACGTCCTGGCACTCGGCATCTTTGCCATGGTGACCAGCGAGTTCGTGGTCGCCGGACTGATGCCGCAGATGGCTGACGGCCTGAACGCCACCATTCCGCAGATCGGATACCTCATCACCGCGTTCGCGGTGGCCATGGCGGCCGGCGGGCCGTTCCTCACCGTGGCCGTCATGAAACTCCCGCCGCGGACGGCACTGATGGTGCTGTTCGTCGTCTTCCTGGCGGGCAACGTCCTGGCGGCCACCGCGACCGGCTACGCCACGATGATGACCGCGCGGATCATCACCGGCATCGCCTCCCAGGCCTTCTTCGGCGTGGGCATCTCGATGTGCGCCCAGCTCACCCGCCCCGAGAACCGAGGCCGGGCGATCGCGGTCGCGATGAACGGACTGATGCTCGGCACCCTGCTCGGCCTGCCCATCTCCACCCTGGTCGGTGAGCACTTCGGCTGGCGTGCGGCGTTCTGGACCATCACCGCAATCACCATGATCGCAGCCGTCGCCACGCTGTTCGGCGTGCCCCGCATCGAGCGTGCCGAGGGCGGCGGCTTCCGCCAGGAGATCGGCGTCTTCCGGAAGCCCAAGCTGTGGATGGTGCTGTCCACCAGCACGTTCATCATCGGCGCGACCTTCTCGGCCTTCAGCTACTTCAACCCGATCCTCACCGACGTCACCGGCTTCTCCACCGGCACCGTCCCCCTCCTGCTGATCGCCTACGGTGCCGCCACCGTCGTCGGCAACACCATCGTCGGCCGCTTCGCCGACCGCCACACCGTCCCCGTCCTCACCGTCGGCCTCGTCCTCAACACCGTGTTCCTGACCGGTTTCGCACTGCTCGCCGACCTGCCCGCACCGGCCCTCATCTGCATGATGGGCATCGGCCTGGCCGGCGTCACCATGAACCCGGCCATGGCAACCCGCGTCCAGCGCACCGGGAACGCCGGTCCGCTGGTCAACACCGTCCACTCCTCCTTCATCACCCTCGGCATCATCCTCGGCTCCTCCATCGGCGCAGCCGCGATCGGCACCTGGGGCCTGCGCGCCCCGCTCTGGCTCGGCGCGATCATGGCCGTGGCAGGCCTGGTCACCGTGCTGCCCGACCTCGCCCGCCCTTCCACCCCCGCAACGCGCCTTGCCTCCCCCTCTCCTGCCGAACAGGCAGAACGAGTGTGAGCGAGTGCGTCACTCGGCAAGGCGGCGGTAGCAGATGACGGCTACGGCAATACCGGTGAACGCAAGGAAGCGCTCGGCCTTGCGCCCGTAACGGCGATGCAGCCGACGGAAGCCGTCCAGCCGGCTCATGGTGCGCTCGACAGCCCACCCACCCCCGAACAGCGCGAGGCCCCGCCCACACGCCAAAGGAGGCGCACGGACGGGGCTACGCGTCGCTCACGGATCGGGGGTTCAGGATGACCGGCTACGTGCCGCCCTCTCCGCCCTGCGGCTCCGGGTCACGCGGAGCCTCGGGCGGCATCGGGCCCCCGTCGTGTTTCCCGCCGTCGGCCATTGCCGCGGGCACGTCTTCCGGATGACGGAACGGGACCCCGCGCCAACCTGTGGCGTCCGGAACCCGCGTCTCGTAGCGGTCGACGAGCTCAGGGTGTGCAAAGCTCATGGATGCTCTCCTTTCTGAGGCTGCCAGTCCGGGAATTCGGGACGGCGAAGGAGCGGGAATGGAGCTTGGCGAACGTACGGAAGAGGCGGGTTCGCGGGAGAGATTGAGCTCGCCCGCCCAGGACCGTGTGACGAAGTTATGGATTGTTCAAGTCGGCCTGCAATGAACTTCTACGGACTTGCACGGCTTCACCCGAGGGTGTCGATTGCCGACGCAATTACCTTCCGGGCGGGGGCTCCGTAGACGGCGATTCCTGCCAGTGCGGAGAAGGTCTTGGCGTACTCGGCGATCTCACGCGGCTGCTTCACGGTGAGATTCGCGGACACCAGCTCAACCGATACCTGTGCCTCGTCGTAGATGGCGAAGGATTCGGTAGGCCACGCATTGCCCCGCACAGTTCCCATGGGAAGGACACCAAGACTCACGGCGGGTATGGCGGTCATGCCGATCAGATGTCCGAGCTGGCGCACCATCGTTGCATGGTCACCGATGATCGTCCGAAGGACCCATTCCTCCATCAGGAAGGCGAATCGGCGTCCCCCTATATGCAGCACACGCTGGCGGTCCATGCGTGCGGCGACGGCGTCTTCGGTGTCGTCCGGGGTGTGCCTGAGTGAGACGACCGTGTTGAGGACGGCTCGCGTGTAGTCCTGGGTCTGGAGCAGTCCGGGGATGACCCACGACTGGTAGAAGCGGAACCGGTGGGTGCGCTCGAACAACGGCAGCACCGACTCTTGGACGCGCTTCAGGCCCGTACTTTCCAGACGGCGCCACTCGATGTACATACCGTCGATGCCGCGGGCCGTGGCAATGAGGTCAGCGGTTTGATCCTCTGCATTGCAGATACACGTCCAGGCCCGAATATCCGCGTCTGAGGGAGGGGTTTTGCCGCTTTCGAGCCGAGAACTCTTTGATTCGTGCCACCCGGCCGCCGCCGCCACGGCGCGAGCTGTCAGACCAGACTCCTTGCGGATCTCTCGGAGGCGTTTTCCGAGTGCTTCCCTGGCCTGCTGAACACTGGATGATGACGACGACGGAGTCACGGGAGGTTCGGCCTTGCTCGTGGATCAGGCCGGCCGGTATCCCTTGTGCGGGACTGCGCGTTCCCAGACGGCTTCGAAGGCCGTCGAGCAAAGACGCACCACAGAGGGATCGGCCGTGCGCTCCTCATCACCCTCGGGAGACAATTCGCCCTCGCCGGTGAAGTGCAGGAATACGACGAGGCTGTCATCGAACAGCCAGAAGTCATTTCCTGGGAGCGCAAGATCGGATGCCTTGCGACGAGGCAACCAGCGAACCTGTTCGCCGGCCGCCACATTGCTGGGCGTGAGGTGATGCTCGTAGCGGAGGTAGTCACTCATCGGCTCCGAGAAGATCCGGGCGCGTCGAACCTCAACACCCCGACCGGTGATCTCCTTCATCAGCGCAAGCCACGGCCGCGAGTGCGGATCGCGCTCGGCCGCAATGCTTTGAGGATCCCGCAGCCACGAGACGAAATGCGGATCGGACCGCATATAGCCGTCCCGCATCTCCAGATGCACGGCAGAGCGCTTGGCCTGCCGGAACAGCTCCTCAAACGTCGGTTCCTCGGCCACCGTTCACCTCCGGGAAGAACTGCATCATGCGCTTGGGGATCTCGACAACCGTCTCGTGGGACGGGAGGTCGAGCTGTGACAGCCGCTCGGCATCCGCGACTTTCCACCCTTGGACCAGATAGTTGTCGGTCTGGTCGTCGTAGTACACAGTCGGCGATTTACCCTCAGGTGACTCAGGGTCTTTACCGAGCATGTGCAGTGCCATGTGACCACCTCGCTCGTGGGAGAGGATCTGTGTGTACGAGCCTGCTCCCTACTTCCCCTGCGGCGCACCGGACTTGCACGAACTTGCACGTGCTCGCGCTCCGGTCGGCTCAAGCGGGGAAGTCCCCACGCTTGACGGCGGAGACGAACGATGACCAGCTTCCGGCAGAGAAGACCAGCGCCGGGCCGGTCGGGCGCTTGCTGTCGCTTACGGGCACACCAGCGTGGCCATGAGCGACTGCGCCCCCACGCCGTACGGCACTACGTGCAGGCGCAGTCGCCCCCGCCATGTGGGCGAGCACACCACGCTGCCAGTCCTGCCACGGCCGTGGCTTCACTCCGGTGTGAACTCGTATTGGAGCTCATAGAGGTGGCCGGCCTTGACCATGACGGTGGCCTCAATGGGCCGTTCATGGTTGCTGTAGACGACGCGCAGGGTCCGAAGGACGGGCAGGTTGCTGGAGAGGTGCAGGGCCTCGTACTGCTCTTGAGTGGGTACGCGGGCCGAGAGCCGGTCGACGCTGAGTCTGGGTGGGTATCCCAGTTCGGCCAGGAGGGTCGGTGTGCCGCCCTTGATTCTGCGGCGTTCCGTCATCGCGGTGCCGCGGGTGATGTCCAGTGGGCACGGTCATCCGATCCTGATCTCGTAGCGCAGCCGCTGAAGGTGTCCGGGCACGGCCGTCCTGTCGACTTGGATCGGTCGGTCGTGACCGTCCAGCGTGACCCGTGTCAGCTGGAGCACCGGCTCGCCCGCGCCGGTCCGCAGGGCATCACGCTCCTCGTCGCCGGGCATCCGGGCGATCACGTCCTCCCGCACCCGGACGCCTGTGTGCCCGAGCTCGGCGAGGAGCGAGACCGCACCGCCGGGAATCTTTGCCGTCCCGGCCAGACGGGTTCCTCGTGCGATGTGGACGGGGTAAGAGGTATCGGTCAACTCGCAGGGCACGTCGTCGAGATACATCACACGGCGTCGTACGACGACGTCCTCGCCCTCGGTGATCCCCAGGCATTCCGCGATCTCGGCCGGTGCCGCGATCTCCCCGGCATGGACGATGCGTTGCCTGCCCCGGCGACCACGGGCGGCAGCCTCCGCGCCCCAGGCGTCGGGCTGCCCCTTCTCACGGGGCGTCAGATACGGCATCGAGGTACTGACCCACTCGCCGGTGCTCACGGCGTCCTCCTGCGCGGTAGGTGATCCCAACCCTTCGCGTGCACGGTAAGCGACTACCTGGCGGCAACCAGGTTCGGTGCGGGACGGTTCGCCGTGGGGCTCCGGGTCCGCGACTGCCGGCACGCCGTCGGCGACAAGCGCGACGGGGCGCGGCCCGTCTGGTTCTACGGCCTGACCGACCGCTCGTGGGCGTGCGTGATGTTCCGCGACGACGACACGGCGCGCGTATGGCAGTCGGGCCCCCGCCGTCTCTGGGACGAGGCGGAGACCGCCTGCCGATGGTGGGCGGCACACGGGCGTCCGGGCTTCACGCGCTTCGGCCTGACCGTGGACGAGGACGGCCAGCGGGTGTGGTGGGACGATCCACAGGACGCCTGGTCGCTCTGGAGACAGCCGCGCTGCCCCGGAGGCACTTCCGGCTCCGGGACAGCGGCGAGGGCGCGCGGCGTACCGCCGACTCGGGTCGTGCACCGTGACCCTCGGTTCAGTGCGCCGAGGGCCCGTCGGCCGCCTCGATCTCCTCCTCCGTAGGCGGCACCGCCGGCCGCAGCTTCATCCAGCCCAGGAAGAACAGTCCCAGGACGAGCATGCCGAGCCCCGTCCACAGGTTGATGTTGATGCCCTCGGCCTTCTTCAGGTCGGCATCGGAGGCGGTGATGCCGGCGATGGTGACGATCACGCCGTAGACGACGAACAGGCCGCCGATGATGCGCCGGATGTCGAAGAGCCGGGCCGCGGTCGCGGACGTGCGCTCCAGCTCGGAGACTTCTTTCTGCAGGTCGGACATGGGAGTTCGGGCCTCCGATCAGAGGGAGTAGGGCAGGTAGCAGGCGGCAGCGAGGACGATCGCGCCCCAGCCGAGGAGCGCCGGCTTGCGGTACCAGGCGTCGTCGCCCTTCGCGGGCGGCTCCGGCAGGCCGGGCGCCGTCGTGCCGTACACCAGGCCCGCCAGCTCGGCCTCCGGCTTGGGGGTGGTGAAGAGCGTGACCACGACCATGACCACGGCACCGGCGACGAAGCCGACGATCGCGGAGACGAAGTTGGCGCCCTGGTCGGTGGGGATGGAGATGATGCCCTGCTTGTAGATCCAGAAGTAGTTGACCATCGCGGCCGTGGTGCCGGCGACCAGGCCCCATACGCCGGACTTCATGGAGGCGCGCTTCCAGAACATGCCGATGATGAAGACCACGAACATCGGGACGTTGAAGAAGGAGAACAGGGTCTGGAGGTAGCTCATGATGTTCGAGAAGGAGGAGGCGATGAAGGCCGTGCCGATCGAGGCGAGCACGCCGATCGCGGTGATGAGGCGGCCGAACTTCAGGTAGTAGCCGTCGGGCTTGCCGGTCTTCACGTACTTGGCCCAGATGTCGTACGTGAAGACGGTGTTGAAGGACGAGACGTTGGCGGCCATGCCCGCCATGAAGGCGGCGAGCAGACCGGTCACCGCGATGCCGAGGACGCCGTTGGGCAGCAGTTCCTGCATCAGGTACGGGATCGCGTCGTTGTACGTCAGATCCGAGCCGGCCGTGCCGATCTTCGGGACGAGGACGGCGGCGACCAGGCCCGGGATCATCACCAGGAAGACGATGAACATCTTCGGGAAGGCGCCGATCAGCGGGGTGCGCTGGGCGGCGGAGAGGTTCTTCGCGGACAGGGCGCGCTGGACCTCGGCGAAGTTCGTCGTCCAGTAGCCGAAGGAGAGTACGAAGCCCAGGCCGAGGATGATCGTCAGCCAGTTCGCGCCGAGCGGGTTGGGGTCACCGATGCCCGTACCGCCCCAGGCGGTGAGGAAGTTGTGGCCGTGCGAGGACTCCAGGGAGTCGCTCAGGCCGCCCCAGCCGCCGACGCGCTTGAGGCCTATGACGCAGAGGGGTATCAGCGCGGCGAGGATGACGAAGAACTGGAGCACTTCGTTGTAGATCGCCGAGGACAGTCCGCCGATGGTGATGTACGCGAGGACGAACAGGCCCGCGACGACGATCGCCACCCACTGCGGCCAGCCCAGCAGCGCCTCGACGACGATCGACAGGGCGTAGAGGTTCACGCCCGCGATGAGTATCGCGGCGAAGGCGAACAGCACCGAGCTGAGGAGATGCGCGGACCTGTCGAACCGCTGGAGCAGGAATTCGGGGACCGAGCGGACCTTGGAGCGGTAGTAGAACGGCATCATGACCAGGCCCAGGAAGACCATGGCCGGGATGGCGCCGATCCAGTACCAGTGCACCACCGCGACGCCGTACTGGGCGCCGGTGGCGGCCATTCCGAGGATCTCGGTGGCGCCGAGGTTGGCGGCGACGAACGCGAGACCGGTCACCCAGGCGGGCAGCGACCGGCCGGAGAGAAAGAAGTCCAGGCTCGTCTTCACGCTGCGCCGGGCCGCGAATCCGATGCCGAGGACGACGATGAAGTAGAGGGCCAGGAGCGTGTAGTCGAGCCCGTTGGTGGGGAGCCGGAGGCCTTCGGCCAGGGTGGTCATGGGGGCACTCGCTTCTTCGGGAGCGATCTGAACGCACAGAAAGCTACGCGCGAGCTTTCAGAAACTGAACACTTTTGTTGATTTTATTTGTTGGATCGTGATCGAGCTGGACGCTTTCGCCCGGTATGGGCATGTGGCCGGTCCCGGCAATCCCGGCGTTGACGTCGCTGTTTAGTTGTGCTTCATTGTGTTTGTTTGTGTTTGGTCGACGCGGTGATGCGGTGAGGAGCTCCCGGTGAAGAAGACGACGACCCGGCTCGCGGACGGCCGGGAGTTGATCTACTACGACGCACGCGACGACGCCGTACGCGACGCGGACGACCGCCGCCCCCTCGACCCGGTCTCCACCGCCTCCGAAATCCGCCACGACCGCCTCCTCGGCGACCGCGTCGCCATCGCCTCGCACCGCCAGGGCCGCACCTACCACCCCCCGGCCGACGAGTGCCCGCTGTGCCCCTCCCGCGAGGGCCGGCACTCCGAGATCCCCGAAGCCGACTACGACGTCGCCGTCTTCGAGAACCGCTTCCCCTCCCTCGCCGGGGACAGCGGCCGCTGCGAGGTCGTCTGCTTCACCCCCGACCACGACGCCTCCTTCGCCGACCTCACCGAAGAACAGGCCGCCCTGGTCCTCGAAGCCTGGACCGACCGCACCGCCGAGCTGTCCCAACTCCCCGGCGTGCAGCAGGTGTTCTGCTTCGAGAACCGCGGCGCCGAGATCGGCGTCACCCTCGCCCACCCGCACGGCCAGATCTACGCCTACCCCTTCGTCACCCCCCGCACCGAGCGGATGCTGCGCTCCCTCGCCGCCCACCGCGAGGCCACCGGCGGCGGCAACCTCTTCGACGCCGTCGTGGCCGACGAGCGCGCCGACGGAAGCCGCATCGTCCTCGAGGGCGAGCACTGGCTGGCCTTCGTCCCGTACGCCGCCCACTGGCCCTACGAGGTGCACCTCTACCCCAAGCGCCGCGTCCCCGACCTGCTCGCCCTCGACGAGGCGGCCCGCACAGAGTTCCCACAGCTCTACCTGGAAGTCTTGCGGCGGTTCGACCGGATCTTCGGGCCGGACGCGCCCCCGACGCCGTACATCGCCGCCTGGCACCAGGCGCCGCTGCACGCCCCGGACCGCGCGGAATTCGCACTTCACCTCGAGCTTTTCACCATTCGCCGGACTTCCGGCAAGCTGAAGTTCCTCGCGGGTTCCGAATCCGGCATGAACGTGTTCATCAACGATGTGCCGCCGGAGGCCGCGGCCGAGCGACTGCGAGAGGTAGCGAGCAAGCCATGAGCAAGCCTGTGTCGTCCAAGTACCTGGTGACGGGTGGAGCCGGATACGTCGGAAGCGTGGTGGCCCAGCACCTGCTGGAGGCCGGCCATGCCGTGACGGTCCTCGACAACCTCTCCACCGGCTTCCGGGCCGGCGTCCCCGCGGGCGCCGAATTCATCGAGGGCGACATCCGCGACGCCGCCAAATGGCTCGACGCCTCGTACGACGCCGTGCTGCACTTCGCCGCGTTCTCGCAGGTCGGCGAGTCCGTCGTCAAGCCCGAGAAGTACTGGGACAACAACGTCGGCGGCACCATGGAGCTGCTGGCCGCCATGCGCACGGCGGGCGTCCGCAAGCTCGTCTTCTCGTCCACCGCGGCGACCTACGGCGAGCCCGAGCAGATCCCGATCGTGGAGTCCGCCCCGACCGCCCCGACCAACCCCTACGGCGCCAGCAAGCTCGCCGTCGACCACATGATCAGCGGCGAGGCCGCCGCCCACGGCCTGGCCGCCGTCTCGCTGCGCTACTTCAACGTCGCCGGCGCCTACGGCAGCTGCGGCGAGCGCCACCAGCCCGAATCGCACCTGATCCCGCTGGTCCTCCAGGTCGCCCAGGGCAAGCGCGAGGCGATCTCCGTCTTCGGCGACGACTACCCCACCCCCGACGGCACCTGCATCCGCGACTACATCCACGTCGCCGACCTCGCCGACGCCCACCTCCTCGCCCTCGATGCGGCCACCGCCGGCGAGCACCTGATCTGCAACCTCGGCAACGGCAACGGCTTCTCCGTCCGCGAGGTCGTCGAGACCGTCCGCAAGGTCACCGGGCACCCGATCCCCGAGGTCATCGCCCCCCGCCGCGGCGGCGACCCCGCCGTCCTGGTGGCGTCCGCCCGGACCGCCGTCGACCGGCTCGGCTGGCGCCCCCGCCGTGCCGACCTCGCCGGCATCGTCGCCGACGCCTGGCAGTTCGCCCAGCAGCTCGACGCCCGGCAGCCGGAGAGGACGAAGGAGTCCTGATGAGTGATCACGAAGCCGCGACCCGGACGGCCGAGGCATTCCACGCCGTGTACGGCGCCGCCCCGGCCGGCGTCTGGGCCGCCCCCGGCCGGGTCAACCTGATCGGTGAACACACCGACTACAACGACGGCTTCGTGATGCCGCTGGCCCTCCCGCACACCACCGTCGCCGCCGCCTCGGCCCGCCCGGACGGCGTACTGCGCCTGCACTCCGGCGGCGCCGACGGAGGCGTCGTCGAGCTGGTCATCGACGACCTGCGGCCGGGCCCCGTGGCGACCGCCGGCTGGGCCGCGTACCCGGCGGGCATCCTCTGGGCGATGCGGGAGGCCGGGCTGCCGGTGGGCGGCGCCGATCTGCACTACGAGAGCACTGTGCCCACCGGCGCGGGCCTGTCCTCCTCCGCCGCCCTGGAGGTCGTCACCGCCCTCGCCCTCAACGACCTCTACGGCCTGGGCCTCGACCTCCAGCGTCTGGCCCGGCTCGCCCAGCGCGCCGAGAACGCCTTCGTCGGCGTGCCCTGCGGGATCATGGACCAGACCGCCGCCGCCTGCTGCACCGACGGCCACGCCCTGTTCCTGGACACCCGGGACCTCACCCGGCGTCAAGTACCGTTCGATTTGGCGGGGGAAGGGCTCCGGCTCCTCGTCGTGGACACCTGCGTCAAACACGAACTGGGAGACGGCGCATACGCGGCGCGGCGCGCCGGCTGCGAGCGTGGCGCGCGGGCGCTCGGTGTGCGCGCCCTGCGCGATGTGCCGTACGCGCATCTGCCCGAGGCGTTGGACAGGCTCGCCGACGACCCCGTCGTCCGGGGCCTCGTACGCCACATCGTCACCGAGAACCACCGCGTCGAAGAGGTCATCGCCCGCCTCGACGCCGGCGAGACCCGCGCGATCGGCCCGCTGCTGACCGCCGGACACGCCTCGCTCCGCGACGACTTCAGGATCTCCTGCGCCGAGCTGGACCTCGCGGTCGACACGGCGGTCGCGGCGGGCGCGGTCGGGGCCCGGATGACCGGCGGCGGCTTCGGCGGCTCGGCCGTCGTCCTCGTCGAGGAAGGCGACGAGAAGGCGGTCACCACCGCCGTCACCGACGCATTTGAGGCGGCCGGATTCGTACCCCCGCGCGTCTTCACCGCGGTGCCCAGCGCGGGCGCCCGTCGCCTGGTGTAACGGGGGCGGCCCACCGGCGGCCATGGCAAAACGGCCACGAGGCCGCCGCACATCTTCCACCGGACCGTCGCAAAAACGCCCGGCGGTACGGACCAGTTCGGCCATTCGGCTTCCCTGGCCGCGTCCTGTCCGTACTCTGAGATCAGCACCGGTGGGGGCCGGTGCGGATCAGGGGGCGAGACCGTCGGGTACGGCGCCCGGGGTGGGGTAGTCATGGCGGGACGGCGGCGGCCGTGCGGCCGAGGCGATCTTCAATCCGGGCGTCGTGCCCGCTATGGTCCGTTCACCGAGACAGGGGGTCTCCGTGCAACGCATCCGGGTTCTGGTGGTCGACGACCACCGCATCTTCGCCGAATCCCTGGCGGCCGCGCTCGCGGCGGAACAGGACGTGGACGTGGCGGCGGCGGGCAGCGCGCCGGCGGCCCTGCGCAATCTGGAACGGGCGGCCGCCGAGGGCCGCCGCTTCGACGTGCTGCTCGCCGACGCCGAACTGGCCGCCGTCGCGCCGCTGGCAGCGGTGCCGCCGCAGCCGTCCGCCGCTCAGCAGGGCGCGCCGCGCGCCGCGGCCTCGGCCGGTATCGCGCTCGTCTCCGGCCTGCGCAACAGCCACCCGTATCTGCGGACGGTCGTCCTCGCCGAGCGCGACGACCCGCGCCGCGCGGCCGCCGCCCTCCAGGCCGGCGCCTCGGGCTGGGTCGCCAAGGACTGCTCGCTCTCCCGGCTGCTCGCCGTCATCCGCGGCGTACTGCGCGATGAAACGCATCTGCCGCCCGCCCTGCTGACCGGCGTCCTGCGCGAGCTGACGGCGGCCCGCAAGCACCGCAGCGAGAGCGAGCGGCTGGTGGAGTCGCTGACGCCGCGCGAGCGCGAGGTGCTGCGCTGCATGGTCGCGGGCCTGGGCCGCAAGGCGGTCGCCGAGCGGCTGTTCCTCTCCCCGCACACCGTCCGTACGCATATGCAGAACGTCCTGGGCAAGCTCGGGGTGCACTCCACCCTCGCGGCGGTGGCGCTGGCCCGCCGGGCCGGAGTGGGCCCGGCGGAGGTCGGGGCGGCGCCGGCAGCGGCCGCCGCCCCGGTGGGCGCCGGTTAGGGCGCCCCGGGTTCGGTCAGTACGGCCACGCCCCGCCCCGGCAGCGTGATCCGGTCCGCGGGCGGCGGGGCGGCCCCCGATGCCGTGCCCACCGCCGCCAGCACATCCGTCATCGGCGCGGGCAGCGCGACCTCGACGGCCTCGGCCCGGTGATTGAGCAGGAACGTGAACCGCCCGTACCGCCCCTCCGGATCCACGCGGACCGTCGCCTGCACACCGGCCGGCAGCCCCGGCAGTACGGGCGCGACCCCGGCCGCCTCCCGGACGTCGTCCAGCAGGGCCCGCAGCAGCCCCGGCGCGAGGCGCGTACCGAGGTACCAGGCCGTGCCCCGCCCGTACACATGCCGGGTCACCGCGGGCCGCCCGGCCAGCTCCCCGTCCGTGAAGTACGCGAGCGCCTCCGCCCCTTCGAGGTCGATGGTCTCCGACCACAGGTCCGCCGACCCCGTATGGCGCCCGCCGCCGACCGGCACCGTACGGCCCGCGTCCAGCGGCCAGAACTCCTCCACCCGCAGCCCCAGCAGCTCCCGCAGCGGCGCCGGATAGCCCCCGGGATGCACCCGGTCGTGCTCGTCGACGATCCCGGAGAAGAACGACACCACCAGATGCCCGCCGCCCCGTACATAGGCGGCCAGCCGCTCGGCGTCCCGCTCCGTCAGCAGATACAGATTGGGGACGACCACCAGCCGGTAGCCGGACAGCTCGCGCTGCGGCGGCACCACATCGCACGCCACCCCCGCCTCGAAGAACGGCCGGTAGTGCTCCAGCGCGATCCGGGAGTGGTCGAGCGCGGTGGACGGCTTGGAGTCGACCTCCAGCGCCCACCAGCTGTGCCAGTCCGCCAGCAGCGCCACCTCGGCCGTCGACCGCATGCCCGCGATCTCCGGAAGCGATGCGAACTCCCGCCCCAGCCCCTGCACTTCGCGGAAGACGCGGGTGTCCGTCCCGCCGTGCGGCAGCATCGCCGAGTGGAACTTCTCCGCCCCGCCCAGCGACTGCCGCCACTGGAAGAACAGCACCGCATCCGCACCCTGCGCGACCGCCTGCCAGCTCCACAGCCGCATCGCGCCCGGCGGCTTGGGGCCGTTGCGGGGCCGCCAGTTGACCGCGCCGGGCGCCTGCTCCAGCAGCAGCCACGGCTGCCCGGACCGGGCGGAGCGCATCAGGTCGAAGACGTACCCCGCCCGGATGTGGTCATCGGCCGCATACGGATCCTGATAGAAGTCCAGCGCCATCGCATCCATGTGCGCGGACCAGGCGAACGCGTCGACGGGCTTGTGCTGCGGCATCAGATTCGTGGTCACCGGCACGCCGGGCGTGAGGCGCGCCAGCACCTCCTTCTCGGCCAGATAGCACTCCCGCAGCGCCGCATCGCCGAACCGCAGATAGTCCAGCTGCTGGGCGGGGTTGGGGAAGGTGGGCGCGGTGCGCGGCGGCAGCACCTCGTCGAAATCCCCGTACGCCTGCGACCAGAACGCCGTCGACCAGGCATCGTTCAGCGCCTCGACGCTCTCGTACCGCTCCCTCAGCCAGCCCCGGAAGTGCTCGGCCGACACCTCGCAGAAGCACTGCCGGGTGTGGCACCCGTACTCGTTGCCCACATGCCACATGGCCAGCGCCGGGTGGCCGGCGTAGCGGGCGGCGAGCTGCTCGACGAGGCGTACGGCGTGCGCGCGGTAGACGGGGCTGGAGGGGCAGTAGTGCTGCCGGCCGCCGGGCCAGCGGCGCTGCCCGTCGGGGCCCTCGGGCAGGATCTCCGGGTGCGCGCGGGAGAGCCAGGGCGGGGGAGAGGCGGTCATCGTCGCCAGGCACACCGCGATCTCCGCGCTCGCGAGGCCGTCCATCACCCTGTCGAACCAGCCGAAGTCCCATTGCCCGGACCGGGGTTCGACCTTGGCCCAGGAGAAGATCCCGGCGGTGACCATGGTGACATGGGCCGCCTTCATCAGCTTCAGGTCCTCGGCCCACACCTCCTCGGGCCACTGCTCGGGGTTGTAGTCGCCGCCGAAGTGAATGCCGCCCATCGGACCCCCAGGGTCGAAGTTCAGATCCTCGCTGTCCCGCTTCAACTTGAGTTCTTGTACACGCTCCAGCCGCCGTCGACGACGAGGCTCGCCCCGGTGACGAAGGATGCCTCCGGGGAGAGCAGGAACGCGATGGCCGCCGCGACCTCTTCGGGCCGCCCCAGCCGCCGCGCCGCCGTCTCCGCGGCGCTGGCCCGCCGCTCCTCCTCGCCGATCCCGTCCCACGCGGCGGTCAGCACCGGCCCCGGCAGCACGCTGTTGACCCGCACCTCGGGCCCGTACTCCACGGCCAGCTGCCGCCCGAGCCCGGTCAGCCCGGCCTTGGACGCGGCGTATGCGGGGCGCCCCGGCAGCCCGACCAGCGCGTGGACGGACGAGGTCAGCACCACCGCTCCGTGCCGCCGGTGCAGATCGTCCAGCGCGGCGCGCACGCCGAGGAAGGAACCCGTGAGGTTGACCGCCAGCTGCCGCTCCCAGTCGGCGAGCGGGGTGCGGTCGGCGGCCGCCATATAGGGCAGGAAGGCGTTGCTGACCAGCCCGTCGACCGGCCCGTAACGCTGCCGCGCCGCCTCCACCGCCCGCCGCCAGTCGTCCTCCTCCGCCACATCGCAGTGCTCGTACGAGGCCTGGCCGCCGGCTGTCCGGATGCGCCGCGCGGTGTGCTCGCCGCGCGCGTCGTCGATGTCCAGCAGCAGTACGGCGGCCCCTTCGGCCGCCAGCCGGTCGGCGGTCGCCGCCCCGATCCCGGCCGCGGCGCCGGTCACCAGGACCGTACGGCCCGCGAACCGCCTGCCGTACGGGCCGCCGTGGCCGCCGTTCGCCGGGTGCGGTGCGCGCTGCTGGCTCATGGCGCGATCCAAGCCGACGGGGGAGCGGCGGGCAAGGGGACGTCGTACGAGTGGGGGCGCGCCCGTCACCCCGGAGAGGGCGCCTGCCCTGCGCGGGGACCGTGGGTTTGTCCCCGCCGGGTTCCGTCAGCCCGGAATATTGTCGAAAGGCCCCGTCAACCTGCGCAGCAGACCGGCCAATTCATGGCGCTGCTGGCGGGAGAGCTCGGCGAGGATGGCGCGCTCCTGGGCCAGCAGCCCGGCGAGCGACTGATCGGCCTTGTCGCGGCCCTCGGCGGTCAGCCTGACCAGGACTCCGCGCCGGTCGCTGGGGTCGGGCAGCCGCTCGACGAGGTCTTTCTTGGCGAGCCGGTCGATGCGGTTGGTCATCGTGCCGGAGGTGACCAGCGTCTGCGTCAGCAGGGCGCCGGGCGAGAGCTGATAGGGCGCACCGGCCCGCCGCAGGGCGGTCAGTACATCGAACTCCCAGGGCTCCAGCCCCACCTCGGAGAAGGCGATCCGGCGGGCCCGGTCGAGGTGTCTGGCCAGCCTGGACACCCGACTGAGGACCTCCAGCGGTTCCACGTCGAGGTCCGGGCGCTCGCGGCGCCATGCTGCGACCAGTCGGTCGACCTCGTCCTCCATGACGATCAGTGTAAAGGGTCCCTCGACATGAAGTCTCTTGACGTCAAGATATATTTGGGTGGACTATTGGGCATCGTCGGCGGGAAGCTCGCTTCACCAGTGTTGGCCAAAACCAACCGTTCGTGAGCTTCAGAGTCAGCCCTGTACCAGCGAAGGGGTTTCGAACATGCACGACGCACCAACCTGGGATCCGCAGCAGTATCTCCACCACTCCGGGCACCGCACCCGCCCGTTCCACGACCTGCTCAACCGCATACCCGAACTGCCCCGGCACGCGGGCCCCACGCGCATCGCCGACCTCGGATGCGGTCCCGGGAACGTCACCGTCCAGCTGGCCGACCGCTGGCCCGACGCCCACATCACCGGCTTCGACAACTCCCCCGAGATGCTGAGCGAAGCCAAGACCTACGCCGGCCCCACGCCCGGCGGCGGCCTCCTCGACTTCGCCCCCGCCGACGCCGCCGACTGGACCCCCGACGAGCAGTACGACCTGATCGTCTCCAACGCGGCACTCCAATGGGTCCCCAATCACCCCGAGTCCTTCCCCCGCTGGATCGACGCCCTCGCCCCCGGCGGCACCCTCGCCTTCCAGGTCCCCGGCAACTTCACCTCACCCAGCCACGCCCTCCTGGGCGAGCTGTGCGACGCCCCCCCATGGCGCGACCGCCTCACCACCCACGGCCGCCGCTTCATCCACATCCTCGAACCGGCGGGATACCTCGGCCGCCTCACCGACCTCGGCTGCACCGCAGACGTCTGGGAAACCACCTACGTCCAGCTCCTCCAGGGCGACGACCCCGTCCTGGACTGGGTCAAGGGCACCGCCCTGCGCCCCGTCCTGACGGCCCTCGAGGACGACCCCGCCGCCCGCGACGCCTTCCTCGCCGAATTCCGCGACCTCCTCCGCCAGGCCTACCCCACCGGCCCCCACGGCACGGTCTTCCCGTTCCGCCGCATCTTCGCCGTCGCCCACAAGCCACCGCACTGAGCCTCCGGAGACGACCCGCCGTGATCACCGGCCTCGACCACATCCAGCTCGCCGCACTCCCCGGCACCGAGGACGCCCTGCGCGCGTACTACGTCGGCACCCTCGGCATGGCGGAGGCCCCCAAACCCCCGTCGCTCGCCACTCGTGGCGGATGGTGGTTCGAGGCCGGCACGGCCCGCCTCCACCTGGGCATCGACCCCGACCACCAGCCCTCGAAGAAGTCCCACCCCGGCATCCGGGTCACCCGCATCGACGCCTTCGCCGCCCGCCTCACCGCGGCCGGCGCCCCCGTCACCTGGGACGACGACCTGCCGGGCCACCGACGCTTCTACTCGACCGATCCGGCGGGCAACCGGCTGGAGTTCCTGGAGGCGGTGGGCTGACGCGGTGTCCGCGCACCTCCGGCGCAGCGAACGCACCGAACGCACCGAACGCACTCAGTACTTGCGGTGCCCTATCAGCCGAGGCTTCGCCTCCAGGCCGTCCAGGCCGTGCCACGCCAGATTCACCAGGTGGGCCGCGACCTCGGCCTTCTTCGGCTTGCGGACGTTCAGCCACCACTGGCCGGTCAGCGCCACCATGCCGACCAGGGCCTGCGCGTAGAGGGGAGCCAGCTTGGGGTCGAAGCCGCGGGCCTTGAACTCCAGGCCGAGGATGTCTTCCACCTGGGTGGCGATATCGCTGATCAGGGACGCGAAGGTGCCGGTGGACTGGGCGACGGGGGAATCGCGGACGAGGATGCGGAAGCCGTCCGTGTACGTCTCGATGTAGTCGAGGAGGGCGAACGCGGCCTGTTCGAGGAGTTCGCGGGGATGGCCGGCGGTCAGTGCGCCGGTCACCATGTCGAGCAGCTGGCGCATCTCGCGGTCCACGACCACCGCGTACAGCCCCTCCTTGCCGCCGAAGTGCTCGTAGACGACCGGCTTGGACACGCCCGCCTTCGCCGCGATCTCCTCGACGGAGGTGCCCTCGAAGCCGCGCTCGGCGAAGAGCGTGCGACCGATGTCCAGCAGCTGCTCACGGCGCTCGGCGCCGGTCATGCGGACCCTGCGGGTCCGCCGGGTACCTGTACCGGAGGGAGTCTTGCCCTTGCCGTTGCTCACGCTGCTGCCGTCGATCGCCACCCGTCAATCATGCCTCCCCCGGCTACCGCTGGGAGGTACCCCCATGGCGGCCCGCCTGTTCCGAGCGCCGGGCGTCGATCCGGGAAGCGTTCGGCCAGCGGACGTCGTACGCCCAGCCCGCCTTCTCGAACCAGCGGATGAGACGGGCGCTGGAGTCCAGCTGCCCCTTCAGCACACCGTGGCGGGCGCTGGTCGGGTCCGCGTGGTGGAGGTTGTGCCAGGACTCGCCGCAGGACAGCACCGCCAGCCACCACACGTTGCCGGAGCGGTCCCGGGACTTGAACGGGCGCTTGCCGACCGCATGGCAGATGGAGTTGATCGACCACGTGACGTGGTGCAGCAGCGCCACGCGGACGAGCGAGCCCCAGAAGAGCGCCGTGAGGGCGCCCTGCCAGGACCAGGTGACCAGCCCGCCGACCAGCGGCGGGAGGAGAAGCGACACCGTCGTCCAGAGAACGAACTGGCGGGAGATCGTGCGGATCGCGGGGTCTTTGATCAGGTCGGGGGCGTACTTGTGCTGCGGCGTCTGCTCCTCGTCGAACATCCAGCCGACGTGCGCCCACCACAGGCCCTTCAGCAGGGCGGGGACGGTTTCGCCGTAACGCCACGGCGAGTGCGGGTCACCCTCGGCGTCGGAGAACTTGTGGTGCTTGCGGTGATCGGCGACCCACCGGACCAGCGGGCCCTCCACGGCCAGCGAACCCATGATCGCCAAGGCGATGCGCAGCGGACGCTTCGCCTTGAAGGCGCCATGGGTGAAGTAACGGTGGAAGCCGATCGTGATGCCATGGCAGCCGATGTAGTACATCGCCGTCATCAGGCCGAGATCCAGCCAGCTCACCCCCCAGCCCCACGCCAGCGGCACCGCGGCCAGCAGCGCCACGAACGGAACGGCGATGAAGAGCAGCAGCGTGATCTGCTCGAGCGAACGCTTGCTGTCGCCGCCCAGCGTCGCCGACGGCAGCGGCGAATCGGTGGAAATCGGTGACTCTTCGACGGCTTCTGGACCAGCGGTCATGTGATGTCCCTCGGGCGGGGGTCTCGGGGGTCTCGGTGACTCGGGGAGCAAGATCACTCCCGGAGTGGAGCGCCGTAACGGCTACGGGACCGTAACCTACGGGCTCGTAAGTATGGCAGTGACGCCGTCCCCGGCAAGGCCGTGACAGGGCCCACACCCCCACTCACCGCATACGCTGCCCAGCAATCGGACGGTGTGATCCGCCGATTTCGGGGAGACCTATCCTGGGGGCGTCGGACAGCGCGGTCCGCAACCCGCCCGCAAGCCCAGACGGCACCCGTCGCCCGCCCGCTCCTATCGAACGAGTCGCGGTGCGACGCCCCTCCTAGATCGCTGCAAGGAGCCGCACCTGTGAGCAGTGCCGACAACACCGCCGCCGAGCCCACACCCGCTGTGACCACGGACACCACCGACGGCGCCGCCCGCGACAACACCGCCCTGCGCGCCGACATCCGCCGCCTCGGCGACCTCCTCGGCGAAACCCTCGTCCGCCAGGAAGGCCAGGAGCTCCTCGACCTCGTCGAGCGCGTACGAGCCCTGACCCGCTCCGACGGCGAAGCGGCCGCCCGGCTCCTGGGCGACACCGACCTGGCCACCGCCGCCAAGCTGGTACGCGCCTTCTCCACCTACTTCCACCTCGCCAACGTCACCGAGCAGGTCCACCGCGGCCGCGAGCTGCGCGCCAAGCGCGCCACCGAGGGCGGCATCCTCGCCCGCACCGCCGACATGCTCAAGGACGCCGACCCCGAGCACCTGCGCGAGACCGCCCGCAATCTCGGCGTACGCCCCGTCTTCACCGCGCACCCCACCGAGGCCGCCCGCCGCTCCGTCCTCACCAAGCTCCGCAAGGTCGCCGAGCTCCTGGACCACGCGGACACCACCGAACGCCGCCGCACCGACCTCCGTCTCGCCGAGAACATCGACCTCATCTGGCAGACGGACGAGCTGCGCGTCGCCCGCCCCGAGCCCACCGACGAGGCCCGCAACGCCATCTACTACCTCGACGAACTGGGCCGCGGCGCGGTCGGCGACGTCCTCGAGGACCTCGCCGCCGAACTGGAGCGAGCCGGCACCGAGCTGCCCGCCGGCACCCGCCCCCTCACCTTCGGCACCTGGATCGGCGGCGACCGCGACGGCAATCCCAACGTCACCCCCCAGGTCACCTGGGACGTCCTGATCCTCCAGCACGAACACGGCATCACCGACGCCCTGGAGCACATCGACGAGCTGCGCGGCGCGCTGTCCAACTCCATCCGCAACTGCGGAGCCACCGACGAGCTGCTGGACTCCCTCAAGCGCGATCTGGACCTCCTCCCCGAGTTCAGCCCCCGCTACAAGCGGCTGAACGCCGAGGAGCCCTACCGCCTCAAGGCCACCTGCATCCGCCAGAAGCTCCTCAACACCCGCGAGCGCCTCGCCGCCGGCGCCCCGCACGTCCCCGGCCGCGACTACCTCGGCACCGTCGAACTCCTCGACGACCTCGCTCTGATCCAGACCTCGCTGCGCGCGCACCGCGGCGGCCTGGTCGCCGACGGCCGCCTCGAGCGCACCCTGCGCACCATCGCCGCCTTCGGCCTCCAGCTCGCCACCATGGACGTACGCGAGCACGCCGACGCCCACCACCAGGCCCTCGGCCAGCTCTTCGACCGTCTCGGCGAAGAATCCTGGCGCTACGTGGACATGCCACGCGACTACCGCCGCAAGCTCCTCGCCAAGGAACTGCGCTCCCGCCGCCCCCTGGCCCCCCACCCCGCCCCCCTCGACGAGGCCGGCGCCAAGACCCTCGGCGTCTTCCGCACCATCCTCAAGGCCAAGGACACCTTCGGCCCCGAGGTCATCGAGTCCTACATCATCTCCATGTGCCAGGGCTCGGACGACGTCTTCGCCGCCGCCGTCCTCGCCCGCGAGGCAGGCCTCATCGACCTCCACGCCGGCTGGGCCAAGATCGGCATCGTCCCCCTCCTCGAGACCACCGACGAGCTGAAGATCGCCGACCGGCTGCTGGACGAGATGCTCTCCGACCCGTCCTACCGGCGGCTGGTGGCCCTGCGCGGCGACGTCCAGGAGGTCATGCTCGGCTACTCCGACTCCTCCAAGTTCGGCGGCATCACCACCTCCCAGTGGGAGATCCACCGCGCCCAGCGCCTGCTGCGCGACGTCGCCCACCGGCACGGCGTACGACTGCGCCTCTTCCACGGCCGCGGCGGCACCGTCGGCCGCGGCGGCGGCCCCTCCCACGACGCCATCCTCGCCCAGCCCTACGGCACCCTCGAAGGCGAGATCAAGGTCACCGAGCAGGGCGAGGTCATCTCCGACAAGTACCTGGTGCCGTCACTGGCCCGGGAAAACCTGGAACTGACCGTCGCCGCCACCCTCCAGGCGTCCGCGCTGCACACCGCCCCGCGCCAGTCCGACGAAGCGCTGGCCCGCTGGGACGCCGCCATGGAAACGGTCTCCGAGGCCGCCCACGGCTCCTACCGCCGCCTCGTCGAGGACCCGGACCTGCCCGCGTACTTCTTCGCCTCCACCCCCGTCGACCAGCTCGCCGAACTGCACCTCGGCTCCCGCCCGTCCCGCCGCCCCGACTCCGGCGCCGGCCTCGACGGACTGCGCGCCATCCCCTGGGTCTTCGGCTGGACGCAGTCCCGCCAGATCGTCCCCGGCTGGTTCGGCGTCGGCACGGGACTGAAGGCCGCCCGCGAAGCCGGCCTGGGCCCCGTCCTCGACGAAATGCACGAACACTGGCACTTCTTCCGCAACTTCCTGTCCAACGTCGAGATGACGCTGGCCAAGACCGACCTGCGGATCGCCCAGCACTACGTCGACACCCTCGTCCCCGACGACCTCAAGCACGTCTTCGACGTCATCAAGGCCGAGCACGAACTCACCGTCGCCGAGGTCCTGCGCATCACCGGGGAGAACGAACTCCTCGACTCCAACCCGGTCCTCCAGCAGACCTTCCACATCCGCGACGCCTACCTCGACCCGATCTCCTACCTCCAGGTCTCCCTGCTGCACCGCCAGCGCGAGGCCGCGGAACACGGAGAAGAAGCCGACCCCGTGCTGGCCCGCGCACTCCTGCTCACCGTCAACGGCGTCGCAGCGGGCCTGCGCAACACCGGCTGACCCACCCCCGTCCCGGCCGGTCGATCCGGGGCCAGGTGTGACGCACTGCTTCCGCTTCAAAACGCGGTGTGTGCAGCACGTGAAGGGAGGGGCGTTTTTCTCACCACGCCCCTCCCGAGCGGGCAGTGTGACGCATGGCAGGAGCCGGACAAGAGGCTCCCGCTCCAGTGCGCCACGCATTGCGACACACCACTAGAGAAAAAGGACGCTCATCACCATGAGCAACGACTCCCGCATCGAGACCCGCGAGATAGCCGACGACGACCTCGACAACGTCGCCGGTGGCCTCTCCGTCAGCGGCTCCCTGAAAGGCCTGACCGCCAACTTCGTCCCGGGCCCGAACGGCATCCCCGTCCTGACCAGCGGCTCCATCAAGTCCGTCAGCCTCACCGTCTCGGACATCCCGCTGGGCCCGATCGGCAGCTGACACACCGCCTTGCCACGGCGCTCCGCCACCGGGCCCCAGAGCCACCCCGGGCCCGCCGTGGAGCACACCGGAGCCCCGTGTGACGCCGGCCTTCAGGACCCCGTCGTGGTCCTGAAGGCCGGCGTTCCGCTCTGCCGGGCGGACCTACATCGCGGCGAACGCCGCACCCAACAGCACCGCCCCGAACAAGCCCATCACCCACGCCGTACGCCGCAACCGCATGCCCCCGGCCACCACCAACGCCGCCAGCAACAACGACCCCGCGAACGGCACCCACGCATGCAGGATCCCGGCCAGCCCCGTCCGCACCGCAAGCGTCGACCCGGGCTTCACCGTCACATCGATCCGCTCGCCCAGATCCGGCGCCGCCGCCTGCGCAACCGACACCTTCGGCCGCGCCCTGCCCTTGCCCTCCGTCGGCACATACGGCCCCGTACACCGCTCGTCCCGGCACACCTTCACCGTCATCGTGCCCCGCTCCCGCGCCTTGACGAGCATCGCGTACTGCGCCGTGTTCCACGACGTCCAGACACCCGCCACCAACAACAGCAGCGCCAGCACGCCCATCAACCCCATCCGGGCGATCAGCAACGCCCCATAGGCGCTCTCACCCGCCCGACGGGTGCGACTGCGTTTGACCGAACTGGTGCGCGTACTGCTTCTGGGCATGGCGGCGATCCTTGGCCATCAACAGCCCCCGGTCAACCTCGGACAACCGGTTCGTCAGACCATGCCCCGAGCTGTCCCCTTCCGGAACCCGCTCACGAGTTGTACGTACTCTGCGCCCGCTCCAGCCCTTCGATGACCAACGCCTCCACCGCATCCGCCGCACGGTCCACGAAGTAGTCCAGCTCCTTGCGTTCCGCCGACGAGAAATCCTTCAGCACAAAGTCCGCCACCTGCATGCGACCCGGCGGACGACCGATCCCGAACCGCACCCGGTGGTACTCCGCACCCAGCGACTTCGTGATCGACTTCAGACCGTTGTGGCCGTTGTCCCCGCCGCCCAGCTTCAACCGCAGCGCACCGTAATCGATATCCAACTCATCGTGAATCGCGATGATGTTGGCCACCGGCACCTTGTAGAAATCCCGCAACGCGGTCGTCGGGCCACCCGACACATTCATGAACGACATCGGCTTCGCCACCACCACACGGCGACTCCCCGCCCCCGGCGCACCGAACCGCCCCTCCATCACCTGCGCCCGCGCCTTGTGCGCCTTGAAACGGCCACCAGCGCGCTCGGCCAGCAAGTCGGCCACCATGAAACCGACGTTGTGCCGATGGCCCGCGTACTCGGGACCAGGATTACCCAGACCCACGACCAGCCACGGGCTGCCCGCATCCGTCATCTGCATGCTCCTTCAACGACGCGACCGCCGCCCCGCGCCAGCGGCACGGAACGACGGTCACAAAATCAATGCCCAGGGCACGCCGACACCGGCGCCCACCCCGGAAAGGATCAGGCCTCGGCGGAGCCTTCGCCCTCACCCTCGGCGGCCTCCTCGGCCGGCGCCTCGGCCTGCGCCGCGACGACCTGCAGCACCACGGCGTCGTCCTCGACGGCCAGCGAAGCACCCGACGGCAGCGTGATGTCCTTGGCCAGGACCGAAGAACCGGCGTCCAGACCCGCGATGGAGACGGTCACCGACTCCGGGATGTGCGTGGCCTCGGCCTCGATCGGCAGCGCGTTCAGGACGTGCTCCAGCAGGTTGCCACCCGCCGCCAGGTCACCCTCGGTGTGGATCGGAACCTCGACGGTGACCTTCTCGCCCTTCTTCACGGCCAGGAAGTCCACGTGCACCAGGAAGCCACGGATGGCCTCACGCTGCACCGCCTTGGGGATGACCAGCGCGCTCTTGCCGTCCACGTCCAGGTTCAGCAGGACGTTCGGGGTCTTCAGCGCCATCATCAGCGCGTGGCTGTCGACCGCAACGTGCTGCGGCTCGGCACCGTGACCGTAGATGACACCGGGAACCTTGTTCGCGCGACGGGTACGGCGGGCAGCGCCCTTACCGAAGTCGGAACGAACCTCAGCGGCGAGCTTGACCTCAGCCATGACTGCACTCCTCGTATCTCAGAAACATCTGCTGGGCGTTACCCGGCCCACGACAGACCTGCTACGAAGAGCGCGTCGATAACGGACAGCCACCACATAAGGGCGGCCTCCCTCGCCGAGCAACTCAATGAGTCTACCCGGCGGGAAGGCCGCCCCAAAATGGATCTCCAGCGAGCGCAGTGGCTACTGCTCCTCGAAGAGGCTCGTCACCGAACCGTCCTCGAACACCTCACGCAGCGCCCGCGCGATCGTCGGCGCCATCGACAGCACCGTGATCTTGTCCAGCTCCAGCTCCGAAGGCGTCGGCAGCGTATTCGTGAACACGAACTCGCTCACCTTCGAATTCTTCAGCCGGTCCGCGGCCGGACCCGACAGCACGCCGTGCGTCGCCGTCACGATCACATCCGCCGCACCATTCGCGAACAGCGCATCCGCCGCCGCACAAATCGTGCCACCCGTGTCGATCATGTCGTCGACCAGGACACACACCCGGTCCTTCACATCGCCGACGACCTCGTGCACCGTGACCTGATTCGCCACGTCCTTGTCGCGCCGCTTGTGCACGATCGCCAGCGGCGCACCCAGACGGTCGCACCAGCGGTCGGCGACCCGCACCCGGCCCGCGTCCGGCGAAACCACCGTCAGCTTGTCGCGGTCGACCTTCGCGCCCACATAGTCCGCAAGAACCGGCAGCGCAAAAAGATGATCCACCGGACCGTCGAAGAAGCCCATGATCTGGTCCGTGTGCAGATCCACCGTCACCACACGGTGCGCACCCGCGGTCTTCATCAAATCCGCGATCAGACGGGCCGAAATCGGCTCCCGCCCACGGTGCTTCTTGTCCTGACGCGCATAGCCGTAGAACGGCACGACCACAGTGATGCTCCGGGCCGAAGCCCGCTTCAGCGCATCAATCATGATCAGCTGTTCCATGATCCACTTGTTGATCGGAGCCGTGTGGCTCTGAATCAAAAAGCAGTCCGCACCACGTGCCGACTCCTGATAGCGCACATAGATCTCACCATTGGCGAAGTCGAACGCCTTCGTCGGGACCAGGCCCACACCCAGCTGGTGCGCGACCTCCTCGGCCAGCTCGGGGTGGGCGCGGCCGGAGAAGAGCATGAGCTTCTTCTCGCCGGTCGTCTTGATCCCGGTCACAGCAAATCTCCTCGAATTCCTGTTTGCGTGCGCTCATCACGGTACGCCCCGCACGGCGCACCTGTTGCACGGTCACCGCTCGCCTTCGGACTCCTGGCGAGCGGCCGAAGCGGCCTGCGCGGCGGCGCTTCCGGGCCGCTTCCGCGCGACCCAACCCTCGATATTCCGCTGCTGGCCACGCGCGACCGCCAGCGAACCCGGGGGCACATCCTTGGTAATGACCGAGCCGGCCGCCGTATAGGCGCCGTCCCCGATCGTGACAGGAGCCACAAACATGTTGTCCGACCCCGTCTTGCAGTGCGAACCGACCGTGGTGTGGTGCTTGGCCTCACCGTCGTAATTCACAAAGACACTCGCCGCACCGATGTTGGTGTACTCGCCAATGGTCGCATCCCCCACATAAGAGAGATGCGGCACCTTCGTGCCCTCACCGATCGACGCGTTCTTCATCTCCACATACGTCCCGGCCTTGGCCTTCGGACCCAGATCCGTCCCCGGCCGCAGATACGCATACGGGCCCACCTGCGCCCCGTCCCCGATGCGCGCACCCTCTGCCACCGTGAAGGACGCCACGGCGCCCGCCCCGACGACCGTGTCCGTGAGACGGGAATTCGGCCCGACCTCCGCACCACCGCCGATACGCGTCGCCCCCAGCAACTGCGTACCCGGCTGCACGACCGCATCCGGCTCGAACTCCACCGCCACGTCGACCCACGTCGACGCCGGGTCCACCACCGTCACGCCGGCCAGCATCGCCCGCTCCAGCAACCGCTCGTTCAGCAGCCGGCGAGCCTCCGCCAGCTGCACCCGGTTGTTGATCCCCAGGATCTCGCGATGATCACCCGCAACCGCCGCACCCACCCGGTGCCCGGCCTCGCGCACGATCCCCAGAACGTCCGTCAGGTACTCCTCGCCCTGACTGTTGTCCGTACGCACCTTGCCCAGCGCATCCACCAGCAGCCGCCCGTCGAAGGCGAACACCCCGGAGTTGATCTCCCGGATCGCGCGCTGCTCCTCGCTCGCGTCCTTGTGCTCGACGATCGCGGTGACGGCGCCGGTGGCCCCGTCCCGCACGATGCGCCCGTAGCCGGTGGAGTCCGGCACCTCCGCGGAGAGAACGGTGACCGCATTCTTGTCCGCGGCGTGCGTGGTGCTGAGCTGCTCGAGCGTCTCGCCGGTCAGCAGCGGGGTGTCGCCGCAGACCACGATCACGGTGCCGTCGAGGGCGACACCGTCGTTGCTCAGCTCCTCCAGAGCCGTACGGACGGCGTGGCCGGTGCCGTTCTGCTCGTGCTGCACCGCGGTCCGCACGGCCGGGTCGACCTCGGCGAGATGGGCCCGCACCTGCTCCCGGGCATGGCCGACGACCACAACGAGGTTCTCGGGGTCCAGCTCGCGGGAGGCGGCGACGACGTGCCCCACGAGGGAGCGGCCGCAGATCGCGTGCAGGACCTTGGGGGTCGCCGACTTCATGCGGGTGCCCTCACCCGCTGCGAGAACGACGACGGCTGCCGGGCGGTTGGCGCTCACGGGGATGCCCTTCGGCTTCTTGACTGCTTCGGGTGGTGGTCATCCGAAGGATACCGGGGCGTATGGCAGATGAAACGACAGCGGGTCCTGACCGTGTGGTCAGGACCCGGACTTTGCTCGGCGGTAGGAAGTTGCTCCCCTGCCAGGACTCGAACCCGGACATAAGGCACCAAAAGCCTCAGTGCTGCCAATTACACCACAGGGGATGGTAGAGCAACCCAAACCGGACACTCCGTCAGGCTGGCCGCTCGGCACCCAACACTATGCCGTACCACCAGCCTTCGACGCGACGGTATACCTCGGCCGCTCGTACGACCCGGACGGCGAGGTGGCCTCGGTAGACGGCGGCTCCTGTCATGAGCGCTCCCTGTCCGGCGTCACGCCGATCTCGCCGGCCGCCTCCGCCTCGGTCTGCCCTCGCCGTCGATCCCGGGTCCCGAGGGGCGAAAATATGGCCGATTCAATAGTTCGAGCGATATATGGCGGTAACGGTCCGTAATGGGTCAGGGGTGTGAGGGGATGCTCGTCGGGGAGACCGGGGCGGGCGCCCGTACGCTGGTCGGTATGAGCGCGACGGGGGCAAGGGAAAGTACGGGTGCGCGGGGCGCGCCGAGAGGTGGGCCGTGGTGGTGGGCGCGGCGGCGTAGTGCCGTGCTGGATGTGCTGCTGGCGCTCGCTTCGACGATGGAGTGTGTCCTCGAGGGCATTCCGTTTGCGCACGAGGCGGGGCTGCCCGAGCCGGTCGGGATGTTGCTGGGGCTGGTGGCGGGGCCCGTTCTGCTGTTGCGGCGGCGGTGGCCGGTCGTGGTGGTGCTGGTGTCGATCGCGGTGATGCCGGCGGAGATGGGTGCGCTGCTCGGGATGATCGGGCTGTACACCTTGGCGGCGTCGGATGTGCCGCGGCGGATCACGGCGTTGCTGGCGGGGATGACGGTGGTCGGGACGCTGACCACGACGTACCTCAGCCTGCGGCAGGACGTGGTGTCGCAGGAGGACTTCAATCCGCCCGGGTGGTTCGTCGCGGCGATGGCGGTGGCGGTGGGGCTGGTGATGACGGCGCCGCCGGTGTTGTGGGGTTTGTACGTGGGGGCGCGTCGGCGGCTCGTGGAGAGTCTGCGGGAGCGGGCGGACGGGCTGGAGCGGGAGCTGTCGCTGTTGGCGGACCGGGCCGAGGAGCGGGCGGAGTGGGCCCGTAACGAGGAGCGGACGCGGATCGCGCGGGAGATGCACGACGTCGTCGCGCATCGGGTGAGCCTGATGGTGGTGCATGCGGCGGCGTTGCAGGCGGTGGCGCTGAAGGATCCGGAGAAGGCGTCGAAGAATGCCGCGTTGGTGGGGGACATGGGGCGGCAGGCGCTGACGGAGTTGCGGGAGATGTTGGGGGTGCTGCGTACGGCCGAGGGGGCGGCGGTGCGGGGTGCCGAGGGGGCGGTGCCGTCCGCGTCGGAGCGGTTGGCGGAGGTGGCGTCGCAGGCGAGTGTGACGGCGCCGGAGGTTCGGCCGTCGGCGGAGGCGGACGAGGGGCCGTCGCTGGCGGAGCTGGGGGATCTGGTGGGGCAGTCCCGGGCGGCCGGGATGGTGGTGGAGCTTTCGGTGCAGGGCGCGGAGGGCGCGGCCGGGCGCCGGTATGCGGCGGGGGTGGAGCAGACCGTGTTCCGGGTGGTGCAGGAGGCGCTGACGAATGTGCACAAGCATGCGCCGGGTGCGCGGGCGCGGGTGAGGCTGGCGCACCGGGGTGACGAGGTGGCGGTACAGGTGGAGAACGGGCCTTCGGAGCGGGGGGCGACGGATGCGGGTCTGCCCAGTGGGGGCAACGGTCTGGTGGGGATGCGGGAGCGGGTGACCGCTCTTGGCGGTGTGTTCGTGTCGGGGCCCACGGAGGCGGGGGGCTTCCGGGTGTCGGCGGTGGTGCCGGCGGCCGCGGCCGCCGGGTGAGGCGGCCGCAAGGCGTGGTCGTGGTTGCGGCCGGGGCGGTCCGATTCATGGGCGCCGTGGCTCCGTGACGCATACGGTCATGGGCATGACGGAACCTTCCTTTCTGCGCACCACCCGGGCGGGCTATGACGCCATCGCCGCCGCGTACACCGAGCACTTCCGGGGTGGCTTCGAGAAAGAGCCGCTGGGGCGGGCGATGCTCGGCGCGTTCGCGGAGTCCGTGCGGGGCGACGGCGGTGGGCGGGTGCTGGACGTGGGGTCCGGGCCGGGGTGGGTGACGGCGTACCTGGCGTCGCTGGGGCTGGCGGTGTCGGGGGTCGATCTGTCGCCGGAGATGGTGGCGCTGGCGCGGCGGGAGCATCCCGGGCTGCGGTTCGAGGAGGGGTCGATGACGGCCCTGGAGGTGGCGGACGGCGCGCTGGGGGGTGTCGTCGCCTGGTATTCGCTGATCCATCTCGCGCCGGAGGCGGTGCCGGGGGTGCTGGCGGAGTTCCACCGGGTGCTGGCGCCGGGGGGCCGGCTGGCGCTGGGGTTCCAGGTGGGGGAGGAGCCGCGGGAGTACGCGGAGGCGTTCGGGCAGCGGGTGTCGCTGGTGTTCCACCGGTTGTCGCCGGAGCGGGTGGCGGGGCAGCTGCGGGCGGCGGGGTTCGTGGTGGCGGCCCGGCTGGAGCGGGAGGCGCTGTCCGATGAGCCGACGCCGCAGGCGTATCTGCTGGCCCGTAAGCCGGGGCCGGACGAGGGGTAGCGCGCTGGGGCGGCTGGTCCGGGCCGGTGCGGGGTCAGTCCTGCGGTGCGACTTCCAGCCGCTGCGGTCGCGTCCCCAGTACGAGGGTGCCGAGGGCGTGGTCGATGCCGGGGCCGAGGTACCAGTCGCCGGTGTGGTCGAGGCTGTAGATGCGGCCCTGGGTGTCGATGGCGAGGACGGCCTGACCGGTGGGGGTGCCGTTGGCGTCGGGGATTTCTTCCTGGCCGAGGGGGGCGACGTCGGTGTCCAGGGCGCGGCCGAGGTCGCCGAGGGTGCGGGCGAGGTGCAGGCCGTGGAGGGGGTCGATGGTGAAGGGGGTGGGGGCGATGTGGCGGCCGGGGCCGGCGCCGGTGATGTGGAGGCCGCCGAATTCGGCCCAGGCTTCGACGGCGGCGGGGAAGACGGTGTGGCGGTGGCCGGCGGGGGAGGCGTGCGCGCGGAGGGTGTCGGCCCAGTGTTCGGCCTGCTTTATGTCCCAGCGGCCGGGTTGCCAGCCGGCTTGCTGGAGGGCGACGTCCACGGCGGCGGGGAAGCGGGTGGAGCCGGTGCGGTCGCGGGCGGGCGGCACGGTGGCGGCGCGGGGTGCGGTGGGTGGCATGGTGGCGGTCAGCTCCCGGTGGGCGTGGTGCCGTCGATGGGCATGACGCCGAAGTGGGCGAGGAGTGCGTCGCAGGAGCGGCAGGGCGGGGCGTAGCCGCCGTGCCGGGGGTCGCCGTCCTCGCGGATGTGGCGTGCGGTGATCTTGGAGTGTTTCAGGGAGCGGCGGGCTTCGCCGTTGGTGAGGGGCTTGCGGGAGGCGCGTTTGCTGCGGTTCGCCTCGACCGCGGTGAGGTGGCGGGAGAGCAGGACGGCCTCGGGGCAGCGGCCGGTGAAGCGTTCGCGTTGCGCGGTGCCGAGGGTGTCGAGGAAGTCCTGGACGAGGGGGTGCAGGGCGGGGGGCTGTTCCGCCTTGCTCGCGGTACAGGTGAGGGTTTGTCCGCGTACGGACAAGGCGGCGCCGATGGTGGGGAGGATGCCGTCGCGACGGTGGGCGAGGCCGGGTGCGCGCTCGGTGTCGGCGGTGGCGCTCCAGCCGATGCGGGGGTCGCCGGTGGCGGCGGTGTGCTGGTGTGCGGTGGTGCTCATTCTTGGTGCTTTCCCTCCCTGCAATCCCCCGCGGTTGCGGGGTCAGCCTGCCAAATGTGCTGGGTGTTGCGGTAGTCGGGCGGGCTGTCGGCGATGTCACTGGTGTGTGACGGTTCGTCGGCCGGGGGGAAACAGGGCTGGTGGGCGGGGTGGCTTACGACGGTCGGGGGACATCGGCGAAGGGGGTGTGGGTGGCGTATCGGCGGGCTGACGCAGGGGTGGCCGGGGGCGGCGGGAGGGTGTTGCGGCACGGCATAGGCTGTGCCTCAAACCCAGATCCAGCCAGGGGGCAACCGCGATGACGACAGGTCGGCTCGGGCAGCAGCATGCCGCGCCACCGAACACGGCCTATGCCGGGCAGGTCGTGCATTTCCCGGACCCGGTGCGGGCCGCCCGGTATCCCGCGGGGGTGCGGGTGGACGCGAACGGTTTTCCGGAGTTCTCCCCGTATGCGCGGGCGGCGGCGGAGATCGCCGAGCCGCCGGAGGGCTTCGGCGTCGATGAGCTGCGGTTGACGGACTATGTGTCGGCGAATGCGGCGCTGCATGCGCAGGGGCACGAGCTGTGGATAGATGTGCCGTCGGTGGCGACGCCGCACGGCTGGACCTGGCATCACGTACCCGGTACGCGGCGGATGGAGCTGATCCCCGTCGAGGTGAAGGCGCTGCTGCGGCATCACGGGGGGCTGGCGACGGCCGCGGTGGAGCACGACAAGCGGGGGACGCGGCCGTTGCAGGAGACCCGGCCGGCGCATTTCGGGCTGCCGCGGCGTGATCTGGCGGTCGCCGAGGAGCAGGTGGCGCAGGCGGAGGAGACGCTGGGCTATCGGCTGCCGGGCGCCTACCGGTCGTTCCTGAAGGCGGCGGGCGGCTGCGCGCCGGTGGGGGTGGCGCTGGATGCGGAGCTGGGGCTGCTGGTGGACCAGCCGTTCTTCACGGTGCGGGACGATGCGGCGGTCAACGACCTGGTGTACGTGAACAAGTGCCTGCGGGATCACTTCACCAAGGACTACCTGGGTGTGGCGTTCGTGCAGGGTGGCGTGGTCGCGGTGAAGGTGCGCGGCGAGGCGCTCGGCACGGTGTGGTTCTGTCCGTACGACGACGCCCGGGACCGGGACGGTCTGTCGGTGCAGGAGCGGGTGGCGCAGCTGCTGTTGCCGTGCGGTGCGGATTTCGATGAGTTCCTGCAGCGGCTGGCGGGGAATCCGCCGGAGCTGGAGACCGTGGCGAACCTGATGGTGGACGGTGGCTTCGCGCACGCCGTTCCGGTGGAGGGGTGAGCGCGCGATGGTGACGTTCGCGCAGGCGCAGGAGCGCGCGGAGCGCTGGGTCAACGGCGATGTGCCGGCGGTGCAGCACCGCGAGGTGCGGGTGCGGGAGTTCGATCTGGGCTTTGTGGCCTGGGCGGAGGACCGTGCGGGTGGTCCGGCGACGGACGGCGGCCGGGCCCGGCTGGTGATCGCGCGGGACAGCGGGGAGACGACGCTGTGGCCGGGGTTGCCGGTGGGTGAGGTGATCCGGCGGTACGAGGAGGAGTACGGCGCGCCGGTGGAGGGCGGGTCCGGGGCCGCCGAGCCGCCGCCGCAGCGGGTGGATCTGGAGGCGACGTCGTTCCTGCTGACGCCGCCGGAGTGGTTGCAGGAGGCGGCGGACGCGATGGGGCTTCCGGACCGGCGGCGCGGGGGCGGGGCTTCGGCGCCCGCAGCACCGCCTGCGCCTGCCCCGGCTCCGGCCGCCCCTGCGCCCCCCGGGCCCCCTGCGCCCCCCGCGGCCCCTTCGACCCCGTGGGCGGATGCGGACACGACGGGCGGGGCGGGCTCCGAGGACCGGTCGGTGGGGCTGCCCGAGACGGTGTTCGCGGCGCCGCTGACCGAGATCGACGAGTCGGACGACACCCCGCCGTCGACGCCGCGCGCGCGGCCCGACGCGAAGACCGAACTGCTGCAGGGCGGCAGCCAGTTGCCGCGTACGCAGGTGGCGCCGGCGCTGCCGGACCCGAACGGCGGCCCGGCCGGCCGGGCCGGTGGGCCGCCCACGCCGGCGCCGATGCCGCCCGCGCCGCCGGCTCTCTCGGACATGCCGCCGCCCTCCGGACCGCCGGTCGCCGATGTGCCGCCGCCGGTTGCGGGCGCGTCCGCCGGCCCGGGGCTGCCGCCGCCCCCGCCGCCCCCGCCACCCGCGGCCGGCGGGGTGCATGCCGCCGCGACGATGCTCGCCGATGGCTCCTCGCTGCCCGGAAGCGCCGGGAACACGGGTCACGCGGGTGGTCCGCCGCCGCCCCCCGGCGCGCCCGGTACGCCCGGCGCGGGCCGGGCCGGCCGGCGGCCGGACCCCGCGGAGATCGCGGACGCCGCGACGGGCAAGGCCGAGGTACGGCCGGGCGGCGGCCCCGCGCAGTCCGGCCCCGGTGCGCCCGGTGCGCCGGCCGGCGGTTACGTACCGACGCAGCTGGTTTCGCAGCTGGATGCGGCGGATCTGGACCTGAGTGCGGTGGACGGGCCGCAGGGTGGTGCGGCGTCCGGCGGCAGTGGGACGGCAGGGCCCGGCCAGGGGACGCCGCCGCCCGCCCCGCCCGCGGCCGGCGGGGTGCACGCCGCCGCGACGATGCTCGCCGACGGCGCGTCCTTGCAGGCCGCCATGGGCGGCGCGGGCGGGCCCGGCGTGCCGCCGCCGCCCTCGCCGCCCGGTGTGCCGGGTGTGCCGAAGCCGCCGGGCCCGCCCGGCAGGCCGGGCGCGGGCGGCCAGGGCAGTCAGGGCAGTCAGGGCGGCCAGGGGGGCCCGCCCCCGCCGCCGCCCGTACCGCCCGCCGCGGGCGGTGCCGCCGGTGGCGGGGTGCACGCCGCGGCGACGATGCTCGCCGGCGGCGCGGCCCTCGGCGGCCCCGGTGGCCCGCTTCCCGCACCGGGAATGCCTCCGGCGCCGCCGCCGGGCGGTCCCGCCGTGCCGCTGCCCGCCGGCCCCGTGGGCCCGCCCCCGGGCGTCGCCGCGGCCCCGCCCGGCGTGCCCGGTCCCGGTGGCCCGGGTGCGTACGGCTACCCGCAGGCGCCGAGCGGCCAGCCGACCGTCGGCCCCGGCTACATGGCGGTGCTGAGCTATCGCGCACCGGACGGCTCCGAGCAGAAGATCGTGCGCCGCTCCGCGCCCGGTACGCCGCACCCCGAGTGGCAGCTGCTGCACGAGCTGCGCGGGATGAACATTCCGCCGCAGCAGGTGCTGGAGCTGCACACCGAGCTGGAGTGCTGCGATCTGCCGGGCGGCTACTGCGCCCGGATGATCCGCGACAACTGGCCGCAGGTGCGGATCAGCCATACCGCCGCGTACGGCAAGGACCACGCCTCGCGGCAGCAGGGCGTACGGCATCTCGTCGAGCATCAGGGCGAGTTGCACCAGGTGGCGGACGGTCCGGCGCGGCCGGCGCCGGTGCGGGTGCCGTTGCCGCATCCCTCGCAGGTGCCGCCGGTCCCGCCGGTGCCGCCGCAGGCGATCGGGCAGGAGCTGGAGCAGTCCTTCGGGCCGCAGGGGATCTTCCGGTTCGATCAGCGGGCGGTCTCCCGGCAGGGTGTGCCCGAGGTGGTGGCGCAGACGCTGGTGTGGGCGGGGCTGCCGGTGGACTTCGGGCCGTTCTTCTGGGCGCAGGCGCAGCCGGGCCGTCCGGTGCCGACGCTGGCGGAGCTGGCGGCGGAGCGGATGGTGCAGCCGGCGCCGGATGCCGGTTCGTATCTGGTCATGGGCAATGACTTCGGCCGTCAGCTGTGTGTCCAGTTCGGGACCGCGAACATCGTGGCGGTCCCGGTGGAGGCGGGGCCCGGCGGGCAGCCGGCCACGCCGCAGTTCGTCAACAGCGGGCTGCCGGAGTTCGTGCGCTGTCTGGCGATGCTGGGACGGATGTGGCGGCTGCGGTTCGGGCTGACGCCGGAGCAGGCGGGACGCTGGACCGTCGACTTCCAGGCGCAGCTGGTCGCGCTGGATCCGCCGGCGCTGGGTTCGCCGGAGACCTGGTGGTCGGTGCTGCTGGAGCAGATGTGGGACGGGCTGCTGTAGCGGGAGCGCGGTAGCCGGCGGTACGACGGGACATGGCGCTCGACCTGCGGAACGGGTCGGGCGCCATGACCATGCGTATATGGCGTACATAGGTCAGCCGTCGTCGCCGCTGTCGCCGTCGTCGACGACGCTTTACCGGGCTCGGGGACGGGGGCCCCGTGGGCCCCGGCGTCGGGGGGCGTGGCGTCGTCGGATCCTGACGGCGCTGCTGCTCGTGCTCGTGCTGGTGGTGGCGTGCGGCGCGGCCCTGTACGGCTATGCGAGTGAACGCGTACGGCATGTGGCGGCGTTGGCGGACTATCCCGGGCGGCCGCCCGCGGGTAAGGGGACGAACTGGCTGCTGGTCGGCTCCGACAGCCGCGCCGGGCTGACGTCCCGGCAGCGCGAGGACCTGCACGTCGGCAATGACCGGGTCCGCAACACCGACACGATCATGGTGCTGCACTCCGGCCGGCACGGACCGTATCTGGTCAGCCTGCCGCGCGACAGCTATGTCCCGGTGCCGGGGCACGGGCGGGCGAAGATCAACGAGGCGTATGCGGACGGTGGGCCGCGGCTGTTGACCCGTACGGTCGAGCGGGCGACGGGTTTGCGTATCGACCGCTATGCCGAGGTCAGCTTCCTGGGAGTGGTGCGGCTCGTGGACGCGGTCGGCGGGGTGCGGCTGTGTCTGCCCGAGCCGCTGCGCGACACGCGGGCGGGGGCGGATTTCGCGGCGGGGTGCCATCGGATGGACGGGCGGCAGGCGCTGGCGTTCGTACGGGCCCGTTACGCCGACCCGCAGGGTGACCTCGGACGGGTGAAGCGGCAGCGCCGGCTGATCGGCGCGGTCGCGGACAAGATGCTGGGGCCCGGGGTGCTGTGGAATCCGTTCCGGCTGGTGCCGGTGCTCGGTGCCGCGCTGGCCTCGCTCGCCGTGGACGACGCGTCGGGGACGCCCGAACTGCTGGCCATGGCCCGGTCGATGAAGGAGGTCGCCGGGGGCGGTGGCGCGACGGTCACGGTCCCGGTGGCCAGTCCCGGGGTGTCGATGGGCGAGGCCGGGGACGTGCTGCTGTGGGACGCAAATGGGGCACGTCGGCTGTTCGGCGCTTTGCGCGTCGATGCGGTGATTCAGACTTCTGGGACCGATTGACGCATCCTTGTGCGGGAGAGGGGTGAAGTGTCGCGATAGGGCGGCTTCGGACTGATCCAGAAAAGGGGCTTTGAGGGATGAGTGCACCGGTTTCGCCTCACGGGTTCGAGACCGTACGAGGACGCGGTTACCGGCCGGACGACGTCGATCGGCGTGTCGAGGGGCTCTCGGTAGACCGTGACGCGTGCTGGGAGCGGGCGGCGCGGCTGACCGTGCTCGCCAACGAGATGGACGCGGAGCTGGCGGAACTGCAGGAGTATGTGGCGCAGCTGCCGCCGCAGACCTATGAGTCCCTGGGCGAGCCGGCCCGGCTCATCCTGACGACCGCTCAGTCGGAGGCGGAGCGGCTGCGGGTCGCTGCGCACGAAGCGGCCGAGCAGATCCGTGAGGAGGCGATGGGGCACGCCGACCAGATCCGCGATGCGGCGGACGCGGTGGCGCGGGAGCTGCGGACCGAGGTGGAGGAGCATGCGCGGCGCATCGAGGAGGCGGCGCGGTCGGAGGCCGCCGCGGTGGCGGCCTCGGCGGCCGAGGACGCCGAGCAGTGGCGCGGCGAGGCGGCCGCGGTGCTGGCCGACATGCAGCATCGCACCGAGCAGATGTCGCACGACCAGGAGCAGCGGCAGGCCGAGGAGTGGGATGCGGCCGGGCGTGAGCTGGCGGGCCTGGAGGCGGAGACGGACCGGCTGGTCGCCGAGCTGGAGGGGCGCGGCCATGCCGTGCTCGCCGAGCCGCGCCGCCGGCATGCGGAGGCCGAGGAGGCGGCCCGGCACAGCGACGAGGACGCGGCCGACCGTGCCACGGCGATCGTGGCCAGGGCCAGGGTGGAGGCGGAGCGCATCGAGCGCGGTACGGCGCGGGTGCTGCGCGAACACGAGGAGGAGCGCGCGGAGGTACAGGCCCATATGTCCCATGTACGCAACAGCCTGGCGGCGCTGACGGGGAAGGATCCGGAGGAGCTGGAGGACGAGGCGGCGCAGGAGCCGGGGGCAGGATCCGGGGCCGCGTCCGGGCCCGGCGGCGAAGGCCGCGATCCCGATGGCCGCGATCCCGAGGCTCGCGTTCCCGAGGGGCGCGTTCCTGACGGCCGTGAACCCGAAGCTCGCGTTCCCGAAGGCCGTATTCCCGACGGCCGCGATCCCGGCGACGGCGGTCCCGACGGCTGCGACCCCGACAACGAGGACACCCTGGAGACCGAGCTTCCCCGGCTGGACGGCGGGGCGGCGAGCTGAATCCGACGCCGCCGCGGCCGTCCGACCCTAGGTCCGGTCCGCGGCGGCCTCGGCGTCGTCCGTCTCCCGCTGCGTACGGGCGTCGGCATGCACCGGGAAGCGCCGGGGCGCCAGCAGGAGCAGGGCGAGCAGGGCGAGGACGGCAGCCGCGGCGGCGCCGAGGTAGACGTGGTCGACGCTGGTGTCGACGGCGCGCCGCAGGTAGTCGGTGGCGCGGGCGGTGAGGGAGCCGGCCCGCTCCAGGGCGTGCGAGACGGCGTCGAGGTCGTCGGGCAGGCCGGGGCGGATGTCGGCCGGGGCGTGCGCGAGGCGGTCGTTGAGGGTGGCGTTGGCGATGGCGCCGAAGAGGGCCGCGCCGAGGGACTGGCCGACCTGGCGGCAGAAGAGGACGGAGGCGGTGGTGGTGCCGCGCTCGGCGTAGCCGACGGACGACTGGACGCCGATGATCAGCGGGAGCTGGAAGAGGCCGAGGGCCGCGCCGAGCGCCAGCATGATCAGGGCGGGCTGCCAGGCGGCGCCGGGATAGGGCAGCAGCGGGAAGGCGAGCAGGAACAGGGCGGCCGCGCCGATGCCGATCAGGGCGCAGTTGCGGATGCCGATGCGGTTGTAGACGTGGCTGCTGAAGGCCGCCGAGACCGGCCAGCTCAGGGTCATCACCGACAGGACGAAACCGGCGGCGGTCGGCCCCAGGCCCAGGACCGCCTGGGCGTAGGTGGGCAGGAAGACGGTCGGGGCGACCATCAGCAGGCCCAGCGCGCCGAGGGCGAGGTTGACGGCGGAGATGGTGCGGCGGCGCCAGACCCAGCCGGGGATGACCGGCTCGGCGGCGCGGCGCTCGATCAATACGGTGAGTGCCGCGCACACCCCCGTACCCGCGAAGAGCAGCAGCGACGGGGCGGAGAGCCAGGGCCAGGCGACGCCGCCCTGGACGAGTGCGGTCAGCAGCAGCCCGCCGGTGGCGAAGACGGCGAGCGCGCCGGGCCAGTCGACGCGGTGGCGGCGGGTACCGGTGGGGCGGACGGGGCCGCGGGCGCCCTTGTCCTCGAAGAAATGCCTGACGATCAGCCACAGGGCGAGCGCGCCCACCGGCACATTCACCAGGAAGATCCACCGCCAGTCGGCATAGGCGGCGAGCAGCCCGCCCAGCGCGGGCCCGGCGACCGAGGAGGTGGCCCACACCGAGGAGAGCTTGGCCTGGATCTTGGGGCGTTCCTTCATCGGGTAGAGGTCGGCGGCGATGGTCTGGACGGTGCCCTGGAGGGCGCCGCCGCCCAGGCCCTGCAGTACGCGGAAGGCGATCAGGGAGGCCATGTTCCAGGCGCCCGCGCAGGCCAGCGAGCCGATGAGGAAGAGGATGATGCCGGCGATCAGGATGGGCTTGCGGCCGAAGGTGTCGGAGAGCTTGCCGTAGACGGGCAGGGTGACGGTGACGGCCAGCAGATAGCCGGAGAAGAGCCAGGAGAAGACCGCGAAGCCGCCGAGGTCGCCGACGATCTGCGGGACGGCGGTGGCGATGATCGTGGAGTCGAGGGCGGCCAGCGCCATGGCGAGCATCAGGGCGGCGACGACGGGGCCACGGCGGGAGCCGGGGGCGCGGCCGGCGGCTATGTCCGTGTCGTCGGCGCTGCCACGGTCGCTGTCCCTCGTGGTGCCGCTCACCGGGCCCCGCCTCTCCTCCGGCCGTTGCATGCACCGCACACCATTCCATGCGGGGCCGGTGTGCGGAACGGGGCTTCTCGCTGGGTGGACGGTCGGGGGGCGGGGCCGTTCGGGCGGCCGGTTGTCGGTGGGCGGGCGTATGGTGGGCAACCCCGGCACGTAGCACGTGTCGGGCTGCTCGCGTTGTTCACTGCGCGGTGATCTTCTGCGGTCTCCTGCGCGATCGCCTCCTGGGACGGAAGCCTTTTCATGAGCCTGACTGGTCTGCTCGACGCCGTCGTACGGGACCCGGCGCTCGCCGAAGCGGTGACGGCCGCGGCCGACGGCCACCGGCCGCATGTGGATCTGGTGGGACCGCCGGCCGCCCGTCCGTTCGCGGTGGCGGCGCTGGCCCGCCGGTCCGGCCGCACCGTCCTCGCGGTGACCGCCACCGGGCGCGAGGCCGAGGATCTGGCCGCGGCGGTGCGCACGCTGATGCCGGCCGGCGAGGACGGCTCCGTCGTCGAGTTCCCCTCCTGGGAGACGCTGCCGCACGAGCGGCTCTCGCCGCGCTCGGACACCGTCGGCCGCCGCCTCGCGGTGCTGCGCCGGCTCGCCCACCCGCGCCAGGACGACCCGTCGGCGGGCCCCGTCTCGGTCGTCGTCGCCCCGATCCGTTCCGTGCTCCAGCCGCAGGTCAAGGGGCTGGGGGAGCTGGAGCCGGTGAGTCTGCGCACGGGGCGGACCGCCGACTTGGAGGAGGTCGTCGAAGGGCTGGCGGCGGCCGCGTACGCGCGCGTCGAACTGGTCGAGAAGCGCGGCGAGTTCGCGGTCCGCGGCGGCATCCTGGACGTCTTCCCGCCCACCGAGGAGCACCCCCTGCGGGTCGAGTTCTGGGGCGACGACGTCGAGGAGATCCGCTACTTCAAAGTTGCCGACCAGCGGTCCTTGGAAGTCGCCGAGCACGGCCTGTGGGCGCCGCCGTGCCGCGAGCTGCTGCTGACCGACGAGGTACGGGAGCGGGCCGCGGCGCTCGCCGAGGCGCACCCCGAGCTGGGCGAACTGCTCGGCAAGATCGCCGAGGGGATCGCCGTCGAGGGCATGGAGTCTTTGGCTCCGGTCCTGGTCGACGACATGGAGCTGCTGCTGGACGTGCTGCCCAAGGGGTCCATGACCGTGGTGTGCGACCCCGAGCGGGTGCGGACCCGGGCCGCGGACCTGGTGGCGACCAGCCAGGAGTTCCTGCAGGCGTCCTGGGCCGCCAGCGCCGGCGGGGGAGAGGCCCCCATCGATGTCGGCGCGGCCTCCTTGTGGGGCATCGCGGACGTCCGCGACCGGGCCCGCGAGCTGGGCATGCCGTGGTGGTCGGTCTCGCCGTTCGCGGCGGACGAGGAGCTGGAGCTCAACGGCGACACCCTCAAGCTGGGCATGCACGCCCCGGAGACCTATCGCGGCGACACCCAGCGGGCCCTGTCCGACACCAAGCAGTGGCTCGCCGACGGCTGGCGCACGGTGTTCGTCACCGAGGCGCACGGCCCGGCGGCGCGTACGGCCGAGGTGCTCGGCGGCGAGGGCATCCCCGCCCGCCTGGACGCCGATCTCCCCGAGATCGCCCCCTCCCTCGTCCATGTCGCCTGCGGCTCCCTCGACAACGGCTTCATCGACCCGCACCTCAAGCTGGCCGTCCTGACCGAGACCGACCTCTCCGGCCAGAAGGCGGCCGGCAAGGACGCGGCCCGGATGCCGGCCCGCCGCCGCAAGACCATCGACCCGCTGACCCTCCAGGCCGGCGACTTCATCGTCCACGAGCAGCACGGCGTCGGCCGCTACATCGAGATGGTGCAGCGCACGGTCCAGGGCGCCACCCGCGAGTACCTACTCGTCGAGTACGCGCCCGCCAAGCGCGGCCAGCCCGGCGACCGGCTCTACATCCCCACCGACCAGCTGGAGCAGGTCACCAAGTACGTGGGCGGCGAGGCCCCGACCCTGCACCGCCTCGGCGGCGCCGACTGGACCAAGACCAAGGCGCGCGCCAAGAAGGCCGTCAAGGAGATCGCCGCCGACCTGATCAAGCTCTACTCCGCCCGGATGGCCGCCCCCGGCCACGTCTTCGGCCCGGACACCCCCTGGCAGCGCGAGCTGGAGGACGCCTTCCCGTACGCGGAGACGCCCGACCAGCTCACCACCATCGCCGAGGTCAAGGAGGACATGGAGAAGTCGGTCCCGATGGACCGCCTCATCTGCGGCGACGTCGGCTACGGCAAGACCGAGATCGCGGTCCGCGCCGCCTTCAAGGCCGTCCAGGACGGCAAGCAGGTCGCCGTCCTGGTGCCCACGACCCTCCTCGTCCAGCAGCACTACGGCACCTTCACCGAGCGCTACGGCCAGTTCCCGGTCAACGTCAAGGCGCTGTCCCGCTTCCAGACCGACACCGAGGCCAAGGCGACGCTGGAGGGCCTGCGGGAAGGCTCGGTCGACCTCGTCATCGGCACCCACCGCCTGTTCTCCGCCGAGACCAAGTTCAAGGACCTGGGCCTGGTCATCGTCGACGAGGAGCAGCGCTTCGGCGTCGAGCACAAGGAACAGCTCAAGAAGCTGCGCGCCAACGTCGACGTGCTGACGATGTCGGCCACGCCCATTCCCCGTACGCTCGAAATGGCGGTCACCGGCATCCGCGAGATGTCCACGATCACCACCCCGCCCGAGGAGCGGCACCCGGTCCTGACCTTCGTCGGCCCCTACGAGCAGAAGCAGATCGGCGCCGCCATCCGCCGTGAACTCCTGCGCGAGGGCCAGGTCTTCTACATCCACAACCGCGTCGAGTCCATCGACCGGGCCGCCGCCCGGCTCCGCGAGATCGTCCCCGAGGCCCGCATCCAGACCGCGCACGGCCAGATGGGCGAGTCCCAGCTGGAGCAGGTCGTCGTCGACTTCTGGGAGAAGAAGTTCGACGTCCTGGTCTCGACGACGATCGTCGAATCGGGCATCGACATCTCCAACGCCAACACCCTGATCGTCGAGCGCGGCGACAACTTCGGCCTCTCCCAGCTCCACCAGCTGCGCGGCCGCGTCGGCCGGGGCCGCGACCGCGGCTACGCCTACTTCCTCTACCCGCCCGAGAAGCCGCTCACGGAGACCGCGCACGAGCGGCTGGCGACCATCGCCCAGCACACCGAGATGGGTGCGGGCATGTACGTCGCCATGAAGGACCTGGAGATCCGCGGCGCCGGAAACCTCCTCGGCGGCGAGCAGTCCGGCCATATCGCGGGCGTCGGGTTCGACCTCTATGTGCGGATGGTGGGCGAGGCGGTCGCCGACTACCGCGCCTCGCTCGAAGGCGGCGTGGAGGAGGAGCCGCCGCTCGAAGTCAAGATCGAACTCCCGGTGGACGCCCACGTCCCGCACGACTACGCACCGGGCGAGCAGCTGCGCCTGCAGGCCTACCGCGCCATCGCCTCCGCCAACTCGGAGGAGGACATCGCCGCGGTCCGCGAGGAACTGACCGACCGCTACGGCAAGCTGCCCGAGCCGGTCGAGAACCTCCTCCTCGTCGCCGGTCTGCGCATGCTGGCCCGCGCCTGCGGCGTCTCGGACATCACGCTCCAGGGCTCCAACGTCCGCTTCGGGCCGGTGGAGTTGCGCGAGTCGCAGGAGCTGCGGCTGAAGCGGCTGTATCCGCGTACGGTCCTCAAACCGGCCACCAAGCAGGTGCTGGTGCCGCGCCCGACCACCGGCAAGATCGGCGGCAAGCCGCTGGTCGGGCGGGATCTGCTGGCGTGGGTGGGGGAGTTCCTGACGACGATCCTGGGGTCGTGACCCCGCGGCGCGCGGGGAGTCAGCGCGCCGACGTCCGGCGGAAGAGGAGGACGTTCCCGGCGTCGCCCAGCATGACGTAGGTGGACGCGGGGTGCCGGGCGGCCGCGTCGGCGAGGGCCTGGCGCGGGGAGCGGTCGGTGGGCCGCTGGACGGCGATGTAGTCGGGGGACAGGCCGCGGGTGTCGCCGGTCCAGAAGACCCGGGTGCGGCCGGTGAGGCGGGACAGCGGGCGGACGTCGGCCTCCACGGTCGCGCCGTCGGGTATCCGCTCCAGCAGCCGCGCGGCGGCGCTCGCCTCCGGCGGCATGCGGTAGGTGGCGGCCTCGGTGAGCCGGGACAGCGGCAGCGTGGTGGTCAGCGCGAGGGCGGTGGCCAGTACGGCGGCCGGCAGGTGATGGGCGTACGAGCGCAGCCAGGGGCGGGCGGAGACCCGGACCCGCGGCAGGGCGTCGACCAGCGCGAGAAAGACCACCGGCATCAGAACGGCGTTGTAGTGCCAGTCGATGCCCCAGTAATGCGGTTCGTGGGAGAGGAACCGCCAGCCGAGGGTCGGCAGCGCGACCAGGAGGACGGGGGAGCGCACGGCGAGCAGCCCGGTGGTGGGCAGCAGCACCCACAGCGTGGTGCGGACGGCGGTGTCGAGGGGGATGGTCGGGTCCGCGCCGCCGTCGGCGCCGAGCTTGCTCCAGTAGTCGTACGAGCCGGAGTTGTTGAAGCCGGGGATGATGACGCCGAGGGTGAGGGCGGTGGCGGTGAGCCCGAAGACGACCAGGGCGATGGGCAGCGGCGCGGCCCGCCGCGTCCGGATCAGGACGACCGCGCCGATCGCGGCGGCGGTGACGCCCAGGTCCTCCTTGACCAGCACCAGCGGCGCGGCCCAGCACACCGCCGCCGTCCAGCGCTCGCGCAGCACCGCCTCCAGGGCGAAGGCGATCAGCGGCAGCGCGAAGGCTATTTCGTGGAAGTCGAAGTCGACGGCCTTCTGTACGCCCCAGGACGTGCCGTACGCGATACCGATGGCCAGGCCCGGGAGGCGGCCCAGGTGGCGGGCGGCGGCGCGGGTGACCGGGACCGCGGACAGCGCGAACAGCGCGGCCTGCGCGAGGAGCAGGGTGAGCGGTGAGGGGACGAGGCGGTAGAGCGGGGCGAGCACGATCAGGATCGGGCTGAAGTGGTCGCCGAGGATGTTCGTGCCGGGACCCTTGAGATCGACGATCGGCGCCCGGAAGTGGGCGTAACCCCGTATGGCCTGTTCGAAGATGCCCAGGTCCCAGGACGAGGTGCCCAACGTGCGGAAGCGGCAGACCGACAGCGTCGCGAACGCGACGAAGAAGAACGCGGCCGTCCAGTACGGGTCGAGGCGCGGGGTGCGCAGCGGGGCGCTCGTCTCGCGCAGCCGGTGCGCGGCGCGTCGCAGGCGGCCGGCGGCCGTGCGGGGTGCTTCGGTGGTCGCGGGGCCGTCGCCGGCGGCCTGGGGCGGGGGTCCGCTGCCGCCCGCGGCCGTTGCTGCGGCCGTGTCCATGAAGGTCCTCACTCTCAATTTCCGAAAAGATACTCGAAATGGCGGACCGGACCGTCCCGGGCGCCCGCCTTCGCCCCCGCACCCGGATCGGACACCCGTGATACCCACCGCCCGCCGCGCCTCGTCGTCTCCCGCCCGCCCCGCCCCGCTTCCCCCGACCGCGGCCTCGGCGCCGGCCGCTCTGCTCACCCTCACCGGCCGCTCGCCGGACCAAACGCGCGGCGGCGCAAGGCGCGGGCGGAGGGCGGGCGTCGGCGTCCTGGCCGGTGTCCTGGCGGTGGCGGTGCTCTCCGGTTGCCGGGGCGGGCCGACGGCCGACACCAAGCCGCCCGCAACGGATGCGCGGGGCAACCACGGCGTCAGCCCGCTGAAGAATCCCGACGGCACGAAGCCGGGCCTCGCCCCGCTCTCGGCGGAGTCCGAGAAGGCGGCGGCGCGGCGGCTCATCGCGAAGGTGCCGACCGCCGGCCGGGGACCGAAGACCGGCTACGCCCGGGACAGGTTCGGCTACGCGTGGATGGACACGGCCGACGGGGTCCCGCTGGCCCGGAACGGGTGCGACACCCGGAACGATCTCTTGGCCAGGGACGGCCGCGCTCTCCGCCACCGCCCCGGCTCCGACTGCATCGTCGAGTCCATGACCTTGGACGACCCCTATACGGGCAGGGCCATCGAGTGGCAGAAGAAGAAGGCCACCGAGGTGCAGATCGACCACGTCATGCCGCTGTCCTACGACTGGCAGATGGGCGCCGCCCGCTGGACCGCGGGCAAGCGCAAGCAGATCGCGAACGATCCGCTGAACCTGCTGCCCTCGGACGGCCGGGCCAACGCGTCCAAGGGCGATTCCGGCCCGGCGTCCTGGCTGCCGCCGAACCGGCGGATCCGCTGTTCGTACGCGGTCCGGTTCTCCCAGGTCGCCCTCAAGTACGGCCTTCCGGTGACGTCCGCGGACAAGCGGATCATGCTGGAGCAGTGCGCCGGCTGAGCGCGAGCAGACCTGGTGGGGCATCCGCCCCACGGACAGGCGTGGGGGGGGGGGCCCCCCGGGGGGGGGGGGGGGGGGGGCGGGGGGGGGGGGGGGGTGGGGGGGGGGGGGGGGGGGGGGGGGGGTGGCGGGGGGGGGGGGGGGGGGGGGGGGGGGGGGGGGGGGGGGGGGGGCGGGGGCGGCGGGGGGGGCGGGGGGGGGGGGCGCCCCCCCCCCGCCCCCCCCCCCCCCCCCCCCGGCCCCCCCCCCCGCCCCGGGGGGGGGGCCG
>NZ_JBITYA010000006.1:243477-591492 GCF_044544985.1 Streptomyces sp. NPDC053427 | reverse complement strand
GTCGTAGCGGCGGAGCCGTGTAGGCCCGGTGCCGCTGCCGAACAGCCCCGCGCAGCGGCAACCAGCCCGCCGCAGGCGCAACGGCGAGAAAGCCCTACGGCGGGGAAGCCGACAACGTACGGCCACGGCAAAGCGCAGCGAACGGGCCGCAGGCGAAACGGCGAACAACCACCACGGCGGGAAAGCCAAAAACGTGGGGCCCAAGCAAAGCGCAGCGAAAACGTAGGGCGCCCCCACCGCGTTGGTGGGGGCGCCTCAATACGGCTGCAGCTCCCGTACGGGGTCGGCCTTGCCGGCCCCGGGCGGCATTGCCGGATGGCTGCCGATCAGGACGATCCCCGCGATCACGGCCACTATCCCGGCCGCCTCCCAGGCCAGCGCGCCCGGCGTCACCCGCAGCTGGTCGCCCAGGAAGCCCACCCCGCAGGCGATCCCGGCCAGCGGCTGGGCGGCGGTCAGTGCGGGCAGCGACATCCGCAGCGGTGCGGTCTCGAAGGCGCTCTGCACCATCACGAGTGCCAGGATGCCGAGGACGAGGATGGCGTACGGCTGCCAGCTGATCAGCAGGCCGGCCCAGCCGCCCTGCCCGAAGCGTTCGCCGCTGATCCGGGTCAGGGCGTCCTGCAGTCCGTACAACAGCCCGGCCGCCACGCCCAGCAGCGCCGCCTCCAGGCTGACGTGCACCCGCTCGCGTTTGGCGACGGCCGCCAGCACCAGGGCGGTCGCCAGCACTATGCCCATGATCAGCCACTGGGCGGGCCGCCCGGCCTCGCTGGTGCCGCCGTGCGGCTGCCCGGCCACGATGAACGCCGTCACCCCGCCCGCCAGCAGCCACAGCCCCGCCCAGCCGCTGCGCCCGAGCCGCTGTCCGCTCAGCCGCCGGGCCAGCGCCATCGCGAACAGCAGATTCGTCGCCAGCAGTGGCTCCACCAGAGTGATGTCACCCATTCCCAGCGCCAGCGCGCCGAGTGCCATGCCCACGATGAAGAGCGCGATACCGGCCACCCAGCGCGGCATCCGCACCAGGTCCAGCAGCAGGCGCAGGGAGAGGTAGTCCTTGGGCGGGGCGTGCTGCGCCGCTTCCTGCTGGAAGACGAAGCCCAGTCCCAGACAGCAGGCCGCCCCAAGGGCGAGCAGAATCACCGTCACGTCGCACTCCTCGTATCGCGCGGGGGCGGGGGATTGCGCCTGAGGACAGTCGGCCGGCGACGGCCCTGGGTGGCCCTCAACACCCACCATTCTTGCGCGCACCCGCCTGTACCACCGGGTAACAAAGGGTTGACGGCATGGTCCGGCGCGCCAAGGATCGTGTGCACCACGGCGGCCGGGGCGTCCGGCGGGCACCGGCGAGGAGAGCTGAGATGGCGTACGACGCTGATGTGATCGTGATCGGGGCGGGCCTGGCGGGACTGGCGGCCACCGCGGAACTGGTGGATGCCGGGCGCAAGGTCATCCTGCTCGACCAGGAGCCCGAGCAGTCCCTCGGCGGTCAGGCCCACTGGTCCTTCGGCGGCCTCTTCCTCGTCGACTCCCCCGAACAGCGCAGGCTGCGCATCCGCGACAGCCGCGAGCTGGCCTGGCAGGACTGGCTGGGCACCGCCGGCTTCGACCGGCCCGAGGACCACTGGCCGCGCAAATGGGCCGAGGCGTACGTCGACTTCGCGGCGGGTGAGAAGCGCGCGTGGCTGCACCGGCAGGGCGTACGGATCTTCCCCGTCGTCGGCTGGGCCGAACGCGGCGGCTACGACGCGACCGGGCACGGCAACTCCGTCCCCCGCTTCCACGTCACCTGGGGTACCGGGCCCGGCCTCGTTGCGCCGTTCGAGCGCCGGGTGCGGGCCGGGGTCGCGCGCGGACTGGTGGAGCTGCGCTTCCGGCACCGCGTCACCGGGCTCTCGCGCAGCGCGGGGAACGTGGACACCGTCGGCGGGGAGATCCTCGCGCCCTCGGGTGCCGAGCGGGGCACGCCCAGCAGCCGGGAGGTCACCGGCGCCTTCGAGCTCAAGGCGCAGGCCGTGATCGTCACCTCGGGCGGTATCGGCGGCAACCACGATCTCGTCCGCGCCAACTGGCCGGAGCGGCTGGGCACGGCCCCCGAGCGGATGCTGTCCGGGGTGCCCGCGCATGTGGACGGCAAGATGCTGGGCATCACCGAGGCGGCCGGCGGCCGGATCATCAACCGCGACCGCATGTGGCACTACACCGAGGGCATCGAGAACTGGAACCCCATCTGGCCGATGCACGGCATCCGGATCCTGTCCGGCCCCTCCCCGCTGTGGCTGGACGCCCGCGGCAAGCGGCTGCCGGTGCCGCTGTTCCCCGGCTTCGACACCCTCGGCACGCTCGAGCACATCATGCGGACCGGCTACGACTACACCTGGTTCGTACTCACCCGGAAGATCATCGAGAAGGAGTTCACCCTCTCCGGCTCCGAGCAGAACCCGGATCTGACGGGCAAGAGCGTGCGCGACGTACTGGGGCGGGCCAGGGCCGGGGCGCCGGGGCCGGTGCAGGCGTTCATGGACCACGGTGCGGACTTCATCGTCGAACGGTCGCTGACGACTCTCGTGCGGCGGATGAACGCCCTCACCGAGGACCCGCTGATCGACGAGGTCGAGCTGCGCCGCGAGATCGTCGCGCGCGACCGCGAGATCGCCCACCCCTTCACCAAGGACCTCCAGGTCACCGCGATGCGCGGGGCCCGTAAATACCTCGGCGACCGGCTGATCCGCACCGCCGCCCCGCACCGCCTGCTCGACCCCGGGGCCGGCCCGCTGATCGCCGTACGGCTCAGCATCCTCACCCGCAAGACGCTCGGCGGCCTGGAGACCGATCTGTCCTCGCGGGTGCTGACCGAGGGCGGCGAGCCCCTGCCCGGTGTGTACGCGGCGGGGGAGGCGGCGGGATTCGGCGGCGGCGGGGTGCACGGCTACCGCTCGCTGGAGGGCACCTTCCTCGGCGGCTGTCTCTTCTCGGGGCGCGCGGCGGGGCGGGCGGCGGCCGGGGCGGTTTCCTAAGAGGAAGTAAAACGCGGTCGATTCCGGTCGACGATCGGTCAATATCGTGTTCCGGAAGGGGACTTGGCGTGGATCCAGCCATTCCCTTTCCGGCCTTGACGCGAAGCTGTGCGGAACGCTTTGCTGTGCGTGAAATTCCCGCGGTGGACCAGACCACTTTCCGCTGACGTGCTACGCGCGCAGACCCGGTCCGCTCCCACTCGGACGACACGGTTCCCCCGGGCGACACGGTGCGCCCGGACGACACAGCGAGGTGGAAGATCGGTGCAGCGCGGCATGGAGTGCCCCGGTCCATGAACCCGCGCCCGTCATCTCCGCTGGGACGCTCCCGCCGCAAGGACACCCCGGCCCTCACCCCGATCCTGGACGACGCCGAACTGGCCTCCGCGGCAACGGCGTTGACCCACGGCCGGTGGGGCGAGGTGCGCACCCTGCTCGCCGAGACCAGCGAGGAATGGGACCTGCGGGGCCACCGATTAACGGTCCTGGGCACCGCGCCGGGCTGCGCCGCCTGGGCCCGCGACTGGCAGCTCGCCGAACCGGACAGCGGCGACGCCGCCACCCTGCTGGCCTGCGCCACCGTCCACCTCGCGCTGGCCGGCAAGGGCGGCATCCAGGCCGCCGCCGAGGCCTGCCGAACCGCCGCCGCCATGCTGCCCGCCGACCCCACCCCCTGGCTCGGCACGCTGCTCCTCGCCCGCCACACCGGCACCGTCGACGAACGCGAGCAGGCCTTCGACCGGATACGGGCCCGCCACCCCGACCATCACCACGCACACCACCTCATGACGGCCTGCCTCGCCGAATTCCAGGAGGGCGACCGCGACGACCCCCTGCACCAGGTCTACGACTTCGCCGCCTGGGCCGCCGAACAGGCCCCGGCCGACTCCCCGCTGGCCGTCCTCCCCGTCATCGCGCACGCCGAGCGCTACCGCGTCCTGGTCGCCCACGGCCTGGAGCCCGCCGACCCCGCCGCCTCCGGCCACTGGTCCACCCGGCGCGCCCGCCAGGCCATGAAGGCCGCCTTCGACTGGTGGCTGGAGTGGGAGGGTGAGGACCACCCGCGCTCCAAGGTCGACCTCAACTTCCTCGCACACGCAAAGTTCCACGAGGGGCGGATGGCCGAGGCGGCCGCGCTCTTCCACCGCATCGGCAACCACGTCACCCCCGAACCGTGGTCGTACGCGGGCCGCCACCCCGTCAAGGCGTTCAAGGCCGCCCGCGCCGCCGCCCTCGGCGCCACCTGACCCCAACCCCCTTCCCTGGAAAGGACAACCCCGCCATGCCGATCGGCAGTTCGGGAAAGACGAACAGCGCCCTCGCCACCGCCGGCCCCGGGCGCACGACCGGCCCCGGCGGTGCGATCCGCACCTTCAAGGGCACCGAACGCGCGCTGCGGGCCGACCGGATCGGCACGCCGGGCCTGCTGCTGTCGGTGCTGGCCGCCAGCGCCCCCTTGATGGTCGTCGCCGGCATCATGGTCACCACGTACCAGGTCATGGGGATCGTGGGGCAGCCGCTGCTGTTCGTCGCCCTGGGCGTGGTGATGGCGCTGTTCAGCGTCGGCTATGCCGAGATGAGCCGGCACGTCCACAACGCCGGTGCGTTCTACGCCTACATCGCCCGCGGCCTGGGCGGTACGGTCGGCGCCGGCGCCTCCTTCGTCGCGCTCGTCTCCTACAGCATCATGCAGACCGGCATCTACGGCATGTTCGGCTTCGAGGTCTCCGCGCTGCTGGAGCGGTATCTCGGTGCCTCCGTCGCCTGGTGGATCCCCGCGCTGCTGGGCGTCGCCGTCGTCGGCGCGCTCGGCGCCCTGAAGATCGACCTCAACGCCAAGGTCCTCGGCGTCCTCCTGCTCCTCGAGGTCGTCATGATCGTCATCTTCGATCTCGGCTTCGCCGCCCAGCCCGGACCGCAGGGCCTGTCCCTGCACGCCTTCGACCCCGCCACCCTCGGCGGCGCGGGCCTGGGCACCTCCCTGTGCTTCGCGGTCACCGGCTTCGTCGGTTTCGAACAGGCCCCCGTCTACGCGGAGGAGACCAGCCGGCCGGGCACCGTCGTGGCCCGCGTGATGTTCCTGACCGTCGGCTTCGTCGCGGTCTTCTTCGCCCTCAGCTGCTGGCTCATCGGCGTCGCCACCGGCCCGGACCACGTCGTGGCCGCCGCCGGCGAACACGGCCCCGGGCTGATCTTCACCCTGGCCGAACAGCGCCTGGGCACCCTCTTCACCGACGTCCTGCATCTGTTCTTCGTCACCGGCATCTTCGCGGCGATGCTCAGCTGCCACAACGTCGTCGCCCGCTACGCCTTCGCGATGGGCCGCGAGGGCCTGCTGCCCGCCCCGCTCGGCCGTACCGCCAAGGCCAGCGGCGCCCCCGCGCTCGGCTCCCTCCTCCAGACCGTTCTCGCGCTGGTCGTCGTCACCGCCTTCGCCGTCAGCGACGACAAGCCCGCGGGCGACCCCACCGCCCCCGTCATCCACCTGTCCGCCTGGGCCGGGAACATCGGCGCGTTCGGCGTGATCCTGCTGATGGCCACCGCCTCCCTCGCCGTCATCGTCTTCTTCGTACGCCGCGGAGCGGGCCGCGCCCAGGCCGGCCGGCTGACGGCCTCCGGGCTCGCCGCCCTCGCCCTGCTGGCCGTACTCGTCTACGGCGTCAAGGACTTCGACATCCTGGTCGACGCCGGGGAGGGCTCCGTACTGGGCTGGCTGCTGCCCTCCCTCATCGGGGTCGCCGCCGTCATCGGCCTCGTCCACGGCAGCCTGCTGCGCGCCCGCAAGCCGGCGGTGCACGCCCGGATCGGGCTGGGCAACGAGGCCTTCCAGCTGGACAAGGCGGCCGGCGCCTCGGCCCCCGGCGGCGCGGACGCCCCCGCCCCGCACAAGGAGAGCCGCCCATGACCGCCGCCCACCCGCTCGACCCGCTGACCGCCGACGAGATAGCCACCGCCCGCGCCGTCCTGGAAGAGGCCGGCAAGGCAGGGGAGACCACCCGGTACCCGCTCGTCCTCCTCGACGAGCCGGACCGGCACACCGTCACCGCGCACCTCCCCGGCACCCCCGTCGTCCGCCGGCTCCGCGTCACCCTCCTCGAACCGGCCACCGGCACCGGCCACGAAGCCCTGGTCGACGTCACCGCCCGCACCCTGCTCACCTACCGCGCACTCGACCCGGAGACCGACGGCCGGCCGCCGATCCTGGTCGAGGAGTACGAGCGCTGCGACGCGATCGTCAAGGCCGACCCGGGCTGGCGCACGGCCATGGCCGAACGCGGCATCACCGACACCGGCCCGGTCATCTGCGCAGGCCTCGCGGCCGGCAACTTCGCCGTCGAGGCGGAACGCGGCCGCCGGATGCTGCGCGCCCTGACCTTCCTGCGCTGCGACACCACCGACAACCCCTTCGCGCACCCCGTCGCCGGCCTGGTCGCCGACGTCGACCTCACCGAAGGCCGCGTCATCCGCCTCATCGACACCGGCCCGGTCCCCGTCCCCGCCGAATGCGGCCGCTACGAGGCCGAGTTCACCGGCCCGCCCCGCACCGACCTCAAACCGCTGGAGATCACCCAGCCCGACGGCCCCTCCTTCACCCTCGACGGACCGGTCCTCACCTGGCAGAACTGGCAGCTGCGGATCGACTTCAACGCCCGCGAGGGCCTGGTCCTGCACCAGCTCTCCCACCGCGACGGCGACCGGCCGCGCCCCGTACTGCACCGCGCCTCGCTCGCCGAAATGGCCGTCCCCTACGCCGATCCCGACGCCTCCCGCAACTGGGTCTGCTACCTCGACGTCGGCGAATACACCCTCGGCCGCCAAGCCAACGCCCTGCGCCTGGGCTGCGACTGCCTCGGCGAGATCCGCTACCTCGACGCCGTCGTCGCCGACGACCACTGCGCCCCGCAGACGCTCCCCAACGCCATCTGCATCCACGAGGAGGACCACGGCCTCCTGTGGAAGCACACCAACATGTTCGACGACTTCGCCGCCGAGAGCCGCCGCTCCCGCCGCCTGGTCATCTCCTTCATCGCCACCCTCGGCAACTACGACTACGGCTTCTACTGGTACCTCTACCAGGACGGCACCCTCGAGTTCGAGGCCAAGTCCACCGGCCTGCTGCAGACCACCGCCACCGTGCCCGGCGAGCACACCGGCTACGCCACCGAGGTCGCCCCCGGCCTCCAGGCGCCCTTCCACCAGCACCTCTTCTGCGCCCGGCTGGACCCGGCGGTGGACGGCCACGCCAACACCGTCGAGGAGATCGACGTCGTACCGCTCCCGACGGGTCCGGACAACCCCTACGGCAACGCCTTCACCACCCGCGCCACACCCATAGCCGACTCCGCCGAGTCGGGCCGGCTCGCCGATGCCGCCGCCGGCCGCCGCTGGGCGATCACCAACCCCGCCGCCCACAACCGCATGGGCCGCCCCGTCGCCTACACCCTCACCCCTCAGCCCGCCCCCACCCTCCTCGCCCGCCCCGGCTCCTCCGCCGCCCGCCGCGTCGGCTACGCCACCCGCCACCTCTGGGTCACCCGCGCCCGCCCCGAACGCCGCTTCCCCGACGGCGACTACCCCAACCAGCACCCCGGCGGCGCCGGCGTCCTCGAGTGGTCCCGGCCCGGCGAATCCCTCCTGGCCACCGAACTCACCCTCTGGCACACCTTCGGCCCCACCCACCTCCCGCGCCTGGAGGACTGGCCGGTCATGCCCGTCGACCGCTGCGGCTTCACCCTCCGCCCCACCGGCTTCTTCGACCGCAACCCCGCCCTCGACCTCCCGCGGGAGAGCGGCGGCCACTGCGCGAGCGCCGCCGGCCACGGATGACGAAAGTCTGACGCCGGGGCCGCGGCACTGGCCCCGGCCGCCCTCCGGTGTTCGAATCCAAGGGTGAACACGGACGATGCGATTCCGCCCCGCGCGGCGGACGACGACGGCAGCGGTGCGGACCGGCGCGGGACCCCCGTCGGCCGCCGCGTGGTGCTCGGCATGCTCGCCGCCGGCGCCGCGGGCGTCGCCGCCGCCCCCCTCCTGCAGCGCGCCTACGACAACACCATCGGCGCCGCCGCCCGGAACGACCCCACCGGAATCTCCGGCCTGCTCCCCGCCGGCGGCGGCTTCCGCTACTACTCCGTCACCGGCTCCGTCCCGCACAAGGACGAGCGCACCTACCGCCTCACCATCGACGGCCTGGTACGCCACCGCACCAGCTACCGCCTCGCCGACCTGCGCCGGCTCCCGCAGACCCGGATCGTCCACGACGTCCAGTGCGTCACCGGCTGGCGGGTGCCCGGCACCCCCTTCGAAGGCGTACGCCTGTCCACCCTCCTCGACGCCGCCGGCGTCAGCCCCCGCGCCAAGGCCGTCCGCTTCACCTGCTTCGACGGCGCCTACAGCGAATCCCTCACCCTCGCCCAGGCCCGCCGCAAGGACGTCCTGGTGGCCCTCCGCATGCAGGACAAGCCCCTCGGCCACGACCACGGCGGACCGGTACGCCTCTACGTCGCCCCCATGTACTTCTACAAGTCGGCGAAATGGCTCTCCGGCATCACCGTCACCGACCGGGTCGAACCCGGATTCTGGGAGGAGCGCGGCTATGACGTCGACGCCTGGGTCGGCCGCTCGAACGGACGTGACGATGCCCCGACCGGCTGAGCACACCGAGAGCGGCACCGGGAACGGCACGGGCACGGCCCGCATCCCCCGCTTCACCCCCGCCGAACACTGGGTGCACCGCGCCACCGCCACCCTGCTGACCGTCTGCGTCCTCACCGCGGGCTGCCTCTACCTGCCCTTCCTCGCCGAACTCGTCGGCCGCCGCGCCCTGATGGTCACCGTCCACGAATGGTCCGGCATCCTCCTGCCCGTTCCCCTCCTCCTCGGCCTCGCCTCCCGCGCCCTGCGCGCCGACCTCACCCGCCTCAACCGTTACGGCCCGCACGACCGCCGCTGGCTGCACTCCGCCCTGCGCCGCCGCCGCACCGGCCGCCCCGCCGGCAAGTTCAACGCCGGCCAGAAGCTCTACGCCGCATGGATCGCCGGCGCCGTCCTGGTCATGTTGGGCACCGGCCTGCTGATGTGGTTCACGCACCTCGCCCCGCTGGCCTGGCGCACCGGCGCCACCTTCGTCCACGACTGGCTCGCCCTCGCGGTGATCGTCGTCGTCGCCGGCCATGTGTGGAGGGCGTTCGGCGACCCGGAGGCGCGGCGAGGGATGCGCACCGGGTCGGTGGACGCGCAGTGGGCACGGCGGGAACATCCGCTGTGGGTGCACGACAGGAACCGGCACTGAGAGCCGCCGCGGCGAACGCGGCGGCACTTTCGAGGAGCCCGGCGCCGCAAGTGCCCCCGGTCCGCGGGCCGAAGGCGGCGAACACCGGAGCCGTCCGTGAGATCATGCGTTCGCCTGTGCGCCGGTGGCGACCGACTGTGGAAGGTGTCGATGTACGCGATATCCCTGGGCGACGACGGAGCCGAACTGCGCCCGCTCGAGCCGTGGCGGGCCGAGGAGTTCCTGGCCCATATGAACCGGGGCCGGGAGTTCATCGGGCAGCACAACGCGCTGCCCGACATCGTCACGGACCTGGCGTCGAGCCGGGCGTTCCTCCAGGCGTACGCCGAGAAGACCGCGGCCGACACCGGTCGGATCCACGGCATCTGGACGGACGGCCGACTGGTCGGCGCGGTCATCTTCCGCACGATGAACGTCGCGCAGGGCACCGCTGAGGCGGGCTGCTGGCTGGAGCCGTCGGCGGTGGGCAAGGGGCTGGTGACCCGGGCCGCGCGGATGATCATCGACTGGGCCGTCGAGGAGCGGGGCATCCACCGCGTGGACTGGTGGGTCTCGGCGTCGAACGCGCCCAGCATCGCCGTGGCGCGGCGGCTCGGGATGACGAGGGACGGCGTGCTGCGGGGGAGCCATCTGCACCGGGGGCAGCGGCACGACGAGGAGATCTGGTCGGTGCTGGCGCCGGAGTGGCGGGCGGGCAAGCGGGCCGCGTGAACCGCCGACCCGCTGCCTCCCCGACCCGCTGACCCGTTCCCCCGGCCCTCACTCCGCGGGCGGCCCCGGCTGCGACTCCGCGGGCGGCTCGGCGGCCGGCAGCTCCACCTCGAACCGGCACCCCGCCCCCGTGTTACGGACCGTGGCCCGGCCCTGGTGCGCCTCCACGATGCCCCGCACGATCGCCAGCCCCAGCCCCGCGCCGCTCTCACCGATGGGGGCACCTCCCGCTCGGGAGAAGCCGGGAGCGGGGGAGCGCGGCGTGCGGGCCGGGGCGCCGCGCCAGCCGGTCTCGAAGACCCGGGCCAGGTCCTCGGGCGGGATGCCGCCGCAGCCGTCCTCGACCGCGAGGACCACCCGGCCCTCCTCATGGCGCGCGCTGACCGCGACGGTACCGTCGGCCGGGGTCGCGCGGATCGCGTTGACCAGCAGATTCCCCAGCACCCGGGTGATCTGCTGGGCATCGACGCGGACCGGCAGCGGCGCCACCCCGCCGTCCACCAGCCGCACCCCGCTCGCCCGCGCCAGCGGCCGCGCCCCCGCCAGCGCATCGTCCACCAGGTCGTACACCGACACCCGCGACATCGTCAGCGCCAGCGCACCGGCCTGGATACGCGACAGTTCGAAGAGGTCGTCGACCATCGCCGCCAGCCGGTCCACCTCGATCCGCATCCGCGAGTGATAGCGCCCGGTGTCCTCGGCGACGCCGTCCTCGAGGGCCTCGGCCATCGCCCGCAGACCGGCGAGCGGGGTCCGCAGATCGTGCGAGATCCCGGCGATCAGATCCCGCCGCGCGGCGTCCAGCGTGCGCTCCCGCTCCCGCGCCGCCGCCAGCCGTCCGCTGGTCTCCTCCAACGCCCGTGACAGCGCGGCCAGTTCCGCCGTCGGCGGTTCGGCGGGCGCCGCGAATCCGCCCTCGCTTCCGACCGTACGGGCGGACCGGGCCAGCTCCCGGCTGCCCGCCGCGATCCGCCGCCCGAACAGCAGCGCGGCGGCCAGCGACACCACCCCGGAGACACCGACCACGGCCATCACCACGCCCAGGTCGTGCCCCGACAGAAACATCGCCTGGGCGACCGCCACGGTGCCCGCCGCCATCGCGGCCACCGCCAGCGCCGCCACGGCGAACAGCGACAGCACGACGGAGCGCCGCCGCAGCACCCGCACGGCGGGCGCGGCCAGCAGCCCGACGAGCGCCGCACCGAGCGCCGCCAGCGCGACGATGACCAGGAAGTCCGTCATGCCCGCACCTCGTCGCCCGCCCGGGAGACCGCCACCCTGACCACCCTCGTCCGCACGTCCGTCATGCCTGCGGCCCGTCCCCCGCCGGGTCGAAGCGGTAGCCCGCGCCCCATACCGTCGTCACCAGCAGCGGCGCCGCCGGATCGTCCTCGATCTTCTCGCGCAGCCGGCGCACATGCACGGTCACCGTCGACAGATCGCCGAACTCCCAGCCCCACACCCGGTGCAGCAGCTCCTCCCGGGAGAACACCCGCCCCGGGTTCCGCAGCAGAAACACCAGCAGGTCGAACTCGCGGGCGGTGAGGGAGAGGTCGCGTCCGGCGCGGTCGGCGCGGCGGGCCGCGGGATCGGCGGTGAGGTCCCCGGCGCGCAGGACGGGGGCGTGGCCGGCGGCCGGCGGCGCGGCCTCCGCCCGGCGCAGCACCGAGCCGATCCGCAGGACCAGTTCGCGCGGGCTGAACGGCTTGGTGACGTAGTCGTCCGCGCCCAGTTCGAGCCCGAGGATCCGGTCCGCCTCCTCGCCGCGCGCCGTCAGCATCACCACCGGGACGGCCGGCCCGTCACCGGCCCGGCGCAGCCGCCGGCACACCTCCAGGCCGTCGATGCCCGGCAGCATCAGATCGAGGACGACCAGATGCGGGCGGAACGCCGCGGCCCGGTCGAGGGCGGCGAACCCGTCGGCGGCGTGCTCGGTGACGTACCCGGCGCGGGAGAGATAGCCGGTGACGACCTCCGCGACCGTCGGATCGTCCTCGACGACCAGGACACGCCGCGGCGGCCCGTGCGGGGCAACCGGCGCGGGCGGCGGGGATGCGGCGGACATCATGCTGACAGCCAACACCACCGGACGCCATGCCGGGCAATCGCCCCTGGGCCCGTAAGACTCCGGTAACCGGCGCGCGTCCGGCCCCCGGCCCCCGGCCCCGCGGCCGGACCCGGCCCGGCCACGCATGCGGTTGCGGTGGTTGCCGGACCGGTCCTTCAGTCCTTCAGCCCCTCCCGGACCCGCCGCGACACCGTGAGCGCGTACAGATCGAGAACCCCGGGCGGTTCGGCGATCCCGGGTCCCCCGGCCCGTATCCAGGCGGCGATGTCCGCCAGCGCGTCGTCGTCGTTGACCAGCCCCAGCCACACGGGCCGTCCGCCCGCCGCCCGCCCCGCCGCCGACGGCTGGACCACGACCACGTTCGCCTGGTCGCACACGTCCAGACACTCCGAGGCCCGCACCGGCGCCGCGCCCGCGAGCGCCGCGCGCAGCCGCGGTATCTGCCCGCTGTGGTCGACGCCCGGAATCTTGGCCGGATCGCCGCAGCAGCAGCCGCGGCAGACGGTGACACGACAGGGAGCCTCGCCGGCCGCCCGGCCGGAGCGCTTGGTGATCATCCGGCCCATGCTACGTGCCATATCCGGGCCGCCGCTGGACAGGAATGCGTCATGACTCCTCCCACGGCCTCCCGCGCCGCCGCACCCGGCCCGGCCGGCCTGCCCCTCCTCGGCTCGCTGCTCGACCTGCGCCGCGACTCCCTCGGCACGTTCTTACGGGCCCGGCGCACCCATGGCGAGGTGGTCCGCCTCCAGGCCGGCCCGCCCGGCCTGCGCAGCGTCTTCCACGCGGTCTTCGCGCCCGAGGGCGTCCAGCAGGTCCTCGCCTCCGAGGCCGCCGGCTTCCGCAAGGACCACCCGCTGTACGAGGAGGTCCGCCAGTCCTTCGGCAACGGCCTGCTCACCAGCCAGGACAGCGATTACCTGCGTCAGCGGCGGCTGGTGCAGCCGCTGTTCACCAAGCGGCGGGTCGACGGCTATGCGGGGGCGGTCACCGCGGAGGCCGGTGCCGTCGCCGCCCGCTGGCGTACCGCGGACGGCGGCACCGTCGACCTCGTACGCGAGATGAACCGGCTGGCCCTGGGCACGGTCTCCCGGATCCTGTTCGGGACGGACGCGGCGGCCGCGGCGGACGCCATCGACCGCTGCGCACCGGTCATCAACGCCTATGTCGTCAGCCGTGCCTACGTACCCGTGAAGCTCCCGCGTGAATGGCCCACGCCCGGGAACCGGCGGGCGCGGGCGGCCACCGACGAGCTGAACGCGCTGTGCGACCGCATCCTCGCCGAGCGGCGGGCGGCGGCCGGGACACCGGCGGACGGTGCCGTCGAGGGCGAGGACCTGCTGTCCCTCCTCACCCGGGCCGGCAACGACGCGGACGGCTCCCTCGACGCGACGGAGATCCGCGAGCAGGTCCTGATCTTCCTGCTGGCCGGGCACGAGACCACGGCGACCTCGCTGGCCTTCACCCTCCATCTCCTCGCCCGGCATCCGCAGGAGCAGCAAAGGGTCCGGGAGGAGATCGACCGGGCGCTGGGGGACCGCGTCCCCACCGCCGCCGATCTGGACCGGCTGCCGTATCTGACGCAGGCCCTCAAGGAGTCGATGCGGCTGTACCCGGCGGCGCCGGTCATCAGCCGCCGGGCGGTCGAGGCCACCGAGATCGGCGGATTCCCGATTCCGGCGGGCGCCGATGTGGTCGTCGCGCCCTGGGTCACGCACCGCGATCCGGAGCTGTGGGAGGACCCCGAGCGCTTCGATCCGGGCCGCTTCACCCCCGAGCGCGAGGCGGCGCGTCACCGCTACGCATGGTTCCCGTTCGGCGGCGGCCCCCGCGCCTGCATCGGGCAGCACTTCTCGATGCTGGAGTCGGTGCTGGCGCTGGCGACGCTGCTGCGGGCGTGCGAACTGGAGGCGGTGGACCAGGAGGTGCCGGTCGCCGCCGGCATCACCCTCCAGGCGACGGGACCGGCCCGGGTGCGGCTGCGCCACCAGTAAACGCAACCAAAATAGCGTTTGCATTTCGGGGGCGGTGCGCGTACGGTCGATACCGGTCCAGCGCGCGCCGCCATGGCGCCCCCCGCCCGACAGGAGAAGGCCGTTGCTCGTCTGAGGTCCCGAGACACCGCGCCCGCGCAAGGTGGAACTCCCGTACCCGTTCAGGGTCATGAGGAGCACCGCGCGGCCCGTCCGCGACCTCGGCGTACCCCTCGGCGTACTCCGGCGCACCTCGACGTTCTCCCGCGGTGTCTCCCTGCGCAGTCCTTACCTTCATCCCGCGCACCAGGAGACCTGTATGTCAAAGTCCCCCACCCCCGCCGCCTCCGCGGCCTCCGTCGCCTGCACCGGCCTCGGCTTCGCCTGGCCCGACGGAACCCCCGTCTACGACGGCTTCCAGCTCGCCGTCGGCGCCGGCCGCACGGGCCTCATCGGCCTCAACGGCTCGGGAAAATCAACCCTGTTGAGGCTGATCGCCGGCGAACTGACCCCGACCGCCGGCCGCGTCAAGGTCGCCGGCGACGTCGGCTACCTCCCGCAGCACGCCCCGCTCGACACCCACCTCCGCGTCGACCAGGCGCTCGGCATCGCCGCCGCCCGCGCGGCCCTGCACGCCATCGAGAACGGCGACGCGAGCGAGGAGCACTACACCGCCATCGGTGACGACTGGGACGTCGAGGAACGCGCCCGCGCCACCCTCGACCAGCTCGGCCTCCCCGCCGTCGACCTCGACCGCACCATCGGCGAGGTCTCCGGCGGCGAATCCGTCCTGCTCCGGCTCGCCGCGCTCCTCCTGCGCAGGCCGGACGTCCTGCTCCTGGACGAGCCCACCAACAACCTCGACCGCGCCGCCCGCCGGCGGCTCCACGACGCGGTCACCGGCTGGTCCGGCGTCCTCCTCGTCGTCAGCCACGACCGCGAACTCCTCGAACGCGTCGACCGCATCGCCGACCTCCGCGACGGAGAAGTCCACTGGTACGGCGGCAACTTCACCGCATACGAACAGGCCCTGGCCGTCGAACAGGAGGCGGCCGAGCGGATGGTGCGGGTCGCCGAGGCCGACGTCCAGCGCCAGAAACGCGAACTGGCCGACGCCCACGTCAAGTTGGCCCGCCGGGTCCGCTACGGCAACAAGATGACCGCCAACAAGCGCGAACCCAAGATCATCATGAACGAGCGCAAAAGAGAGGCCCAGGTATCCGCCGGCAAACACCGCATCATGCACACCGAACGCCTCAAGGAAGCCAGGGAACGCCTCGACGAAGCCGCCGAAGCCGTCCGGGACGACGACGAGATCCGCATCGACCTGCCGCACACCGCGGTACCGCCCGGCCGCACGGTCCTCACCCTGAACGACCTCACCGCCCGCCACGGCGCCCACGCCCACCTCGAGGTCCGCGGCCCCGAACGCATCGCCCTCACCGGCCCCAACGGCTCCGGAAAAACCACCCTGCTCCGCACCCTCGCAGGCGAGCTCCCACCCGAGTCCGGCACCGCCCACACCCACGTCCCCTACCGCTTCCTCCCCCAACGCCTGGAGGTCCTCGACAACGACCTGACCATCGTCGAGAACGTCGCCCGCTACGCCCCGGACGCCACCAACAACCGCATCCGCGCCCGGCTCGCCCGCTTCCTGTTCAAGGGAGCCCGCGCCGACCAGCAGGCCGGCACCCTCTCCGGCGGCGAACGCTTCCGCGCCTCCCTCGCCGCCCTGATGCTCGCCGAACCGGCCCCGCAGCTCCTGATGCTGGACGAGCCGACGAACAACCTCGACATGGCCTCCGTACGCCGCCTCGTCACGGCCCTGGAGTCCTACGAGGGCGCGCTCGTGGTCGTCAGCCATGATCTGCCGTTCCTGCGCGAACTGGGGATCACCCGCTGGCTGGCCCTGGAGGACGGCGAACTGACCGACGCCGAGCCGCTGTAACGGGCGCCGGCCGCCGCACCCCGGCGAGCGCCGCCCGCTGCGGTGCGCCGGTACGCCGGTGCGCCGGTACGGACCGCCGTACCGGCGCACCGCCGCACCGCAACGGCATCCGCCACCAACACACCGGCCGACGAAGTCGCCCCGCGGCCGAGGCGGTTCAGAAGTGCCGCACCAGTTCCCCGAACGCCGCCAGCCGCAGAACCTTGTCATCGGCCGGATCCAGCTCGCTGTGCTCCAGCACCCAGGTGTGGTCGTTCGGAATGAACACGGCGTTCAGCCCGGCCGACCGCGCCGGCAGAATGTCCGACTTCGGGGAATTCCCGATCATCCACGTCGCGTCCGGCACCAGCGCATACGCGCGCACCAACTCCTCGTACGTGGCCACATCCTTCTCCGCCACGATGTGCACACCCTTGAAGTGCCGCGTCAGCCCCGACGCCACCACCTTGCGCTCCTGCTCCTCGCGCGCCCCCTTGGTCAGCAGCAGCAACTCGTGCCGCCGCGCCAGCTCCGCGAGCGTCTCGGCCACCCCCGGAATCAGCTCCACCCGGTCGACCTCGAAGGCCGCCGCCCACCCCGCGATCCGCGCCGACTCCTCGGCCGTCGCCGCCCGCCCCCGCAGCCGCGCAACGCACTCGCCCAGGCTCCGCAGGAACACCTTGCTGCCGTACCCGTGCGTCAGCGCATTCTCCGCCTCGATCCCGTCGAGCACCGCCCGCGCCTCGTCCCGGTCGAGCCCGGGAAGCGTCATCCACCCCAGGAACTCGTCGATGACCCGCTCGAAGATCACGTTGTTCTCCCACAACGTGTCATCCGCATCGAAGATCAGCACCGTGGCCCCTCTCCTGCCTCAGCCGTACTGCCGCGGCTCTCCCGCCTCGGCGCCCCGCGCAGCGTAGACATGCCCCGTCCCGGCCCGCACCGGAAATTCAGCGCGGCCGAGCGGCGGAGTCCCACGCCGCCAGCCGCAACCCGCTCTCGAACCGGCACACCCGCCCGTCCACCGGATCCGTGAACTCCAGCCGCTTCGCCAACAGCTGCAACGGTGCACGGAAATCACCCGGATCCGGCTCCGGACGCTCGCCCCCACCCGGAAGGACCGGATAGACCGGATCGTTCAGAATCGGCAGCCCGAGCCGGTTCATGTGCACCCGCAGCTGATGGGTACGCCCCGTCGCGGGCAGCAGCCGGTACCGCCCGAGCCCGCCCCGCCGCTCGACCAGCTCGACCCGGCTCTCCGCATTGACCTCACCCGGCACCTCCCGGGCGGCCATCACCCCACGCTCCTTCACGATCCGGCTGCGCACCGTCACCGGCAGCGCCACCCCCGCGTCGTACGCCGCCACCGCCTCGTACTCCTTGCGCACCCGCCGCCCGGCGAACAGCCCCTGATACGCCCCCCGGTCCTCGGGCCGTACGACGAACAGCGCCAGCCCCGCCGTCAGCCGGTCCAGCCGGTGCGCGGGCTGCAGCGCGGGCAGCCCCAACTCACGCCGCAGCCGGGCCAGAGCGGTCTCGGTGATGTGCCGCCCCCGCGGCGTCGTGGCGAGAAAGTGCGGCTTGTCGACGACCACGATCCGCTCGTCCCGGTGCACGACCCCCACCTCGAACGGCACCGCGACCTCCGCCGCGAAATCCCGGTGGAACCACACATGGCGCCCCGCCCGGTACGGCTCGCCCCCGCTCAGCGCCCCGTCCGCCCCGACGAACCGCCCCTCGCCCAGCATCTCCTCCACCCGCGCGGCCCCGATCGCCCCCTCGAACCGGCCGACGAGATGATCGCGCACCGTCCGCCAGACCCCCTCCGGATCGGCCGGCAACCGCACCCGCACGGGGTCGATGCCGTGACGCTGGGGGAGCGGGGCGGGCGGAACGGGGGATCGGCGTCTCACGGAGCCAAGGGAACCCCAGCCCGGCCACCGTTCACAAGTCGCACCGGCGGGCGGGCACCAGGGCTCCACCCCGGTCGCCCGCCCGCCGCCCGCGCGGCAGGTCAGCCGCCCGCCGGCACGACGTTGGTGGCATCCACCGCGGGCCGCAGGGCACGGGCGAGCCTGACGGCGTCACCGACGGCCCAGAAGTGGGTGAAGAACAGCCGGGGCTTGTCCGTCAGGCCGTGGTTGTGCAGCTCGACCAGCGAGGCCCCGGCACGCCGCAGGGCCACCAGGACGTCCCGGACCTCCGAGGCGATCATGGCGCAGTCGGCGCTGACCGCCGCCCGGCCGCCGCCCAGCGGCTGGAAGTTGAACGCACTGGTCGACCCCAGCCCCGGGGGCAGCACCAGACGGCCGTCGGTGATCTTCTCGCGACGGACGAAGATGCACTTGTAGATCCCGTCGTCGTCGTTGGACCCCTTGGCACCCAGCGCGGCATCGATACCCCGGGTGTCCAGATCGGCGGGCGGCTGCGGAACGGACGGCATCGCGGGCGGGGTGCCGGTGCGGTCGAACGCCGCGCGCAGTCCCCGGGCGAGCGCCACCGGATGGTGGCCGTGTCCGTGGATGTGGATCCACCAGATGTCGGGGGTCTGGGACAGCAGATGCTTGTGGATCGCGGTCTGCTCGAGCCCGTGCTCCTGCAGGGCGTCGACGAACTCCTGCAGTTCGTCCTCCGTGACCACCACATCGCCCATCACCAGCGTGCTGCCGTCCGCGTAACGGACGAAGGACACATGCGAACCCAGAGCGAGCGCCGGTTTGACGACGACGCCATGTGAGACCACCAGGAGATCCCGGCGCGGCAGGCCCGTGTGGTACATGACCTTCCGCTTCATGTCGCCGGTCCGGCCCAGCGCCCTGGCCACGCCCTTCCAGTCCGACAGCGTGGTGTGCACCGGCTCGACCAGCTCGCGGCTTCGCGACCCGGCGGACCGGGCGCGGGCCGGGGCCGGCGCCCCGGCCAGCACCGGAGCCAGAGCGGCCGCGGCCAGCACGCGCCGCCGCGGCGCACCCGCCCCGGGATGGGTGTCCTGCTGTCGGTCTCCAGCCATCACGTCAGCACCTCCATGACGAGATGGAAGCACGGCGGGCCCGGGACACCGTCGCCATCGGCATCGCTCGGGGCCAGGTGGGGCCGGCTGGGCTAAGCACCCGCCACGACGGGTGCGGCAACCGGGTGTACCGGCGGCGGGCGCCCCCCCCGCGGGGCGGACCATCGCGCCGCCGGCACCGCTGACCGTCCGCGGCCGACGACCGTCCGAGACCGGTATCTGTTGCGCATACCGCGCAGGTGTGAAGCCATGGGCATACCGACGCAGTCGGTGAGGCGCAGCGTGCCGTGACTCCGGTTTCCTTCCGCATCGCGAGCCCGGCCCGGCAGCAGGAGAAGCACAGTGAAAGGCTTGCAGCCCACGCCGGTGAAAGTGCCATGGATGCTCGTGGCGCTGTCCCTGGTGACCGGCGTCCTGCTGGACCTCTTCGGGCCCGAACCGTACCTGGGACTGCCCCTCCTCGCCGCCGGACCGCTGATCGCCGGCGCCACCCTGCCGTTCCGCTCCGCGGTCGCCGTCGTAGGCCTCGCATGCGGACTCTCGATCGGGCTGGACATCGAGCGCCGACGGCCGGCGACGCCCCTGCTCGTCGATCTGGCCGTGGTCGGCCTGATCGGTGCGCTGGCCCTGGCCATCAACGCCCTCATCGCGCGGCAAGGGCGCGATCTGGCGCTGACCCGGGACCTCGCGGAGGCGGTCCAGCTGGCGGTCCTCCCGGACCCGCCCAGCGGAGCCGGCCCGCTGGCCGTCGCCGCCGGATACACCGCGGCACAGGCCGAGGCACGGATCGGCGGTGACCTGTACGCGGTGCAGGAGACCCCCTTCGGCGTGCGAATGATCATCGGCGATGTACGGGGCAAAGGCATACACGCCGTCGCCGCCGTCTCCGTCGCCATCGGCGCCTTCCGACAGGAAGCCGAGTACGCCCCCACGCTGGCCACGCTGGCGCAGCGGCTGGACGAGGCGATGGCCAGAGCGGCCGCCCGCGGCGGCCCCATCACCTCGAGCGAGGGCTTCACCACCGCCGTACTCGCCGAGGTGTCCGCCGACGGCGAGCTGCTGAGCCTCGTCAACCGAGGCCATCCGCCCCCGTACCTGAGCCACGACGGACAGCTCGTACGACTCGACCCCACCGTCCCCCAGCTGCCCCTCGGCATGGGCCTGAACGACCTCGCCCCCGCGGGCCATCCACCGGTCGACGTGGTGCGCCTGCCCCCGGGCGCCTCACTGCTCCTGGTCACCGACGGTGTCACCGAGGCGCGCGACAACCGGGGAACCTTCTACGACCCGCTGCGCTCCCGGCGCATGGGCCGGCGCTTCACCCACCCCGACGCCCTGGTCGACGCCCTGACCAAGGACGTCGGCCGCTGGACCGGCGGCGCAGGCCACGACGACATGGCCATCCTGGCCGTCACCCGCCGCCGCCCTCCCCGCGCCCCCTGACAACCGCCACCGACGCGACCGGCCACCCAAGAGGCCTCCTGCACCCCGAACCACACACGCACACCCGGGCCAGGACAAAGCCGTTGCGTACGGGCCACCGCACCACCAAGATCTCGACCCGGGGCGGGTCCGCCGCCGCGCCGAGGAGAGGGCCCGATGGAAACGCCGGAACACCGCAGACGCGAAGCGGGCCCCGAGCGGGCACTCGTCACGGCGGTACGGGCACGCAACGCCGACGCGGTGCGCACGCTGCTGGACGAGGGCGCGGATCCCGACGCGGCCGGCGCGGACGGACTCCCGGTGCTGTGCGCGGCCCTGGCGGCGTACGACGAACCGGTCGCCGAGGCGCTGATGGCCGGCGGCGCGAACCCGGACCGGCCGCTGCCGGACGGCACGACACCCCTGCTGCGGGCCGTCGACCTCGGCTCCCCGGCCATGGTCACGGCCGTCCTGGGCAACGAACCGCGGCTGCGGCTGCCGCCCGCCGCACGAGAACGGCTGCTCGCCCTGGCCAGGAACTGGTACGAGACCGGCGCGGCCGAAGAGTTGCGCCGCAGGACGGGAGCGCCGGGCCCGGCCGAAACATCCCTGGTCCACGACGACGCGTACGACCACGTCGAACAGGTCTCCCTCGGCGGGCTCACCGTACGGGCAGGGCACGGCGCCGTCCTCACCTCGCTGGAGTGGGCCTTCCGCATCCTGACGCCGGCCGACGAACTGGTGGCCCGCGCCGTCCGGCACCCCGACGAGAACCATGTGGACCGGTCCGCGTCCTGCTTCGTCCTCAGCAATCGCCGCAGCAAGGAAACCTGGTCGGCCGTCGTGGCCCACCGCCACCACCCGTCGCCCGCCCACCGCCGGTTCGTGGCCCGCTACCTGTGGACCAGAGCGGTCCTCGACACCGCCGGCCCCCACTCCTCCGCCGACGAGGAGAGCCGACTCCTCGCCGTCTGGGCGGCCGAAGAGACCGACAGCGAGGTGCTCGCCCAGATCCTCGAGGCCTGCACCACCCGCCAACACCCCGACCAGGAAGCCATCGGGCTCCGGCACGCCGACCACCCCGACCCCCGCGTGCGCCGTGAAGTGCCCTACTGCTTCCTCACCCACGGCACCCCCCGCACCCCCACGGCCACCGGCGCGCTGTTCACCCTCGTCCACGACCCCGATGCCGAGGTCCGCAGCGCCGTATGCACCGTGCTCGGCAGGGAACGCGAGCCCACTCCCCGGACCAGGCACGCGCTGCTCGCCCTGATCCGGGACCCCGACACCGCCGTACGGGCCTCCGCCGCGGCCGCCCTGTCCACATCCGCCGACCGCACGCCCGCCGTCACCGACACGTTCGTGGCACTGCTCGACGACGACGACCGACAACTACGCCTGGAGGGCGCCTACGGCCTCGCCCGGCGCGACGATCCCAGGACCGAAGCGGCGTACGAACGCGTGGGACCGCTCGGCCCCCACCTCGACCACGACCACCGCGCGGACGAACTCTGGCGCTGGAGACGACGCAACACCCCCGACCGACCCTGACCGCCCCCGCACCGCCGCCGGCTGCCGACTGCGCAACACCGACCTCCGCCCTCGGCGCAGTGGACCACGGTTAGGCCGAACTCGCCTACGCGCGCCACCTGTTGACGCAACCCGGTGCCCGCGACCACATCCGGAACAACGGGGCAACGGCACCCCTCGCCCCCTCGGAGACCTCACCGACCGGCCGCTCGCCACCGAGCCCGACCGCAAGGCACCAGCCTCTTGGCCCTTCTCAGCCCTTCGGTCCCCCATGACCTGTAACGCGAAGAAGCGGACGGTGACTGTAGAGTCACCACCCGCTTCTCCGGTGTACACAAGATCGTGTCCGAGGGGGGACTTGAACCCCCACGCCCGATAAAGGGCACTAGCACCTCAAGCTAGCGCGTCTGCCATTCCGCCACCCGGACAAGGTGTCTGCCGTTGCGGCCTGGGCCGTTCCGACGTGGAAAACAATAGCAAACCTTCGGGGGTGGTCGATCACCCGTGCATCCGGCCGGGGCCGTGGCTGTGACCAGCACATGTCGGGGGTATTGCGGCCTTGGGTGTGGCGGGCGGGAGGGGGAGGATGGCCGTGGACCCCCGCCGGTGAGCGCGCTTCTCCGGGAGCGCGACGCGGCCGTGAACCAAGAGGAGGCAGTGTGAGCGAGCTCCGCGAGCGAACCATGGAGAGGTGCGAGTCCCGCGAATGCGGGGCCGAGCGAAGCGAGGTGTCGGCATGAGCGAGCTCCGCGAGCGAATCATGGAGAGGTGCGAGTCCTGCGAATGCGGGGCCGAGCGAAGCGAGGTTCCGGCATGAGCGAGTCGCAGCCGGCCCGCACGGTCACCGGTGAGGACGAGGTCGTCGACCTCTGCCGTGATCTGATCAGGATCGACACCAGCAACTACGGGGACCACTCGGGGCCGGGTGAGCGGGCCGCCGCCGAATACGTCGCGGAGAAGCTCGCCGAGGTCGGCCTGCAGCCGCGGATCTTCGAGTCGCACAAGGGCCGGGCCTCCACCGTGGCCCGGATCGAGGGCGAGGACCGCTCGCGGCCCGCGCTGCTCATCCACGGGCACACCGACGTCGTGCCGGCCAACGCCGACGACTGGACCCACCACCCCTTCTCCGGCGAGATCGCCGACGGGTGCGTCTGGGGCCGCGGCGCGGTCGACATGAAGGACATGGACGCGATGACGCTCGCCGTTGTACGCGACCGGCTGCGTACGGGGCGCAAACCGCCGCGGGACATCGTGCTGGCGTTCCTCGCGGACGAGGAGGCGGGGGGCACGTACGGCGCGCGTTTCCTCGTCGACAAGCATCCCGAGCTGTTCGAAGGCGTCACGGAGGCGATCAGCGAGGTCGGCGGCTTCTCCTTCACCGTCAACGATCAGGTCCGGCTCTATCTCATCGAGACTGCCCAGAAGGGCATGCACTGGATGAAGCTGACGGTGGACGGCAATGCCGGGCACGGTTCGATGATCCACAAGGACAACGCGATCACCGAACTGTCCGAGGCCGTCGGCCGGTTGGGGCGACACGAGTTCCCGGTACGGGTGACCAAGACGCTGCGGTCGTTCCTGGACCAGCTCGGGGACGCGCTGGGCACCGAGCTCGACCCGGAGAACATGGACGCCACGCTCGCCAAGCTCGGCGGTATCGCCAAGCTGATCGGCGCGTCCCTGCGCAACACCGCCAACCCGACGCAGCTGGGCGCCGGCTACAAGGTCAATGTCATTCCGGGGCAGGCCACCGCGCATGTCGACGGACGCTTCCTGCCGGGCTACGAGGAGGAGTTCCTGGCCGATCTGGACCGGCTCCTGGGCCCGCGCGTCAAGCGCGAGGACGTCCATGCGGACAAGGCGCTGGAGACGACCTTCGACGGGGCGCTGGTGGACGCGATGCAGTCGGCCCTGCAGGCCGAGGACCCGATCGCGCGCGCGGTCCCGTACATGCTCTCCGCCGGTACGGACGCCAAGTCCTTCGACGACCTCGGGATCCGCGGATTCGGGTTCGCGCCGCTGAAGCTGCCGCCGGAGCTGGACTTCGCCGGGATGTTCCACGGCGTGGACGAGCGAGTGCCGGTGGACGGGCTGAAGTTCGGCGTGCGGGTGCTCGACCGGTTCATCGACCAGAGCTGAACACCGGTTCGGTGCGGCCGAATTCGGCACGAATCCCCTGCCGTTCGTGTCGAATTAGCTGAAAAGAGTGAATGTTGCGATGTGTTCGTAGCTTCAACGGCTCGGTCCTCGTTGCAGTGTGTGCGGTCCGCGGCTGGGATCGCATTGCCTACAAGGAGGAACAATGATCAAGAAGGTCGTCGCAGCTGCGGCAATCACCGGTGGTCTCGTACTCGCCGGCGCGGGGCTCGCCGTTGCCGACTCGGGCGCTCAGGGCGCGTCCCTGAACTCCCCCGGTGTGGCGTCCGGCAACACGGTCCAGATCCCGGTCCACGTGCCGGTCAATGCCTGCGGCAACACCATTTCCGTGATCGGGCTGCTGAACCCGGCCTTCGGCAACACCTGCATCAACAAGTGACGTTCTGACGTTCTTAGACGTTCTGACGTTCTTAGGCGTTGTACAAGAGCCCATAAGGGCCTGATCCAGTTCGGCTCCGGAATGCATGCCATGCATTCCGGAGCCTCTGGGTATTTCTGCGCCGGGTCGATCTCGAAAGAGGTCCGCCCGCGTGCATTCCCGTAAGGCACAAGGCAGGGGAACAACCTATGAGGCAGGTCGCAAGAAGGGGCCTGATCACGATGGCGGCCGCGGGTGGCGTACTCGCCGCCGTCAGCGGATCCGCACATGCGGACTCGGGCGCCACCGGAGGCGCGGCGAATTCGCCCGGCGTGGGGTCGGGCAATTCGGTGCAGGTACCGGTCGATGCCCCGGTGAACGTGTGCGGCAACACCGTCGACGTCGTCGGACTGCTCAATCCGGCGTTCGGCAACGACTGTGCGAACGGCTCCGGCGGCAAGCACCGCGGCGGCCACCACGGCCACGGTGGCCAGCATCAGGGGGGCGGCTCGGGCAGGCACGCCGGAGCCACCGCCACGGGCGGGACGTCCCGTTCGCCCGGCGTTGCCTCCGGAAACAACGTTCAGGTACCGGTCAATGTGCCGGTGAACGTGTGCGGCAACACCGTCGACGTCGTCGGACTGCTCAATCCCGCGTCGGGCAACGACTGCGGCAATGAAGCCCACCCGCAGTCGCCGCACCACCCGGGCCACCCGGGTCACCCGCACCACCCGGGTCACCCGCACCACCCAGGTCACCCAGGTCACCCAGGTCACCCGGGCCACCCCACCCACCCGAGCCCCGAGCAACCGCCGGGCCCGGGCAACCCGCATCACCCGGGGACCAAGGGAGGCTCGGAGACCACCCCCGAGCACCCGCGCACCCCGGGCGACCTGGGTACCCCGGAAGGCCCGGGCATGCGACCGCAGGCCGAGGCGCCGGGGAAGGCCGCCATCGTCACGACCCCGAACGGCCCCGGGCATCTCGCCCAGACCGGCACCGGCATGATCGGCTACGCCGTACCGGCGAGCGCCGGACTGCTGCTCGGTGGGGCCGTGCTCTACCGCCGGGCGCGCACCGCGCGCAGGTGATTCACGCCACGTAGCGCGAGCACGTGGCGGAGCACACACAACGGAGCGGGCCCTGTCGCTATGGGGCCCGTTCTGCTGGGGTCACGCCCTGCCGGCGCTCACCACGTGGCGCGGAGCTGGCGGATGATCCGCCGACGCAGCCGCACTCTGCGGCTCCCGTCGGGGTTGAGACGAAGTCGGTCCAACTCCCAGTGTCCGTACTCGGCATGGTCGGTCAGCAGGCGCGTGGTGGCCGACCGGGAGACCCCCCGGGGCACATACACATCGCAGAATTCGTATTCCGGCATCGCATCTATTGTGCGGGACCGGCCCCGGTACGGATAGCGTCTGCACTATGTCTGATGCTGCGCAGCCTTCCGCTGCCGAGGTACGTGCCGCCGCCGAGGCGGTCAAAGCCGCGCTGGACCGTCACCTCGACGCGGTCGAACGCCGCTCGGGGCCGGACGATCCGGCTGTCTACGCCGCGTTCGACGAGCTCGCCGCGGCGGCCGAGGTCTATGACGAGCTGCTGTACGACACCCACGACGAGGTCACCCCCTTCGAGATCCCCGGGAACGAGGCGCTGCCCGCCTATGCGGGCCCCGAGGAACCGAGCGCGCTGAGCGTGCTGATCCGGCGCGACTACATCGTCGCCGAACCGCAGCGGCTGCTGCATCAGGCACAGCGCATCGCCGATCTTGATCCGGACGCCGTCGACGAGGCGGCGGCGAACGGCTCCGGCGAGGCCGCCGGCGTGGTCGGCACCAGCGTGCATGCGGCGCTGGGAGTGCTCTTCGGAGAGTTCGAACCGGACGAGATCGCCTCCCGGCACAAGGAGTTCGGCCTGGAGGAGGGCGACTCCACGCTGTGGGTGGCGGCCGCCGACGAACCGACCGAGCCGGGGGAGTGGCTGTCCGCGCCGTTCGATCAGGCCGATCCCCAGCGGGTGGTGTGCCGCTTCGACGTCAGCGCGGTCTTCGATGAAGAGCTGGGCGACGACGATGACTTTCTGGAGCCGCTCGACCGGTAACGCCGATCCAGCGAAGGCGGTAACCCTGATGCAGCGAAGGCTGATCCGGCGAACGCGGAACCCCGAGGGATGGTGATCCCCGGGGGTGCTGAACCCCAGGGGACGCTGATCCCTCGGGGTGCTGATCCCTCGGGGGTACTGAACCCATCGCCGCGGAGCGGCGGGGGGCCGCGGGCGGTCGGGGAGCCCACGGGGCGCGGTCCGGGAACCCACGGGGCCGGGGAGCCCACGGGGCTGGGTCCGGGAGCCCGCGGGGCCGGGTCGTGAGGCGCTGGGGCCGTGCAATGGGCCAATGGGTCAATGGGCCCCAAGGGCGGGCGTGAATTCTCCGGGGTCCGGGCGCGCTCCGGGGGCGCAGCGCTCTGCCGCCGGAGCGGCGCGCTGCGGTGCTGCTCCGGCGGCGCGGTCGGTCTCGCGGCCGACCGCGGTTTGTGGGGTGGGTGGCGTGGGCCGGGGCGGGCCTGGGGGGATTGCGTCGCCCTTGGGGCGTTTTTCAGTCGCGGTGAACGGCCTGTAACCGTTCAGGCCATTCGCCGCGACTTTCGTGCGTCCGCCTTTAGTGCGCCCGCCCCTTGGCGCTCCCGCCCCGTGGTTGGCCCGTCCCGTGGTTTCTCTGCCCCGTGGTTCGTCCGGCCCGTGGTTCCTCCGGCCTTGGATTGCCGTGACGGGCCTCGTGCGCCGCGCCTTCCTCTTTCGGCAACGATTACGGAGAGTTAATTGTTCCCGTGGATCGTCACTCTTTGTTACTGGGGTGTGGTGGGGGTGGGGGTGGGGGCGGCGTCTGCTTCGGGCTGGGTGTTTTGGAGTTGGAGGAGTGTGCGCAGCCGGGTGGTGCGTTCCTTTACGGGGACTTCGGCCACCGCGCGGGGCAGGGCCTGGTCGGCGCCTTGGACGACCGAGAGGTGGCGTTCGCCGCGGCTGAAGGCGGTGTAGGCCCAGGCGCGGGTCAGGCCGCCGGCGGCGTCGCCGGGCAGCACGACCACCGCGGCGGGCCAGCGGAGGCCGACCGCCTGGTGGGCGGTGAGGGCCCAGCCATGGCGAAGCGCGCCGGCCTCGACCTGGTCGCGCGGTACGGCGACGGGGGTGCCCTCGCAGTCGAGGTGGAGGCCCGCGGCGTCGGCGCCCGTGACCGTGCCGGGCAGTGTGCGGCCGGGGGTGGGGGTGTAGGCGATGCGGTCGCCGGGGTCGAAGCCGGCGAACCGGCCGGGGCCGGGGTTGAGGCGTTCCTTCAGGGCCGCGTTCAGCGCGCGGGTGCCGGCCGCGCCGCCGTGGCCGACCGTGATGACCTGGGTCTGGTCGGTGGGGACGCCGAGTGCCCGGGGTACGGAGTCGGCGACCAGCTGGACGGTGCGGTGCACCGCCTCTCCGGCGTCGCGCACCGGGACGATCACGACCTCCTTGCCGGGCGCCTCGACCTCGCTCAGCTCGCCGATGCCGATGCCCGACACCAGCTCGCCGATCGGGCCGAAGTCCGGGGTCCGGGAGGCGACCTGGGGGCAGAAGCGGGCGCCGAGGAGGTCGGCGAAGAGGCGGCCGGGGCCGGCGGACCACAGGACGCCGGGGTCGCCGCTCAGGATCAGCCGGGTGCCGTCGGTGAGGGATTCGACGAGCACCGCGGCGGTGTCCAGGTCCAGCTGCGGGGCGTCCAGCACCACCAGGAGGTCGAGGGCGAGTGCGCCGTCGGCGTCCCGGCCCGGGCCTTCCCGGCCGGAGAGCAGGCCCGATACGGTCACCGCTGCCGAGCTGAGGTCGTCGGCGGGCCGGTCGGGTGCGGCTTCGGTGAGGTGGGTGGCCAGGCGTCGGCGGCCGTTCTCGGTGTGGGTGGCGCCGTAGGCCCGTAGTCCCAGGGAGCGGGCGGCGGCGATCAGCGCGGCGGGCTCGGCGCGGGCCGCCTCGGCGCCGGTGTGGGCCACCAGGCCGCTGCCCGCGGCGGCCCGGATCAGTTCGGCGGCGGACGGCGAGGGGGCGGCGTCGGCCGCGGCCTCCCAGTCGGCGAGGGAGGGGGTGGGGCGGGCGGCGGTTTCCTCCGGGGCGGCCGGGGCGGCTGAGGTGGTGGCGGGCTTTCCGGCGTCGGCCGAATCCGGTTCGTCGGCCGAATCCGGTTCGGCGGCCGGCGCCGGTTCGGCGCTTTGTGGTTCGTCGCCCGTTGTCTCCGCCGCGTGCTCCGTCGTCGCCTCGAAGGTGTTGAGCAGTCGTGCCAGGCCGTCGGCCACGCTTTCCTCGGCCATGGCGAAGCGGTCCAGGCCGAGCAGGATCCGGACCGGTCGCTCCTCCTCGTCCTCGTCGCTCGTCGCGGGACGGGCCTGGCCCGGGGTGTCGAGTGCGTCCTGGAAGACCAGCACCGTGCCCTCGGCGATGGCCGTCTGGAGGGCGTCATCGGGGTCCGGTACGGCCCGCTGGGCGAGCGCGGCGCGGAGGGCGGCGGCCTCCAGGGCGGAGTGGCCCGCCACGGCGGCCTGTTCCAGCAGCCACCGGACCAGGGCCTGGGCGCGCCGCTCGTCGTCGGGGCCGCAGGCGGGGCCGAGCAGCGCCCGCGCGAAGCCGTCGGCCTGGTCGGGGCGCACCCCGGGCACGCCGAGCAGCTGCCAGGGGTCGTCGCTCAGCGTCTGCGCGGCCCGCTCGCCCAGCGCGGCGGCGGTCTTCTCGGCCAGCGCCGGCGGGGCACCGCCGGCGGTGAGGAGCTGCCGTACGCCGTCGAGGCCGGGGGCCGTCGCCGCGGCGGGACGGGCGGCGGGGGCGGCAGGGGCGGCGGGCGGCTGGGGGGCGGCCGGGGCGGGGCCGCGCTGGGCCGCGACCGCCGGTGCCGGGCGGGTGCGTTCCGACGGGGCGCCTTCCGGCTTCCCGGCCGGCGGCTCGGCAGCGGCGGCCGGTGCGGCCGCGCGCGGCTTCTCGGCGAAGAAGGAGGCGGCCGAGCGCTCGCCGCTCTCCACGGCCCGTACCGCCGCGGCGAGCTGCGCCGCAGTCGCCGCGGCCGGGCCGGACGGCTTGGCGCTCGGCTCGGTGCCCGGCCCGGCCGTCTTCGCGGGCGCGCCGCCCGGGGACGGTGCCGTGGTGCCCGCCTCGCCGGTCGCGCCCGCCTGCGCCGCGTCGCTCGCTGCTGCGCCGTCCGCCGTCGTGCCGTGCTCGGCCGGCCGGGCATCCGTGGCGGCGGGCGCGGCCTCCTGCTCGGGCGGGGTTTCGCCGGCGAGGCGGTCGGTACTCACAGCGTGCTCCAGTCGTGATCGGGATAGTGGTGCACCGGAGCCGATACATCGTCCAGCGCCCGGCGGATCTCGTCAGGAAGACTAAGGGTCTCCACTGACAATGCCGCTCTGAGCTGCGGCGCCGTGCGGGCGCCCACGATCGGGGCGGTGACGCCGGGACGGTCGCGGACCCAGGAGAGCGCGACGTGCAGTGGGGTGACGGCCAGTCCGTCGGCGGCCGTGCTGACCGCTTCGACGACCCGGCCCGCCGTCTCGTCCAGATAGGGGGCGACGAACGGCGCCAGCTGCTCGGAGGCGCCGCGCGAGTCGGCGGGGGTGGCGTTGCGGTACTTGCCGGTGAGCACGCCGCGGCCCAGTGGGGAGGACGGGAGGAGGCCGAGGCCGAGGTCGAGGGCGGCGGGCAGTACTTCGCGTTCGACGCCGCGCTGGAGCAGGGAGTACTCCATCTGCGTACTGGCCAGCCGGTTGCGTACCCCAGGTGCCGTCAGCTGCCAGGTGGCGGCCTTGGCGAGCTGCCAGCCGGAGAAGTTCGCCAGCCCCGCATAGCGGGCCCGGCCGCTGGTGATGGCGAGGTCGAGGGCCTGGAGGGTTTCCTCCAGAGGGGTGTGCGGGTCGAAGGCGTGCAGCTGCCACAGGTCGACGTAGTCGGTGCCCAGCCGCTCCAGGGAGGCGTCGAGGGCGGCGAGGAGGTGGCGTCTGGAGCCGTCGACGCGGCGGTCCGTCTCCAGGACGCTGCCGGCCTTGGTGGCGATCACCAGGTCCTCGCGCGGAACGAGCCCTTCCGTCAGCCGGCCCAGGAGGTACTCGGCGCCGCCGTCGGCGTAGATGTCGGCGGTGTCGACGAGGGTGCCGCCGGCCTCCCAGAACGTCTTGAGCTGGTCGGCGGCTTCCTGCTCGTCGGTGTCGCGCGCCCAGTTGAGGGTGCCGAGGCCGAGGCGGGACACGCGAAGGCCCGTACGGCCGAGGTGCCTTTGCTCCATGGGCCCTGAGGTTACGCGCCGCGGACCGGGATCAGGGGACCTGTGGACAACCAGCCGATGACGGCCGGCGGGGTCCCGCGCTAGAGTCCCCGCAACAGCGACGTTACTGATCAGTAAGGGGAGCGGCATGAGGCTTGGCATCAACCTCGGCTACTGGGGTGCCGGGATGGACTCGGACAATCTCGCGGTGGCACAGGAGGCCGATCGCCTCGGCTATTCGGTCTGCTGGGCCGCCGAGGCCTACGGTTCCGACGCCCCCTCCGTGCTGTCCTGGGTGGCCGCCCAGACGGAGCGCATCGACATCGGCTCGGCGATCTTCCAGATCCCGGCCCGTACGCCCGCGATGACGGCCATGACGGCCGCGACCCTCGACTCGCTCTCCGGCGGCCGCTTCCGGCTGGGCCTGGGCGTCTCCGGCCCGCAGGTCTCCGAGGGCTGGTACGGCGTCAAGTTCGACAAGCCGCTGGCCCGCACCCGTGAGTACGTCGACATCGTCCGCAAGGCCATGTCGCGCGAGCGGCTGTCGTACGAGGGCGAGCACTGGACGCTGCCGCTGCCCGGCGGCCCCGGAAAGCCGCTGAAGCTGACCGTGCACCCGCAGCGCGAGCACATCCCGCTCTACATCGCCGCGATCGGCCCCAAGAACCTGACGCAGACCGGTGAGATCGCCGACGGCGCGCTGCTGATCTTCCCGTCCGCCGACCACCTGGAGGAGACCGCGATCTCCCACATCCGGGCGGGCCGGGAGAAGGCCGGCCGGACGCTGGACGGATTCGACGTCTGCCCCACGCTGCCGCTGGCGGTCGGCCAGGACAAGGACGTCAGCGCGCTGGCCGACATGTTCCGCCCGTACACCGCCCTGTACGTGGGCGGCATGGGCAGCCGCAAGCAGAATTTCTACAACCAGCTGGCGCAGCGGATGGGCTACGAGAAGGAAGCCGCCGAGATCCAGGACAAGTACCTCGCCGGCGACAAGGACGGTGCGGCCGCGGCGATCCCGGAGCGGCTGATCGACCAGACCACGCTGCTCGGCTCCGTCGACCGGATCGCGGAGCGGATGCAGGCGTACGCGGCGGTCGGGGTCACCACGCTGACGCTGGCTCCGGCGGGCTTCACGCTGGAGGACCGGCTGGCGTCGCTGCGGGCGGGTACCGAGGCCCTGGAGCGCGCGGGACTGGCGTAGGGCCTTTCGTAGGGCCCCCGGCAATGCGAAGGCCCGGCGCTCCTGGGCGCCGGGCCGGTGCGGCTCTGCGGCCGTGGTGGGGGCTCGGGGGTCTTCCCCGCCACGGCCGTCACGCAGCACAACGCCGCGGTGGCGACCTGGTTACGCCCCGCGGCCACCAGGGCGTCCTTCGAACGGGCGCAGGCGCCGGGCCGTGCGGTTGCCCTGCCCGCAGGGCCGCACTTGACTGGGTTGCGGTGTGGTCCTGCGGAAGGTGGCGCGGATGCTCTCGGCCAGGAGTGTGTTCCAGGAGATCGTCGACAACGACGACGCCTACCGGTTGTTCTGCTCCATCGCGGCCAGCGGGGAGTCCCAGGGCGGGTGGGAGAACGGCCGGATCGCCGCGCTGATCCCCGCCTCGCAGCGGGAGCTGGCACCCAAGGTCACCCGGCACGGCGCCGACGAGGACAAGCACGGCCGGATCTTCCACGCCCTGCTGCGCAAGCGCGGCCTGACTCCCGCCGAGGTTCCCGAGGCGGCCGACTACACCATGCTGCTGGAGCGCAGCGGAATCGGCCTCGCCCACGACAAACTCCGCCGCGACGAGCCGCTCACCGAGCTGGACGTCATCACCTACCTCGCGCACAGCAGGGTCACCGAGCAGCGCGCCTCGGATCAGATGGACATGCTCAGGTCCTGCTTCGGAGACCACCCCGAGGTGGGCAGGGCGATCCGGATGATCTCCCACGACGAGGACAACCACCTCGCCTACTGCCACGAGGAGCTGCTGCGGCTGGCCCGCGCCGGGCACGGCCGGACCATTCAGCGGTTGCTGCGCGACTGCGCGCTCGCCGAGGTCGGCATCTACCGGGACGTCAGCCTCGCGGTGATGGACCACATGGGCCGTATCCTGCGCTGGCCGGCGGCCAAGTCCGTGCTGCTCAAGGCCGCGATCTGGGGGATGTACGGCTATGAGCGGGCGTGGGGCTGGCGGCGGATGGTGCAGCTGCGGATGCCCGAGCGGCGCAACGCCCTGGGCGGGCCGGCCGCCTCGGCGCGGGAATTCGCCTGAGCCGCAGCCGTCCCCGGGACGGCGCCCTCACAGCCACCCGCGCCGCTTGAACAGCCGGAACAGCGACACCTCGATGACCACCATCACCAGCAGGATCGCCGGATAGCCGTAGTGCCACTTCAGCTCGGGCATCCACTCGTAGTTCATGCCGTAGATGCCGGCGATCAGGGTGGGGACGGCCGCCAGCGCCGCCCACGCCGAGATCTTGCGCATGTCGTCGTTCTGGCGGACGCCCATCTGCGCCAGATGCGCCGAGAGAATGTCCGAGAGCAGCCGGTCCAGGCCGTCCACCGACTCGTTCGCGCGGGTGAGGTGGTCGTCGACGTCGCGGAAGAACGGCCGGGCGTGTTCGTGGACGAACGGCACCCCGGGGTTCTGCAGACGGGCCATGGGCTCCACCAACGGGCCCGTGGCGCGCCGGAATTCCATGACCTCGCGCTTGAACTGGTAGATCTCGGCAGCGGTGTTCTTGGTGTCGCCGCGGACCGGGGCGAACACCTCGGCCTCCAACTCCTCCATGTCCTGCTGGAGTTCGGCGGCGACCTCGATGTAATGGTCGACCACCGCGTCGCTGACCGCGTAGAGCACCGCCGTCGGGCCGTGCCGCAGGATCTCCGGCTGGTGCTCCAGCCGTTTGCGCACCGCGCCCAGCGGGCTGGCCTCGCCGTGCCGGACGGTCACCACGAAGGAGTCGCCGACGAACAGCATCAGCTCCGACGACGTCACGGTGTCCGCGGCCACGTCGTACGTGATCGGCTTCAGCACCAGGAAGAGCGAGTCGTCGTACACCTCCAGCTTGGGCCGCTGGTGGGCGTTGAGGGCGTCCTCGATGGCCAGCGGGTGCAGCGCGAATTCGGACGTGACCATGTTGAACTCCTCCTGCGTCGGCTCGTACATGCCCAGCCAGAGGAAGGAGTGGCCCTCGGCCCGTGCCGCGCCGAGGGCGTGCGCGAAGTCGGCCGCGCAGTCGATCCGGCGGCCCTCCCGGTAGATGGCGCAATCCACGATCACATCTGGCATTCTCGCCCGTCACCCGGCGGCCTGCCAGGAATGGCCGCCGGGAACGTAGGGTGGCGGTCATGCCCACGCTGATCCTGGTGCGGCACGGCCGCTCCACCGCCAACACCTCCGGGGTGCTCGCCGGACGGCTGCCCGGCGTCGCCCTCGACGAGCGGGGCCTCGCCCAGGCCGCGGCGCTGCCCGCCCGGCTGGAGCCGATTCCGCTGGCCGCCGCCGTCTCCAGCCCGCTGCAGCGCTGCCGGGAGACGCTGCGGCCGCTGCTGGCCGCCCGCCCCGGTCTGCCGCTGTACACCGAGGACCGGATCAGCGAATGCGACTACGGGGACTGGGCGGGCCGCAAGCTCGCCGAGCTGAACGACGAGCCCCTGATGGAAGCCGTTCAGCGGCACCCGTCGTCGGCGGCCTTCCCCGGTGGCGAGTCGATGCGGGCCATGCAGGCCCGCGCGGTCGATGCCGTACGGGACTGGAACGCCCGCATCGAGGAGCGGCACGGCGCCGAGGCCGCCTATCTGATGTGCTCGCACGGCGACATCATCAAATCCCTCGTCGCGGACGCCCTCGGCATGCATCTCGACCTCTTCCAGCGGATCTCCGTCGAGCCCTGCTCGGTCACCGTCATCCGCTACACCCGGCTGCGGCCCTTCCTCGTGCGGCTCGGCGACACCGGCGACTTCGCCTCCCTGGTGCCGCCCGACGGGGGCGCCGCGGCCGCCGACGGGCGGGACGCCGCCCTGGGAGGCGGTGCGGGAGCACCGTGATCAGTCGGCGCAGTAGGGTGGTGCGACGGCGCTGCTCTGCCGTGCCCCTGTGAACCGCGCAGTGACCGCAGGACCGCGCAGCGACCGCAGTGCCCCCGAAGTCGAGCAATCGGAGCAGGACGTTGTCCCGTCAGGTGTTCTTCTACGACGCGCCGGACCGCTTCGTGGCCGGTACGGTCGGGCTGCCCGGACGCCGTAGCTTCTTCCTCCAGGCGACCGCGGCCGGCCGCACCACCAGCGTCGCCCTGGAGAAGACCCAGGTCGCCGCCCTCGCCGAGCGGATCGACGAGCTGCTGGACGAGGTGGTGCGGCGCAGCGGCGGCAATGCCCCGGTGCCCGCCGTCCCGCCCGTCGAGCTGACCGACACCGCGCCGCTGGAGTCGCCGGTCGAGGAGGAGTTCCGGGTCGGCACCATGGCGCTGGCCTGGGACGGCGAGGACCAGCGCATGATCGTCGAGGCGCAGGCGCTGGTCGAGCTGGAGGGCGACAGCGACGAGGACCTCGCCGACGCCGAGGAGCGGCTCCTCCAGGACGACGAGAACGGCCCGCCGATGCTGCGGGTGCGCCTGACCGGCATGATGGCCCGGGCCTTCGCCAAGCGGGCCCTGGAAGTCGTCAACGCGGGCCGCCCGCCGTGCCCGCTGTGCAGCCTGCCGCTCGACCCGGAGGGACACGTATGTCCGCGCCAGAACGGATACCGACGGGACGCCTGAGCGCCATGGAGCCCGCCGCCGAACCGGCCGTGCCCGCCGCGTCCGCGGATCCGCAGCGGAGCGCGCAGCAGGCCGCACACGGTTCCCCGGAGCCCGCACAGGGTCTTACGGATGCGTTTCTCGCCGACGGCGAGCTGACCGTCCGCGGGCAGATCCGCGAGGCGTCCAACGCGGTGCTCTACTGCATCGTCGAACGCGACGGCCGCAGCGCCCCCGCCGTGTACAAGCCGGTGGCCGGTGAGCGTCCGCTGTGGGACTTCCCCGACGGCACGCTCGCCCAGCGCGAGGTCGCCGCCTACGAGATCTCCCGGGCCACCGGCTGGGACCTGATCCCCGCGACGGTGCTGCGGGACGGCCCGTACGGCACCGGCATGGTCCAGGAGTGGATCGAGCCGCCCGACGGCGACGGCGACGAGCTTCCCGAGCTGCTGGCCCTGGTGGAGGACGAGGAGCCCGGGCCGGGCTGGAAGGCGGTCGGCCGCGCGGACATCGGCGAGGGCCGCACCGCGCTGCTGGTGCACGCCGACCACCCGTGGCTGCGGCGGCTCGCCGTACTGGACGCGGTGATCAACAACGGTGACCGCAAGGGCGGGCATCTGCTGCCCGGTGCCGGCGGCCGGCTCTTCGCCATCGACCACGGCGTCACGTTCAACGCCGAGGACAAGCTGCGCACCCTGCTGTGGGGCTGGGCGGGGGAGCCGCTGACCGAGGAGGCGCTGGAGGTCCTGCGAGGCCTCCAGGAGGCGCTGGCGGACGGTGCGCCGCTCGCCGCCCGACTGGCCGAACTGATCACCGATGACGAGAACGAGGCGCTGCGGGAGCGGGTGGCGGCGCTGCTGCGCACCGGCAAACACCCCGGGCCGAGCGGCGAGTGGCCCGCCATTCCCTGGCCGCCGGTCTGACCGCCGCCGCTGCCACCGGCCGCCCCGAAGCACGCTTCGCCACGGAACACAAGAGCGCGAATTCGGCCAAGACCACTGGTCCGGTTCGTATGCGGAACATGCGTCCGGTTACGCTCAAGGCATGCATGCATGGCCCGCTTCTGAGGTCCCCGCCCTGCCTGGCCAGGGCCGCGACCTGAGGATCCACGACACCGCGACCGGCGGCCGGGTAACCCTCGACCCCGGTCCCGTCGCCCGTATCTATGTCTGCGGCATCACGCCGTACGACGCCACCCACATGGGGCACGCGGCGACCTACAACGCGTTCGACCTGGTTCAGCGCGTGTGGCTCGACACGAAGCGCCAGGTTCACTACGTGCAGAACGTCACCGACGTCGACGATCCGCTGCTGGAGCGGGCCGTGGCCACGGGTGACGACTGGACGGCGCTCGCCGAGCGCGAGACCGCTCTCTTCCGCGAGGACATGACGGCGCTGCGGATGCTGCCGCCCCGCCACTACATCGGCGCGGTCGAGTCGATACCGGGCATCGTCCCGCTGGTGGAACGGCTGCGCGAGGCAGGCGCCGCCTACGAGCTGGACGGTGACACCTACTTCTCCGTCGCCTCCGACGCCCACTTCGGCGAGGTCTCCGGGCTGGACGCCGAGGCGATGCGGCTGCTGTCCGCCGAGCGCGGCGGCGACCCGGAGCGCGAGGGCAAGAAGAACCCCCTCGACCCGATGCTGTGGATGGCCGCCCGCGACGGCGAGCCGAGCTGGGACGGTGGCTCGCTGGGCCACGGCCGGCCCGGCTGGCACATCGAGTGCGTCGCCATCGCGCTGGAGCACCTCGGCATGGGCTTCGACGTCCAGGGCGGCGGCTCCGATCTGGCCTTCCCCCACCACGAGATGGGCGCCTCGCACGCCCAGGCCCTCACCGGCGAGCACCCGTTCGCCAAGGTCTATGTCCACGCCGGGATGGTGGCGCTCAACGGCGAGAAGATGTCCAAGTCCAAGGGCAATCTCGTCTTCGTCTCCAAGGTGCGGCGCGAGGGGACGGACCCGGCCGCGATCCGCCTGGCGCTGCTCGCGCACCACTACCGCGCCGACTGGGAGTGGACCGACGCGGTGCTGACCGAGGCCGTGGAGCGGCTGGCACGCTGGCGTGCCGCGGTCTCCCGTCCCGACGGCCCGTCCGCGGACGCCCTGCTGGAGCAGATCCGTACGGCGCTCGCCGACGACCTGGACTCACCGGCCGCCCTCGCCGCGGTGGACGCCTGGGCCGCCGCCCAGGAGTCCGGCGGTGGCACGGACGAGGGCGCGCCCGGCCTCGTCTCGCGCGCCGTCGACGCGCTTCTCGGGGTGGCGCTGTGACGTAGCTGCGCTCGGCCCGGGCCCCACGTTGTCGGCCGTCCCGCCGTGGTGGCTTGTCTTTCCCGCCGTGGTGGGCGGGCGGTGCCGCTGCGCGGGGCTGTTCGGCCAAGGGGCCGGCCCGCAGGACTTCGTCCTGCGGGCCGGCCCCTTCCCGTTGGGGGTGGGAGAAGGGCCGGTGGGGGTGTGCGTCGGTGGTTCCGACCAGGTTGTGGATGCCGGATTGCCGGACTGCCGGACCCGTGTCCGTGCCGTGGATGCTGCTTCCCGGTTCCTGATCGGAGGGGCCAGGGCTCCCCGTCCGGCGTGAAGTTCAGGACGAACGGGGGGACCAGCAGGAGCCGCAGGAGCTCGGGCAAACCGCTCGCCATCCCTCTCGGCGCCGCGCGTCCATCGGAGTCCGCATACGGGACCGGATGCCCCTCGCCCCCTCGGTCCAGGTCGATGTCACCCGGCCGGGCGGGGCAGTGGGAGGCCTCGTCGGACGTCAAACGCCCGCCGCCACCGGCCTCTTACCCCCCACTCACGGGAGGGGACGTCCCGCAGGACGAAGTCCGGAGGGCCGGCACCGCTCCCGACGATCCCGCGCCCGCCGCAGGCGCAACGCCACCACGGCGGGAAAGCCGACACCGTGGGGCGCAGGCCGGGCGGCAAGGCGGAGGGTCAGTCCTCGTCCTCCGGCTGGTCCGTGGGGCCGGTGGAGGGTGGGCCCGGGTCGTCGGTGGGTCTCGGTTCGCGGGGTTCCTTGGGGGCCGGGCGGGGTGGGCGCGTCCGGCCGCTGGAGGTGTCGCGCAGGTAGGAGCCGTCGCGGCCGTCGGCCAGCCCGCCGTCGGTGGCCAGGCCCGGTCCGGCCTGGGGGTCGCGGCGGCGGAGATAGCGCTCGAATTCGCGGGCGATGGCCTCGCCGGACGCCTCCGGCAGTTCGGCGGTGTCCCGGGCCTCCTCCAGCGACTGCACGTACTCGGCGACCTCGCTGTCCTCGGCCGCGAGCTGGTCCACGCCCAGCTGCCAGGCGCGCGCGTCCTCGCTGAGCTCGCCGAGCGGGATGCTGATGTCGAGCAGGTCCTCCAGGCGGTTGAGCAGCGCCAGGCTGGCCTTCGGGTTGGGCGGCTGGGAGACGTAGTGCGGCACCGCCGCCCACAGGCTCACCGCCGGGACGCCGGCGTGGGTGCAGGCTTCCTGGAGGATGCCGACGATGCCCGTGGGGCCTTCGTAGCGCGACTCCTCCAGGTCGAGCCGGGCCGCCAGATCCGCGTCGGAGGTGACGCCGCTGACCGGCACCGGACGGGTGTGCGGGGTGTCGCCGAGCAGGGCGCCCAGCACCACCAGCATCTCCACGCCCAACTCGTGGGCGAAGCCCAGGATCTCGTTGCAGAACGAGCGCCAGCGCATGCTGGGTTCGATGCCGCGGACCAGGACGAGGTCGCGCCGCCGCCCCTTGCCGCCTCCGTCGCCGACGCGGACGACGGAGAGCCGGGTCGTCGGCCACGTGATTTTGCGTACGCCGCCGTCGAGGAAGACGGTCGGGCGGTTCACCTGGAAGTCGTAGTAGTCCTCCGCGTCCAGCGCGGCGAACACCTCGCCCTTCCATTCCCGGTCCAGATGTGCGACCGCGGCGGAGGCGGCGTCGCCGGCGTCGTTCCAGCCTTCGAACGCGGCCACCATGACCGGGTCGATCAGCTCGGGAACCCCCTCGAGCTCGATCACCCAGCGCCTCCTTCCGACCGGTCCGGCCGCCCCGCGGCGGCCACCGGTTGCCGTTCCATTGCGTGCGGTCCCCACACTACGGCGTCCGGGGCGCCCGCTCGCAGCCCCTGTGCACGAATGGGTACGTATTCATCCGACCTGTTGCGGGGATGCCGGCCGTCGGCCGCTCCCTTTTCCGTACCAGGTTTCCGTACGAGGTCTGGACGCGGTCTCGGGAGCGGGTCTATACATCGGATGACCCGGAAAGGTCCGATGTTCCGCTCTGTTGTTCCGTGCCCGACGCTCCGCCGCGACACCCCGGTCCTCAGCCCAGTCTTCCGCGACACCTCAGGGGGCGTGCCCATGGCCGCAGACATCGTCACCGAGCTGGAGGTCCACGACGTCCGCTTTCCCACCTCGGAGCGGCTCGACGGCTCGGACGCCATGAACCCCGACCCCGACTACTCCGCTGCCTATGTGGTGCTGCACACCGACGGCGGGCCGCCGGGCCACGGCTTCTGCTTCACCATCGGGCGCGGCAACGAGGTCATGGCGGCCGCGATCCGGGCGCTGGCGCCGTATCTCACCGGCCGCCCGGCACCCGCCACGGCCGGTGACCTCGCCGCGCTGCACCGCGATCTCACCCATGACTCCCAGCTGCGCTGGCTCGGCCCGGACAAGGGCGTGATGCAGATGGCGGCGGGCGCGGTGGTCAACGCCGCCTGGGATCTGGCGGCCGCCCGCGCGGGCCTGCCGGTCTGGGAGTTCCTCGCCGCGATGACCCCCGAGGACCTGGTCTCGCTCGTCGACTTCCGCTATCTGACCGACGCGCTGACGCCCGACGAGGCGCTGGCCATCCTGCGCGCCGCCGAGCCCGGCCGCGCCGAACGCGCCGCCCGACTCAGGGCGGAGGGCTACCCCGCGTACACCACCTCACCGGGCTGGCTCGGCTACGACGACGGCAAGCTGGTGCGCCTCGCCAAGGAGGCGGTGGCGGACGGCTTCGGGCAGATCAAGCTCAAGGTGGGCGCCGATCTCGAGGAGGACAGGCGCAGGCTGCGGCTGGCCCGGGACGCCGTCGGCCCCGGCGTACGGATCGCGGTGGACGCCAACCAGCGCTGGGACGTGGCCGAGGCGGTCCGCTGGATGACCGCGCTGGCGCCGTTCACCCCGCACTGGATCGAGGAACCGACCAGCCCGGACGACGTCCTGGGGCACGCCGCGGTGCGCGCCGGGCAGCCCGTGAAGGTCGCCACCGGCGAGCATGTCGCCAACCGGGTCGTCTTCAAGCAGCTGTTGCAGGCCGGCGCCGTGGACTTCGTCCAGATCGACGCGGCCCGGGTGGCCGGGGTCAACGAGAACCTCGCCGTTCTGCTGCTCGCCGCGAAGTACGGCGTGCCGGTCTGTCCGCACGCCGGCGGGGTGGGGCTGTGCGAGCTGGTCCAGCACCTCGCGATGTTCGACTACGTGGCGGTGTCCGGGAGTTGGGACGACCGGGTCATCGAGTACGTCGACCATCTGCACGAGCACTTCGCCGATCCCGTGGTCGTCGAGCGGGGACGGTACCGCGCCCCGGCCGCGCCCGGATTCTCGGCGCGGATGAAGCCCGAGTCCGTATCCGCCCACCGCTTCCCGGACGGCCCCGTCTGGCGCAGCCGTCGGGAACGGCACGAGCAGGAGGTCTCCGTATGAGCGACGGCCGGCGGCCCGCCGATTTCGCGGGCATGGCCGCCCTGGTCACCGGCGGCGGTTCCGGCATCGGCGCGGCCACCGCCGCCCTGCTGCTGGCGCGCGGCGCCGAGGTCGCCGTCCTGGACCGCGATCCGTCCGGCGCGCCCGACGGGGCTCTCCGGGTGACGGCCGATGTCACCTCCGGCGCCGCAGTGCGGGCCGCCGTCGACGCCGCCGTACGGGAGCTGGGCGGCGCCCTGCACACCGTCGTCGGCAACGCCGGAATCGGCGCCGTCGGCACCGTCGAGGACAACGACGACGCGGAGTGGGGCCGGGTCCTGGACGTGAACCTCCTGGGTCTGGTGCGCACCGACCGCGCCGCGCTGCCGCATCTGCGCCGCAGCGCGGCCGGGGCCCCGGGCCGCGTCTCCATCACCCACACCTGCTCCATCGCCGCCACCGCCGGCCTGCCGCAGCGCGCGCTCTACAGCGCCAGCAAGGGCGCGGTCCTGTCGCTGACCCTGGCGATGGCCGCCGACCACGTCCGCGAGGGCATCCGCGTCAACTGCGTCAACCCCGGCACCGCCGACACCCCCTGGATCGGCCGCCTCCTCGACCGGGCGGACGACCCGGGCGCCGAGCGCGCCGCCCTGAGCGCCCGCCAGCCGATGGGGCGGCTGGTCACCGCCGACGAAGTGGCCGCCGCCATCGTCCACTTGGCGTCCCCGTACGCCTCCGCCGTCACGGGTACCGCGTTCGCCGTCGACGGCGGCATGCAGGGCCTGCGCCTGCGCCCCGCCACCTGACCCCACCGCCCCGTATCCCAGCCGCACACCACGACCGAGGGACCACCATGAGACTGCGTACGACCGGCGCGGCGGCCTGTGCCGTGCTGCTCGCCACCGCCGCGCTCGCCGGCTGCAACCGCGGCAGCGACGCCGCGGGCGGCAAGGTCGGCATCGACATGCCCCGTACGGACACCGACTTCTGGAACTCCTACCAGCAGTACATCGAAAAGGGCCTGGACCGCGGCGAGGTCTCCGCGCTGCCGCTGTCCAACTCGCAGAACGACATCGCCAAGGTCGTCTCCAATGTGCAGGCGCTGACCGACCAGGGAGCCAAGGCGATCGTGATGGCGCCGCAGGACACCGGCGCCATCGCCGCCGAACTGCGGCGCCTGGCGGACAAGAAGATCCCGGTGGTGAGCGTGGACACCCGCCCCGACGAGGGCAAGGTCTACATGGTCGTCCGCGCCGACAACCGCGCCTACGGCGAGAAGTCCTGCGACTACCTCGGCAAGCGGCTGGGCGGCCGGGGGCGGGTCGCCGAGCTCCAGGGCGACCTCAGCTCCATCAACGGGCGGGACCGCTCCCAGGCGTTCGCGTCCTGCATGAAGAAGAAGTTCCCGAAGATCACCGTGCATGAGCTGCCCACCGACTGGAAGGGCGAGGTCGCCTCCGCCAAGCTGCAGAGCCTGCTCGCCCAGCACAAGGACCTCGACGGGATCTATCTGCAGGCCGGGGGCGCCTTCCTCCAGCCGACGCTGGCCCTGCTGGAGCAGCAAGGGCTCCTCCGGCCCGCCGGGACCAAGGGCCACATCACCATCATCTCCAACGACGGCATACCCGACGAGCTGGCCGCGATCCGCGCCGGGAAGATCGACGCCACCCTCTCCCAGCCCGCGGACCTCTACGCCGAGTACGCGCTGTACTACGCCAGGGCGGGCCTGGAGAAGAAGACCTTCCGGCCCGGCCCGACCGGCCACGGCTCCACCATCGTGAGGATCCGGAACGGTCTGGAGGACCAGCTGCCGGCGCCGCTGGTCACCAAGGCCAACGTCGACGACGGAAAACTCTGGGCCAACCAGCTCGGGAAGAAGAAGGAGCCGTGACCGTCGCCATGGAGGAGCGGCCCGCGGTCCGCGCCGCGGGCATCGTCAAACGCTACGGGCCCACCCTGGCCCTCGACGGCGCCGGGCTGACCGTACGGCCGGGGGAGGCGCATGCGCTCGTCGGCCGCAACGGCGCGGGAAAGTCCACCCTGGTGTCCGTACTGACCGGAATGCAGCGGCCGGACGCGGGGGAGGTGGGCTTCGGCGGCGAGCCGGCGCCCGGCTGGGGCGACACCGCCGCCTGGCAGCGCAAGGTCGCCTGCGTCTACCAGAAGTCGATGACCGTGCCGGAGCTGACCGTCGCGGAGAACCTCTACCTCGGGCGCTTCCAGGGCGGGCCCACCATCCGGTGGCGGGCGCTGCGCGAGCGGGCCGGCGAGCTGCTCGCCGAGTACGGCGTCGAGGTCGATCCGGCCGCCCGCATCAAGGAACTGGGCGTCGAGCAGCGGCAGTTCGTGGAGATCGCCCGTGCGCTCTCCTTCGGCGCCCGTCTGATCGTCCTCGACGAGCCCACCGCCCGGCTGGACGCGGCCGGCATCGCCCGGCTCTTCACCAAGCTGCGCTCCCTGCGCGCCCAGGGGGTCGCCTTTCTGTTCATCTCGCACCACCTCCAGGAGGTCTACGAGCTGTGCGACACCGTCACCGTCTTCCGTGACGCCCGGCAGGTGCTGACCGCGCCGGTCCAGGGGCTGGCGAGGAACGAGCTGGTCGCGGCGATGACCGGGGACGAGGCGGGCGCCGTGCGGCGGGGGCGGACGGCCGCGGGAGGGGCGGCGCGCACGGTGGGGGAGCCGGTGCTGCGCACCGAAGGGCTGGCGCTGGCCGGGCACTTCGCGCCGCTCGATCTGACCGTGTGTGCCGGTGAGGTGGTCGGCCTCGCGGGCGCCACGGCGAGCGGGAACACCGCGATCGGCGAGACGTTGGCGGGGCTGCGGGCTCCGGACGGCGGGCGGATCACGGTCCGCGGGCGGCCGGTCCGTACGGGCAGCGTGCCGCACGCGCTCGATGCGGGCATCGGCTACGTCCCCGAGGACCGGCACCGCGAGGGGCTCGTCCTGGGCCGGAGCGTGGCCGAGAACGCCACCCTGACGGTCGCCGCCCGGCTGGGGCCCCTGGGGACCGTACTGCCCTCCCGTACCCGTGAGTTCGCCCGGCGGATGATGGCGTCACTGGACATCAAGGCGACCGGGCCCGGACAGCCGGTGTCCGGGCTCTCCGGCGGCAACCAGCAGAAGGTCGTGATCGCCCGCGCGCTGGCCCGCGAGCCGAGCGTGCTGGTCGCCGTACGTCCCACCAACGGCGTGGACGTCAAGGCGAAGGATGCGCTGCTGGGTGTCGTACGGGAGGTGGCGGACGGCGGCAGCGGCGCCGTGATCGTCTCCGACGAGCTGGACGATCTGCGGGTCTGCGACCGGGTGCTGGCGGTCTTCCACGGCCGGGTCACCGCGGTATTCGGCCGGGGCTGGCGCGAGCACGAACTGGTCGCCGCGATGGAGGGGATGGCAGGCGAAGGCGGCCGGGAGACCACCCAGGACACGGAAGGGACCGCGCCATGACCGGGACCGCATCGACCGACAAGTCGTCGTCCGGCAAGACACCGGCCGGGAAGGCATCGCCACCGGTCACCGGCGCGGCGGACGAGCCGCCGGTGCGCAGCCGGCCCCGGATCGGTCCGGCCCGCTGGCGGGACTTCTCCCTCGTACCGGTGATCTTCGTGCTGGGCGTCATCGGCTTCATCGTCTCGCCCGCCTTCCTCACCCAGGACAACCTCATCGGCGTCGTCCAGCAGTCCACGGAACTGGGCCTGCTGGTGCTCGGCGAGGCGCTCATCCTGATCAGCGGGCGGATGGACCTGTCGCTGGAGTCGACCATCGGGCTGGCCCCGGTGGTCGCCCTGTGGCTGGTGATGCCCGCACACGGCGCCCGCTTCGCCGGCCTGGAGCTCTTCCCCGCCTGGACGGCGGTCCCGCTCTGCCTGGCCGTCGGCGCGGTGGTCGGCGCCGTCAACGGGTTCCTCATCCTCACCCTGCGGGTCAACGGCTTCATCGCCACCCTGGGCATGCTCACCATGCTCCGCGGCCTCCAGGTGGGCCTCTCCGAGGGCCAGTCCATCGGCAATGTCCCCGACTCCTTCGCCTATCTGGGCAAGGCCGACTGGTTCGGCATCCCGGCCGCCGTCTGGATCTGCCTCGCCCTCTTCGCGCTCGGCGGCGCGGTCCTGGGCTATTTCCGGCACGGACGGGCGCTGTACGCCATCGGCGGCAACCCGGAGGCGGCGCGCGCGGCCGGTATCCGGGTGGACCGCATCACCTGGACCGTGCTGGCCGTCGGCGGGGTGCTCGCCGCCTTCGCGGGCATCCTCTACACCGGCCACTACGGCGCGGTCTCCGCCTCCCAGGGCGACGGCTGGATCTTCCAGGTCTTCGCGGCCGCGGTGATCGGCGGTATCGGCCTCAAGGGCGGGCGCGGCACCCTCTTCGGTGCGCTCACCGGCGTCCTCACGCTCCAACTGGTCATCAACGTCATGACGTTGGGCGGCGTGCCGCCCCTGTGGACGCAGTTCCTCAACGGCATGATCATCATCATTGCGCTGGTCATCTCCCGCTTCACCAGCGGCGAGAAGCAGGACTGAGAGGCTCTCGCGCCATGCCGTATCCGCCCCGCGGGCCCCGGGAGCTGGGCCGTACCGGCGTCACCGTCCCGCCGCTGGGCCTGGGCTGCGCGCCGCTCGGGAACCTCTACCGCGCCGTCCCCGAGGAGCGCGCGCGGGACGTCGTCCGTGCCGCCCTCGCCACCGGCGCCGCCTACTTCGACACCGCCCCGCACTACGGCCTCGGCCTGTCGGAGGAACGCCTGGGCCGGGCCCTGCGCGGCCGGGACCGCGGCACCTACACCCTCTCCACCAAGGTCGGCCGCCGGCTGCGCCCGCTCGCGCCGGGGGAGGCGGTGGACGGGCAGGGGTTCGTGGACACCCCCGCCCGCGCCAGGGCCTGGGACTTCACCCGCGACGGCATCCGCGCCACCCTCGAGGCGTCGCTGGCACGCCTCGGCGTGGACGCGGTCGACATCGTCTACCTCCATGACGTCGAGGACCATCTCCCCGAGGTCCACCGCACCGGCTTCCCGGCCCTGGCCGAGCTGCGCGACCAGAAGATGGTCCGCGCCATCGGCTTCGGCATGAACCACAGCGGCGTCCTCGCCCGCCTGGTCGCCGATCTCGACGTCGATGCCGTGCTGTGCGCGGGCCGCTGGACGCTCCTGGAGCGCACCGCCCTCGACGACCTTCTGCCGGTGTGCGAGCGCCGCGGCACCTCGGTGGTCGTCGGCGGCGTCTACAACTCCGGTCTGCTGGCCGACCCGTCCCCCGGCGTTCCGTACGACTACGCGCCCGCGCCCGCCGCCCTGCTGGAGCGGGCCCGTCAACTGGCGGCGGTCTGCGCCGAGTTCGATGTCCCGCTGAAGGCCGCCGCGCTCCGCTTCCCGTTCGGGCACCCCGCCGTCGTCTCGGCCGTCGTCGGCGCCGCCACCCCCGAGGAGGCCGCCGAGAACGCCGTACTGTTCGCCCGGGACATCCCCGACGGCCTCTGGCACACTCTCGTCGCCCGCGGGCTGCTCGCCCCGGACCTGCCGCTGCCCCTCACCGCCCCGGGAGACTGATGCGTATCGACGCCCACCACCACCTGTGGGACCTGACCCGACGCGACCAGCCGTGGATGGACGGGCCGTGGGCCGACCCGATCCGCCGCAGCTACGCGCTGGCCGACCTCGCCCCGCAGCTGGCCGCGCACCGCGTGGCGGGCACCGTCGTCGTCCAGTCCTCCTCCTCGTACGAGGAGAGCGCCGAGCTGCTCGCGGTTGCCGCCGGGGACGGGCCGGTGCTCGGCGTCGTCGGCTGGGCCGACCTCACCGATCCCGGGCTCGCCGGCGTTCTCGCGGCGCTGCGTCTCGGGCCGGGTGGCCTGGTGGGCATCCGCCACCAGGTGCAGGACGAGCCGGACCCCGGCTGGCTCGCCCGCCCCGAGGTGCGGCGCGGCCTGGGCGTTCTCGCCGATGCGGGCCTGGTCTACGACCTCCTGGTCACCCCGCGCGAACTGCCCGCCGCACGGGCCGCCGTGAGCGCCCTGCCCGCGCTGTCGTTCGTCCTCGACCACGCCGGGAAACCCGGGGTCGCGAAGGGCGACTGGCAGCCCTGGGCCGACGAGATCACCGCGCTGGCCCGCCATCCGAACGTCAGCTGCAAACTCTCCGGCCTGGTCACCGAGGCCGGCCGGTCCGGCTGGCGCCCGCAGCAGATCCTCCCCTACGCCCGCCATGTCCTCGACGCCTTCGGCCCCGACCGCCTCCTCTTCGGCTCCGACTGGCCGGTGTGCACCCTCGCCGCCGACTACGACGATGTCCTCGCCCTCGCCGAGTCCGCCACCGGCCGGCTCACCGCGGCCGAGCGGGCGGCCGTGTTCGGGGGGACGGCGGGGCGGGTCTATCGGCTCGGTGAGCCGGGCCGGGCCTGACCGCGGGAGTGCCGGACGCCTCGGCTTCCCGTCCGGATTCCGCCAGCCCCGGCCTGCGCGCCGCCGGACCATGGAGACGTGCCGCTGCCACGCACGGCGCGGCGTACGGGACGGACGCGAGACGTACGAGGTGATGACGATGGCGACAGCGGTGACGGCTCACGGTGCGGGGCCGCTCGGCGGCAAGGCGGCGCTGGTGACCGGCGGCAGCCGGGGGATCGGCGCGGAGACGGCGGTGCGCCTCGCCGCCGAGGGGGCCGCGGTGGCGCTGACGTACCGGAGCCGGAAGGACCTCGCGGAGCAGGTGGTCGAGCGGATCGCGCGGGCGGGCGGAGTGGCCTGGGCGGTACGGGCGGACTGCGCGGACCCGGAGGAGGTGTGGGCCGCGGTCGAGGGGGTCGCCGACCGGTTAGGCGGGATCGACATCCTGGTCAACAACGCGGGCATCAATGTGGTGGGTCCGTTCGAGGGGATCTCCGTGGAAGACGTCGACCGGGTGCTGCGGACCAATGTCCGGGGGCCGTTCCTGGTGACGCAGGCCGTGGCCCCGCATCTGAGCGAGGGCGGGCGGATCATCTGCATCGGCAGCTGTCTGGCCGAGCGGGTGGTGATCCCCGGCAGCACCCTGTACGCCACCAGCAAGGCCGCGCTCATCGGCCTGACGAAGACGCTGGCCAGGGAGCTGGGGCCGCGCGGCATCACCGCCAACCTGGTGCAGCCCGGCCCGATCGACACCGACATGAACCCGGCCGACGGCGCGACCGCGACGACCCAGGCCGGGCTGACCTCGCTCGGCTCCTACGGGCGGGCGTCGGACGTGGCGGCGACCGTGGCCCATCTGGCGGGCGAGGGCGGGCGGTACATCACCGGCGCCGCCATCACGGTGGACGGGGGATTCGCGGCCTGAGCGGGGGCACGGCCCGAGCCGGCGGCGGGGCGGGCGGGGGAGCGGCGGCGAGCGGGCGGGGGAGCGGCGGGCGTCACAGCGACGCGCGCAGCCACTGCTCCACGCTGGCGATGTGCACCGTCGCCCAGGCCCGCGCGGCCTCCGCGTCCCGGTCGCGCAACGCGCCGAGGATGGCGCGGTGCTCGGTCAGGGTGCGGGTCACCGCGTCCTTCTGCGTCAGGCCGCGCCAGATCCGGGCCCGGGTGGTGGGGCCGGACAGGCCGTCCAGCAGGGAGCAGAGCACGGAGTTGCCGGACGCGGCGACGATCCCGCGATGGAACTCCAGGTCGCAGGCGACCAGGTCCTCGACGGACGGCTTCGGGCCCAGCGCATCCAACTGCCTCTCCAGGGCGTCCAGTTCCGCCGCGGCCATCCGGCCGGCCGCCATCGCCGTCGCGGCCGGCTCCAGGATCCGGCGGACGGCGAGGAACTCCAGCACGGTGTCATCGCGGTGGAAGTCCACCACGAAGCTCATGGCCTCGAGCAGGAGCTGGGGATCGAGACTGGTGACGTAGGTGCCGTCGCCCTGGCGGACGTCGAGGATCCGTATCAGCGACAGGGCGCGCACCGCCTCGCGCAGCGAGTTGCGGGACAGGCCGAGCTCGGAGGCCAGCTCGCTCTCCTTCGGCAGCCGGTCGCCCGGCCGCAGCGCGCCGGAGACGATCATGCCCTTGATCTTCTCGATGGCCTCGTCGGTGACCGCCATGGCCGCCCTCCCCGCAGACATCCGATGTCTGGGCCATTATGACCCCTCGCGCCCTCCCCACCCGGTCCCGTACGCCGACCAGTCCTCCTCCGTGGCCGCGAAATCGACATACAGCGCCGTTCCGAACCGCTGCCGGCCCCGGTCCTCCCGGGTCAGACCCAGCCGGACGCCCCGCACCGCGGCCCGTACGGTCTCCGCCGAGGCGTGGTGGCCCATGTCGTCGGTGTGGAAGAACGGCAGCCCCATCAGCAGGTCGGTGTCCTTGGGCGTCGCCTCCAGCGCGAGCCGGGTCTGCTGCGCCACATAGCCGCCGTACAGGCTCTCGGCCGGCAGCGCGGTGTCGTACGACATCAGCGCGATCTGATCGACGCGGCGCGCCACCTGGCCGAAGAACCGCTGGGATATCCACTTGCGGTGGCCCGTCAGGGCGTTGCTGACCGTGTGCAGATGGGGCAGCGGGTCTATCTGGTGGACGGCGACGGACAGGACGCCGCCGCGCGCGTGGACCGCGGGGCCGAGCCGGTCCAGCAGCCGCAGATAGTCGCCGTTGTCGGAGTGGAGCGGTTCCACGTCGAGATGGACCCCGGCGAAACCGTCGGCGAGGACCTGCCGGGCTCCGGCCACGATCGCCTTACGGGCCGCGGCGTCGGACAGCCGCAGCCCGCCGCGCTCGCCCGGCTCGTAGACCAGCCGGTCGCCCAGCCAGGCGTGCACCCTGACCTTCGGCAGCTCGCGGTGCACCGCGGCGATCAGCCACCGCGCCCGAGGGTAGGCCTTGCGGGCCGGCGGCAGGGTGCCGTCGTGTTCCAACGGCCCGGCGTGGACGTACAGATCGCGGATGCCCGTGCGCTCGAGGCGTCGGCCCAGCGCCGCCACATCGGAGGCGCCGCGCCGCCCGTCCACCCAGGCGTGCCCGAGCCAGAGCGCATCGCGCCCGCGGGTGACGGCATCGGGCGCGGCGGTCCCCGCGTACCCGGCGCGCAGCGCCGTCGCCGCCACCGTCGTCGGCAGGACGACCAGCACGGCCACCAGCCAGGCCGCCCATTTCCCCGCACGCCGCAGCCTTCGCCGATCCATCGCAGCCCCCCGTGTTCGCCCGTGTCCCCCGCCGAGGCGCTTCGCGTCCCGGCCGAGGTGTCTTGGTGAACATCATCGCAGTCGTCACTGACAGTGACCATCCGGGCCGCCCGGCCTGTGGACAACCGCGCGCGGACACGGCGCGCGGAGACGACGATGGGGCGGCCCCGCGGCCCGCCCCATCGTCGTCGCCTGCTCCGGCCTGACGTTGCGTCAGCCGGCGAGCATGTCCTTGACCTTGGCCCGGACGTCCTCCGTGTCCAGTCCGCGGATCGTCAGCGTGGTCCGGCGGCGCAGCACGTCGTCGACCGTCTCGGCCCACTCGTGGTCGCGGGCGTAGGCGACCTGCGCCCAGATCTCCGGCGCGTCCGGGTGGATGCGCTCGGCCAGCGCCGGGTCGTCGTTGGCCAGCCGGGCGATGTCGAAGGACAGCGAGCCGTAGTGGGTGGCCAGGTGGCGGGCGGTCTCCGGGGCCATCCGCGGGCCGGGCGTGCCGCCGTCGATCAGCAGCCGGTGGGCGACCGCGTTCGGGTTGGCGATACCGGGCAGCGGGAGCTTCTTCGGCAGATGCGCGATCGGCTCCATGTCCTCGGCCAGCGGGTGGCCGGGCAGCGCGGCGAGCTTGTTCATCACCGTGCGGCCGATGTGGCGGAAGGTCGTCCACTTGCCGCCGGCGACCGACAGCATGCCGCCGCTGCCCTCGGTGACGACGGTCTCGCGCTTGGCCTTGGAGGTGTCGCCGGGGCCGCCGGGCAGCACCCGCAGACCGGCGAAGGAGTACGTGATCAGGTCGCGCGAGAGCTGCTGGTCGCGGATGGAGAAGGCGGCCTCGTCCAGGATCTGGGCGGTGTCCTTCTCGGTGACCGCGACGTCCGCCGGGTCGCCCTCGTACTCCTCGTCCGTGGTGCCCAGCAGCAGCATGTCCTCCCAGGGGAGGGCGAAGGTGATGCGGTACTTGTCGATCGGGGTGGCCAGCGCGGCCTTCCACGGGGCGGTTCGCTTGAGGACCAGGTGGGCGCCCTTGGACAGGCGGATGGAGGGCGCCGCGTTGGGGTCCTCCATCTTGCGCAGGTGGTCCACCCACGGGCCGGTGGCGTTGAGCACCAGGCGGGCGCTGACGCCGAACTCCTGGCCGTCCATCCGGTCCTTGAGCTCGGCGCCGGTGACCCGGCCCTGGGTGAAGCGCAGCCCGGTGACCTCGGCGTGGTTGAGGACCGTGGCGCCGGCCGCGACCGCCGCGCGGACGGTCATCAGGGCCATCCGGGAGTCGTTCATCTGGTCGTCGCCGTACACGGCCACGGCCTTGAGGTTGTCCGTCCGCAGCTCGGGAACGTCGCGCTGCGCCTTGGCGGGCGATATGACGTGGCCGACGCCGTCGCCGAACGCGGACAGCGCGGAGTAGGCGAAGACGCCCGCGCCGAGCTTGGCCGCGCCGTGCGGGCCGCCCTTGTAGACGGGCAGGTAGAAGGTCAGGGGGTTGGCGAGGTGCGGTGCCACCTGGCGGGACACCGCACGACGCTCGAAGTGGTTCTCCGCCACCAGCTTGACCGCGCCGGTCTGCAGGTAGCGCAGACCGCCGTGCAGCAGCTTGGAGGAGGCGGAGGAGGTGGCGCCGGCGAAGTCACCGGCGTCCACCAGGGCCACCCGCAGTCCGGCCTGCGCGGCGTGCCAGGCGGTGGAGATGCCCAGGATGCCGCCGCCGATCACCAGGAGGTCGTACGTCGCCTTGGAAAGCTGCTCCCGGGTCTCGGCGCGGCTCGCGGTCGAACCGTTGGCCGGGTGCGTCCCGAGTGCCGGGACGCTCTGCAGGGTGCTCATGTTGTGCTCCTCGTCAGCTCTCGTCGTCGATCCAGCCCATGGTCCGCTCGACGGCCTTGAGCCAGTTCTTGTATTCGCGGTCACGGGTGTCCGCGTCCATGCGGGGGGTCCACTCGGCGGCCCGGCGCCAGTTGGCGCGCAGCTCGTCGGTGCTGGACCAGAAGCCGACGGCCAGACCGGCCGCATAGGCAGCGCCGAGGCAGGTCGTCTCGGCGACCATCGGGCGCACCACGGGTGCGTCCAGGAAGTCCGAGATGGTCTGCATCAGCAGGTTGTTGGAGGTCATTCCGCCGTCGACCTTGAGCGCGGTCAGTTCGACGCCGGAGTCCTTGGTCATGGCGTCGGTGATCTCGCGGGTCTGCCAGGCGGTGGCCTCCAGTACGGCGCGGGCGATGTGCGCCTTGGTGACGTAGCGGGTCAGGCCCGCGATCACGCCGCGCGCATCCGAGCGCCAGTAGGGGGCGAACAGGCCGGAGAAGGCCGGTACGAAGTAGGCGCCGCCGTTGTCGTCGACCGTGCTGGCCAGCGTCTCGATCTCGGCCGCGCTGTTGATCAGGCCCATCTGGTCGCGCATCCACTGGACGAGCGAGCCGGTGACGGCGATGGAGCCTTCCAGGGCGTAGACCGGCTGCTGGTCGCCGATGCGGTAGCCGACGGTGGTCAGCAGCCCGTTGTAGGAGTTGACCGGCTCGTGGCCGGTGTTCATCAGCATGAAGGTGCCGGTGCCGTACGTGGACTTGGCCTCGCCCTGCGCGAAGCAGGTCTGGCCGAAGAGCGCGGCCTGCTGGTCGCCGAGCGCGGAGGCGACCGGGACGCCGGCGAGGACGCCCGCGGCGGCGGTGCCGTAGACCTCGGCGGAGGACTTGATCTCCGGCAGCACGGCGGCCGGGATGTCCATCGAAGCGAGGATCTTGTCGTCCCACTCGAGGTTGTGCAGGTTCATCAGCAGGGTGCGCGAGGCGTTGGTGACGTCGGTGACGTGGTGGCCGCCGTCGACGCCGCCGGTGAGGTTCCAGATGACCCAGGAGTCCATCGTGCCGAAGAGGATGTCGCCGCGCTCGGCGCGCTCGCGCAGGCCCTCGACGTTGTCGAGCAGCCAGCGGATCTTCGGGCCCGCGAAGTAGGAGGCCAGCGGGAGGCCGGTCTCGCGGCGGAAGCGGTCCTGGCCGACGTTGCGGCCGAGCTCCTTGCAGAGCGCGTCGGTACGGGTGTCCTGCCAGACGATGGCGTTGTGGACGGGCTCACCGGTGTTCTTGTCCCAGAGCACGGTGGTCTCGCGCTGGTTGGTGATGCCGATGGCCTTCACGTCGCGGGCGGTGATCCCGGCCTTCTCGACGGCGCCGTCCACGACCTGCTGGACGTTGGTCCAGATCTCCGTCGCGTTGTGCTCGACCCAGCCCGGCTTCGGGAAGATCTGCTCGTGCTCCTTCTGGTCGACCGAGACGATCCGGCCGTCCTTGTCGAAGACGATGCAGCGGCTGGAGGTCGTGCCCTGGTCGATCGCGGCGATGAACGGGCCGTGGCCGTGCGAGGAGGTGGTGGGGGTGTCGCTCATGGTGTGCTCCAAGAAGTCTGTGCGGGCGGAGTCGGGGCGGTCAGGCGGCTCAGGCGAATGCCACCTGGTAGATGCCACCGGCGATGGCTCCGCCGATGAGCGGGCCGACGACCGGGATCCATGCGTAGCCCCAGTCTGAACCGCCCTTGTTGGGCAGCGGCAGCAGCGCGTGCACAATGCGCGGGCCGAGGTCGCGGACCGGGTTGATGGCGTATCCGGTCGGGCCGCCCAGCGACAGACCGATGCCGACGACGACCAGCGCGACCAGCAGCGTGCCGATCGTGCCGACGCCCTTTCCGTTGTCGCTCAGGCCGAGCGTGAGGATCGACAGCACGAGCACGACGGTGGCGATGATCTCGGTGGCCAGGTTCTGCACCGTGTGACGGATTTCCGGGCCGGTCGAGAAGATGCCGAGCACCGGGCCGGCCTTCGGGGCGGTCTTGAGGTCGACCATGCCCTCTTCGCTGGTGTGGTCGGCCAGCACCTCGGGGTCGGTCAGGTGGGTCTGGAACTGTCCGTAGTACACGACCCAGACCAGCACCGCGCCGATCATGGCGCCGAGCATCTCGCCGGCCAGGTACACCGGCACCTGGCTCCACTGGATCGCGCCCTTGATGGCGAGACCGAGGGTGACCGCGGGGTTGAGATGCGCGCCGGACTTCGCGGCGATATAGGCACCCGTGAGGACGGCGAAGCCCCACCCGAAGGCGATGGCGACCCATCCGGCGTTGAACGCCTTGGAGCGCTTGAACGTGACGGCGGCGCAGACGCCGCCACCCATCAAAAGCAGTACAGCGGTACCGATGGTCTCGCTGAGGAAGATGTCGGAGCTGGACACCGGCGACTCCTTTGTCCTTCGTCCAGGGGAAGGCGAACCCCGGGTCCCTCCGGTGGTCCGCGCCCTCCGAGAGGGCGGTGGTCGGCCGGCGGCAGTGCCCACCATAGCGAATATTGTCGTTAGGTGTTCGACAATGCCGACCGACGAACGGCAGTTTTGTTCACCCTAAGAACCCCGTCAAGGGTTCTGTGGCGAAAAACTTAGGCGAACAAAAGGGGTGAATGCGGTCAAAATCGCCCTGCGCCAAGATCCCTTGACACTGCACGCGCGCAATCCCTCACGGCAGCGATGATTTCCGGCCGCAGTTCACCCTCCCGGCAGACCCGCTCGACGGCACCCGTGACCCCCACCGCCCCCACCGGCATCCGCCGCCGGTCATGGATCGGCGCGGCCACCGAGGCGACGCCGTCCCAGGTCTCCTCCACGTCCGCGGCCCAGCCGCGCGCCCGGGTCAGGTCCAGCAGCTTCTCGAAGTCGTCCAGGCCGGTCACCGTGCGCGGCGTGAACGCCTCCCGCTCCGCCTCGGCCACCTCGCTGTGCGCCACCGGGTCGTACGCCGACAGCACCTTGCCCAGCGCCGTGCAGTGCAGCGGCTGCATCGCCCCGACCTCGAGGACCTGCCGGCTGTCGTCGGGCCGGAAGACGTGGTGCACGATCAGCACGCCCTGCTGGTGCAGGACCCCCAGATAGACGCTCTCCCCGCTGGAGCGGGCCAGATCGTCGGTCCACACCAGGGCGCGGGCGCGCAGCTCGTGCACGTCCAGATAGCTGTTGCCCAGGCGCAGCAGCTCCGCGCCCAGCTGATAGCGGCCGGACGCCAGGTCCTGCTCGACGAACCCCTCCTGCTGCAGCGTGCGCAGGATGCCGTGGGCCGTCCCCTTGGCCAGTCCCAGGGAGGAGGAGATGTCGGAGAGTCCCAGTCGCCGTTCCCCGCCTGCGAGCAGCCGCAGCATCGCGGCTGCTCGCTCCAGCGACTGGATGGTGCGTGCCATCGGGCAACCTCCGAATGTATGCGGTTCGACAATGCCAAACGATATCGGTCCATGCCGACTCTTGGTTAGAGATCAGGGTCTCCCAGCGATCATGGATAGTCCATGGACCCCCCGCCCGGCCCCGCTGTCCACGGCGTGGAATGGGGAACCCCTGTACGGGACCGCCAGCTACGCTGACCGGGTGCGCCCTCTTCCGGAGGACGCAAAGCCGACAGCCGTCGCAACCAGGGAGCATCTCCATGGCCTCGTACACGCCATCGTCCACCAGCACATCCCGAGTCGAATCACTGCGTGAGGCACTGGCCTCCCGGGTGGTGGTAGCCGACGGGGCGATGGGCACCATGCTGCAGGCGCAGGACCCGTCGCTCGAGGACTTCCAGCAGCTCGAGGGCTGCAACGAGATCCTCAACCTCACCCGCCCGGACATCGTCCGCTCGGTGCACGAGGAGTACTTCGCGGTCGGCGTCGATTGCGTCGAGACCAACACCTTCGGCGCGAACTTCGCGGCGCTGGCCGAGTACGACATCCCCGAGCGGGTCTTCGAGCTGTCCGAGTCCGGCGCCCGCATCGCCCGCGAGGTGGCCGACGAGTACACCGCCTCCACCGGGCAGCAGCGCTACGTCCTGGGCTCCATGGGCCCCGGCACCAAGCTGCCGACCCTGGGCCACGCGCCGTACGTCACCCTGCGCGACGCCTACCAGCAGAACGCCGAGGGCATGATCGCCGGCGGCGCCGACGCGCTCCTGGTGGAGACCACCCAGGACCTGCTGCAGACCAAGGCCGCGATCCTGGGCGCCCGCCGCGCCCTGGACGCCACCGGCACCCACCTGCCGATCATCTGCTCCGTCACCGTCGAGACCACCGGCACGATGCTGCTGGGCTCCGAGATCGGCGCCGCGCTCACGGCCCTGGAGCCGCTGGGCATCGACATGATCGGCCTGAACTGCGCCACCGGACCGGCCGAGATGAGCGAGCACCTGCGCTACCTCGCCCGGCACTCCCGCGTCCCGCTCTCGTGCATGCCGAACGCCGGTCTGCCGGTGCTGGGCAAGGACGGTGCGCACTACCCGCTGTCCGCCACCGAGCTGGCCGACGCCCAGGAGACGTTCGTCGCCGAGTACGGGCTGTCGCTGGTGGGCGGCTGCTGCGGTACCACCCCCGAGCATCTGCGGCAGGTCGTGGAGCGGGTCCGGGGCGTGGCCCCCACCGCCCGCGAGCCGCGCCCCGAGCCCGGCGCCGCCTCGCTCTACCAGACCGTGCCGTTCCGCCAGGACACGTCGTACATGGCGATCGGCGAGCGCACCAACGCCAACGGTTCGAAGAAGTTCCGCGAGGCCATGCTGGAGGCCCGCTGGGACGACTGCGTGGAGATGGCCCGCGACCAGATCCGCGAGGGCGCCCACATGCTCGACCTGTGCGTCGACTACGTCGGCCGGGACGGCGTCGCCGACATGCAGGAGCTGGCCGGACGCTTCGCCACCGCCTCCACGCTCCCGATCGTCCTGGACTCCACCGAGGTCCCGGTGATCGAGGCGGGGCTGGAGAAGCTCGGCGGCCGCGCGGTGATCAACTCCGTCAACTACGAGGACGGCGACGGCCCCGAATCGCGGTTCGCGAAGGTCACCGCGCTGGCCAGGGAGCACGGCGCGGCGCTCATCGCGCTGACCATCGACGAGGAGGGCCAGGCCCGCACCGTCGAGCACAAGGTCGCCATCGCCGAACGCCTCATCGAGGACCTGACGGGCAACTGGGGCATCCATGAGTCGGACATCCTCATCGACTGTCTGACGTTCACGATCTGCACCGGCCAGGAGGAGTCCCGGGGCGACGGCATCGCCACCATCGAGGCGATCCGCGAGCTGAAGAAGCGGCACCCCGACGTCCAGACCACGCTCGGCCTGTCGAACATCTCCTTCGGTCTCAACCCGGCCGCCCGCGTCGTGCTGAACTCCGTCTTCCTGGACGAGTGCGTCAAGGCCGGCCTGGACTCCGCGATCGTCCATGCGTCCAAGATCCTGCCGATCGCGCGCCTGGAGGAGGAGCAGGTCAAGGCCGCCCACGACCTGGTCTACGACCGCCGCGCCGAGGGCTATGACCCCCTGCAGAAGCTCATGGAGCTCTTCGAGGGCGTCAACATGAAGTCGATGAAGGCCGGCAAGGCGGAGGAGCTGGCCGCCCTCCCGCTGGAGGAGCGCCTCAAGCGCCGCATCATCGACGGCGAGAAGAACGGCCTGGAGGCCGACCTGGACGAGGCCCTCCAGGACCGCCCCGCGCTCGAGATCGTCAACGACACCCTCCTGGAGGGCATGAAGGTCGTCGGCGAGCTGTTCGGCTCCGGCCAGATGCAGCTGCCGTTCGTCCTGCAGTCCGCCGAGGTCATGAAGACCGCGGTGGCCTTCCTCGAGCCGCACATGGAGAAGTCGGATGCCGAGGGCAAGGGCACCATCGTGCTGGCCACCGTGCGCGGCGACGTGCACGACATCGGCAAGAACCTCGTCGACATCATCCTGTCCAACAACGGCTACAACGTCGTCAACCTCGGCATCAAGCAGCCGGTCTCCGCGATCCTGGAAGCCGCCGAGGAACACCGCGCCGACGTCATCGGCATGTCCGGGCTCCTGGTCAAGTCGACCGTGATCATGAAGGAGAACCTGGAAGAGCTCAACCAGCGCAAGATGGCCGCGGACTTCCCCGTCATCCTCGGCGGCGCGGCCCTCACCCGCGCCTATGTCGAGCAGGACCTGCACGAGATCTACGAGGGCGAGGTCCGCTACGCCCGCGACGCGTTCGAGGGCCTGCGCCTGATGGACGCCCTGATCGCCGTCAAGCGCGGCGTGCCCGGCGCCGTGCTGCCCGAGCTCAAGCAGCGCCGCGTGGCCAAGAAGGACACCGCGGTCCTCGAGGTCGAGGAGCCCGAGGGCTCGGTGCGCTCCGACGTCTCCATCGACAACCCCGTCCCCACCCCGCCGTTCTGGGGCACCCGCGTCGTCAAGGGCATCCAGCTCGCCGACTACGCGTCCTGGCTGGACGAGGGGGCGCTCTTCAAGGGCCAGTGGGGCCTCAAGCAGGCCCGCACGGGCGACGGCCCCAGCTACGAGGAACTGGTGGAGACCGAGGGCCGTCCCCGGCTGCGCGGCTGGCTGGACAAGCTGCAGACCGAGAACCTCCTCGAGGCCGCCGTCGTCCACGGCTACTTCCCCTGCCACTCCAAGGGCGACGACCTGATCCTCCTGAACGAGGACGGCACCGAGAGCACCCGCTTCACCTTCCCGCGCCAGCGCCGCGGCCGCCGCCTGTGCCTGGCGGACTTCTTCCGCCCGGAGGAGTCCGGCGAGCCCGATGTCGTCGGCCTCCAGGTCGTCACCGTCGGCTCGAAGATCGGCACGGAGACGGCCAAGCTCTTCGAGGCCAACTCCTACCGCGACTACCTCGAACTGCACGGGCTGTCCGTCCAGCTGGCCGAGGCGCTCGCCGAGTACTGGCACGCCCGGGTGCGCGCCGAACTCGGCTTCGCGGGCGAGGACCCGGCCGACGTCGAGGACATGTTCGCGCTCAAGTACCGCGGCGCGCGCTTCTCGCTGGGCTACGGCGCCTGCCCCGACCTGGAGGACCGCGCCAAGATCGCGGACCTGCTCCGGCCGGAGCGGATCGGGGTCGAGCTCTCCGAGGAGTTCCAGCTGCATCCCGAGCAGTCCACGGACGCCATCGTCATCCACCACCCGGAGGCGAAGTACTTCAACGCGCGATAGGGCGGCGCGGCCGGCCGGGGTCCGTTACCGCGTCCCCAGGGCGCGGTAACGCCGGGTAACACCGCGTCCCGGACGATTTCCGTCCGCTTGACCGCGCGGATCGGCCCGCACCGTCGTACACTGGTCGGTCCGGTAGAGGCCGGTCGCAACCCCCACCGGGGGCGGCGACCGGCCCTTTCGTCCCTTCGGGGACGTCTCAACGGAGGTGGATGGATGACCAGCAGCATCCCCGCAGTCGGCACCCGGACGGCCGAGCCGGCCACCCTGCAAGCCGTCTTCCTCGACCTGGACGGCACCCTCGTCGACACCGAGGGTTTCTGGTGGGAGGCCGAGGCGGAGGTCTTCGCGGAGCTGGGCCACGACCTGGACGACGGTCACCGTGAGGTCGTCGTCGGCGGCCCGATGACCCGTAGTGCCGGCTATCTCATCCAGGCCACCGGCGCCCAGATCGGCCTCGCCGAGCTCAGCGGACTGCTCAACGCCCGCTTCGCCGCCCGGATCGGCCGCGGGGTGCCGCTGATGCCGGGTGCGCGCCGGCTGCTGGCCGAGCTGAGGGCCCATCAAGTGCCGACCGCCCTGGTCTCCGCCTCGCACCGCGCCATCATCGACCGGATGCTGCACTGGCTGGGCCGCGAGCACTTCGACCTGACCCTCGCCGGCGACGAACTCGAGCGCACCAAGCCGCACCCGGACCCGTATCTGACGGCCGCCGCCCGGCTGGGCGTGGACCCGGCGCGCTGTGCCGTCATCGAGGACACCCTGACCGGCGTGACGGCCGGGGAGGCCGCGGGCTGCCGGGTCGTGGCCGTGCCGTCGGTGACGCCGATCCCGCCCGCCGACGGCCGGACGGTCGTCGGCTCGCTGGAGGACGTCGATCTCGCATTTCTCCGCGCGCTCATCACGGAAAGCCGCTGAATCGTGCACTGAGCGTGTCCCGGCCGCTCGGCGCGGAATACGTCGGGGACCGCGCCGGGAACTCAGCGGAACGGTGCGCTCATTTTCCGTAACGCAGGCGCGGGCGGAATTCCCCCGGCATCCGGAGTACTGGAATACGTGACGTTTCTCACGTGCCACGCCGTCGACAGCGGGGTCGATAGGTGTTCCAGGGGGTGAACTCGGGGGTTTCTACGGGGGGAACTGTCCCTATTGATGGAGCAAACACGTGAATCGTTCCACCGTCCGGATATCGGTCACCCCGGCGCCGTTATCCCATGGCGATATTGATTCAACTCCGTTGTGTCCCGGACCGACTGACGACCGGCTGACTGTTCCTACTAATGTCGACGCGAGCAACACCTCTGCGCTGATAAGGAACCTGCCGACGATGAACCGCAAGACCTTGGTGCTGCCGGTCGTGGCCGGTCTGCTCGCCCCCGTCCTCGCTGCCTGCGGTAGCACGGACGGTGCGGGCGACGGCGGCGACCCCATCGTCGTCGGGGTCGCCTCCCAGATCGAGGCCACCGAGGCGGCGCCCGCCCCCCTCGACCCGGCGCAGGCCTACGACGTCGACGCCTGGAACATGCTGCGCGGCACCCTCCAGACGCTGATGCGGCTGCCCCGCACCGGCACCGCTCCGGTGCCCGAGGCGGCCGAGTCGTGCGGGTTCCGGGACACGCAGAACGAGCAGTACCGCTGCACCCTGCGCAAGGGGCTGAAGTTCTCCAACGGGCACGCGCTGACGGCGCGGGACGTCAAGTTCTCCATCGACCGGATGCTGAAGATCGACAACACCAGCGGCCCGGTGTCGCTGCTCTACGGCATCGACAAGGTCGAAACGCCCAACGACTCCGAGGTCGTCTTCCACCTCAAGAAGCCGGACGCCACCTTCCCGCAGAAGCTCGCCACGCCGGCCGCCGCCATCGTCGATTCCGAGGTGTATCCCAAGGACCGCCTCTACAAGGGCTTCGACCTGATCGGCTCCGGCCCGTACACCCTCAAGGCCGAGCACTCCTCCGACCGCGTCACCAAGGCCGTCTTCACCAAGAACCCCCAGTACAAGGGCGGGATCGAGGTCAAGAACGACAAGGTCGAGATGCGCTTCTTCGGTGACTCCGGGGCCATGGAGAAGGCGCTGCGCAAGGGCGATATCGATGTGATGAACCGCGGGATGTCGCCGGACCAGATCAAGGGCTTCGAAAACGCCCGGGGCCAGCACATCGTGCTCCAGGAGGTGCCCGGCCAGGAGATCCGCTACATCGCCTTCGACACCAAGGACCCCAAGGTCGCCAACAAGGCCGTGCGGCAGGCGATGGCGCAGCTCGTCGACCGCTCGCAGCTGGTGCGCGATGTCTACGCCTACACCGGCGACCCGCTGTACTCCCTGGTCCCCACCGGTCTGACCGGCCACATCAACTCGTTCTTCAACAAGTACGGGAACCCCAGCGTCGCCGCCGCCGGCAAGACCTTGCAGCAGGCGAACATCACCACCCCGGTGAAGTTCACCCTCTCGTACACCACGAACCACTACGGCTCCAGCACCGCCAAGGAGTTCCGTGCGCTGCAGTCGCAGCTCAACGACAGCAAGCTGTTCGACGTCAGCATCAAGGGCGTCGACAGCTGGCAGCAGTTCCGCGCCGACTCCCGGGCCGGGAAGTACACCGCCTACGGGATGGGCTGGTTCGCCGACTTCCCGGACGCGGACAACTACATCGCGCCGTTCATCGGCAAGGGCAACTTCCTCAACACCCCGTACCGCAACTCCAGGATCGAGTCGCAGCTGATCCCCGCCACCCGCCAGCAGACCGACCGCAACGCCGCGGCGGACGGCTTCAAGCAGGTGCAGAACGCCCTCGCCGACGACGTCCCGATCCTGCCGCTGTGGCAGGGCAAGCAGTACGTCGCCGCCCGCGACGACATCACCGGCGTGGGCTGGGCCCTCAACTCCTCCTCGGCACTGCAGATCTGGGAGCTGGGCCACGGCGTCGCCGACTGACCCCGGCAGCCACATCACTCGTACGCACACCCGCGCCGCGGCGGCAGGCCCGCCGCGGCCGCAGCGTGCGCCCGCACACCATGCACCACAGCGAAATCCGCGAGATCCGCGGCACCGCACCATGCACCACAGCGATACCGAACGTGAGGAACCACTTAGTGAGGCAGCGTGACCAGTGGCTGGCCGCCCCGATCGGAGCAGGGCTGGCGACAGCTCTGCTCGCGATCGCAGGATGCAGCGCCGATGACTCGGGGGCGGCCGGCCAGGGCGAGCCCGTCGTCATGGGAATGACGGACAAGGTCGTCGCCATCGACCCGGCCGCCGGCTACGACCCGGGGTCCTGGCTGCTGTTCAACAACGTCTTCCAGTCCCTGCTGAGCTTCCCCAAGGGCAGCACCAAGCCGGAGCCGGAGGCCGCCAAGAGCTGCACCTTCACCGACACCCGCAGCCAGGTCTACCGCTGCACCCTCAAAAAGGGTCTCACCTTCAGCAACGGCGACGCGCTGACCTCGAAGGACGTCAAGTACTCCTTCGACCGCACCCGGCGCATCAAGGACAAGAACGGCCCCGCCGTCATGTTCTCCGCCCTCGACAAGGTCGAGACACCCGACGCCGAGACCGTGGTCTTCCGGCTCAAGACGCCCGACGCCACCTTCCCCATGAAGATCGCCTCGGGCGCCGGCTCCATCGTCGACCACACCGCCTACCCCGCCGACCGGCTGCGCACCGACGGCAAGGCCGTGGGCTCCGGCGTCTACACCCTCAAGGAGTACGGGGCCAAGCAGGCCGTCTTCGGCGTCAACTCCTCCTACAAGGGCCCCGCCAAGGTCAAGAACTCCGGGATGACCGTGAAGTTCTTCCACGACCCCGGCACCCTGAAGAAGGCCGTCCGCAGCGGCGACGTCGACGTCGCCTACCGCGGACTGTCCATGCACGACATCGCGGCGCTCTCCAACGCCTCGCTCCACCAGCAGCACGGCACCCAGGTGATCGAGGGCGGCAGCGCCGAGATCATGCACCTGGTCCTCAACCTCAAGGACCCGGTCGTCGGCAAGCTCGGCGTCCGCAAGGCGATCGCCTACCTCCTGGACCGCTCCACCCTCGTCCGCGACGTCTACCAGCACACCGCCGAACCGCTGTACTCCATCGTTCCCGCGGGCATCACCGGCCACAACACCGCCTTCTTCAACACCTACGGCGACCGGCCGCACCCCGACAAGGCGGCCGCCGCCCTGCGCGACGCGGGCATCACCGGCAAGGTCCCGCTCACCCTGTGGGCCACCCCCGACCGCTTCGGCCCCGGCACCGTGCCCGCCGTCAACGAGATCGCCCAACAGCTCAACGCCGGCGGCCTGTTCGACGCCAAGGTGCGCACCGCGCCCACCAAGGAGTACGAGCAGGGCGTGGAGTCCGGCCGCTTCGGCGTCTACGTCAAGGGCTGGATCCCCGACTACCCGGACCCGGACAACTTCACCCAGCCGTTCTTCGGCAAGGACAGCGTGCTGTCCAACCACTACAACTCGCCGCAGATCGCCGGCCGGCTGCTGCCCAGGACCGCCGACCAGCCCGACCGCGGCGCCACCAAGGACACCTTCCGCCAGGTGCAGGACATCGTCGCCCGCGACGTGCCGGTCATCCCGCTGTGGCAGGGCAAGCAGTACGCCGTCGCCCGCGACGGGGTCTCCGGCCTGGAATGGACCCTGGACTCCTCCACCGTCTTCCGGTTCTGGGAGATCAGCAAGGCGGCCGACGCCTGATCCGGCACCGACAACGGTGGGGCGGGTCCGGGGCATCCCCGGACCCGCCCCACCGGCGTTCCACCGCCGCCGGCTACTGCGCGCCGGGGCGCACCAGCCCGCTCTCGTACGCGTACACCGCCGCCTGCACCCGGTCCCGCAGCCCCAGCTTCGTCAGCACATGGCCCACATGCGTCTTGACGGTCGTCTCGCTGACGAACAGGTCCGCGGCGATCTCGGCATTCGACAGCCCGCGCGCCACCAGCTTCAGCACCTCCACCTCGCGCTCGGTGAGGGTGCCCAGGGTGTCCGGCACCGACTCCTCGCCCGACGGCAGATGGCCGGCGTACTTGTCCAGCAGCCGGCGCGTGATGCTGGGCGCCAGCATCGCCTCGCCCGCCGCCACCACCCGGATCGCCTGCACCAGCTCATTGGCCGGCGCATCCTTGAGCAGAAAGCCGCTGGCCCCGGCCCGCAGCGCCTCGACGACGTACTCGTCCAGGTCGAAGGTGGTCAGCACCAGCACCTTGGCCGGGCCGTCCTTCGCCGGCCCGGTGATCTGCCGGGTCGCCTCGACACCGTCCATCCGGGGCATCCGGATGTCCATCAGCACCACATCGGGCTGCAGGGCCCGCACCTGGTCCAGCGCCTGCAGACCGTCACCGGCCTCCCCGACGACCGCCAGATCCTGCTCGGCCTCCAGGATCATCCGGAATCCTGTGCGCAGCAGGGGCTGGTCGTCGACCAGCAGGACGCGGATAGCCACAAGCTCTCCTTCGTTAGACCGGCTCCATTCTGCCCTGCTCATCGCCGCCGCCCGCCGCCGGGCGGACCGTCAGCGGATAGACCGGGGGAGTACCGCCGAATTCCGGACAGTGCGCCTGGTGGTCGCACCAGCCGCACAGCTTGGTCTGCCGCGGCCGCCAGTCACCGGTCTCCGTCGCCAGCCGGATCGCCTCCCACAGCGCCAGCAACTTCCGCTCCACGCCCCGCAGATCGGCCTCGGTCGGGTCGTACGTCACCAGATCGCCGCTGCCCAGATACACCAGCTGCAGCCGCCGCGGCACCGCACCGCTGCGCCGCCACATCACCAGCGCATAGAACTTCATCTGGAACAGCGCGCCCTCGGCGAACTGCGGCCGCGGCGCCTTACCGGTCTTGTAGTCGACGATCCGCACCTCGCCCGTCGGCGCGACGTCGACCCGGTCGATGAAGCCGCGCAGCTGCAGCCCGGACTCCAGCACCGTCTCCACGTACAGCTCGCGGTCGGCCGGCTCCAGCCGCGTCGGATCCTCCAGCGAGAACCACCGCTCCACCAGCGCCTCGGCCTCCGCCAGCCACGCCGCCAGCCGCTCGCCGTCCGCGTCGTCCGCGAACAGCTCCGCCAACTCCGGCCGCTTGGCCAGCAGCTTCGCCCACTCGCCCGGCACCATCGCCCGCGCGCCGGGCGCCGTACGCTCCGCCGCCGGCGCGTCGAAGAGCCGCTCCAGCACCGCATGCACCACCGTGCCCCGGGTCGCCGCCGCGCTCGGCTTCTCCGGCAATTTGTCGATCACCCGGAAGCGGTACAGCAGCGGACACTGCATGAAATCGCTCGCCCGCGACGGCGACAGCGCGACCGGCGGCTGCGCCCCGCCCGCCGCCCGCTCGCCCTCCGGCGCCACCCGCTGGGCCCCGGGCCCGCCCGCGGTCCGCTGCCCGCCCTGCCCGCCCTGCGTGGCCGCCTCGGCCCTCTCGGTGCTCGTTCCCATACCACCGACCCTACGGCCCGCCACTGACAAGCGCGTACGGCCCACGCGAGGCAGGGCCCCGCAGCGGATACGGTCCGAACGCTCCGCATACCATCGACGCCGTACCCCTTTGCCCTGCATGATCGGGAGATCACACCACGCAGGCGCAGAGGCCGCATTCGACGAGGGGACGCCGTGGACGACAGCGGGAAGCCGCAGGACCCCCAGGAGTCCGTGCAGCACCGGCCGCCCGAGCCGCCCAGGGACGCCAAGGAGCCCAAGGAGCCCAAGGAGCCGGGGCGCAGGAAGGGCGGTGGCATCCTCATGGGCCGCCCCTTCGGCGTGCCCGTGTACGTCGCCCCCAGCTGGTTCGTCGTCGCCGCCCTGATCACCTGGGTCTTCGGCGGCCAGCTCGAGCGCGTCCTGCCCGAGCTGGGCGGCGCCCGCTACCTCGTCTCCCTCTTCTTCGCCGTCGCCTTCTACGCCTCGGTGCTCGTCCACGAGCTCGCCCACACCGTCGCCGCGCTCCGCTTCAAGCTCCCCGTACGCCGTATCCAGCTGCAGTTCTTCGGCGGCGTCTCGGAGATCGAGAAGGAGTCCGAGACGCCCGGCCGGGAATTCGTCCTCGCTTTCGTGGGCCCGCTGCTCTCCCTCGTCCTGGCCGGCGTCTTCTACATCGGCATGCTGCTGGTCGAACCCGGCACCGTCCCCGGCGTCCTGGTCGCCGGCCTGATGATCTCCAACCTCATCGTCGCGATCTTCAACCTGCTGCCCGGCCTCCCGCTCGACGGGGGCCGGATGCTGCGCGCCGTCGTCTGGAAGATCACCGGCAAGCCCATGACCGGCACTGTCGCCGCCGCCTGGGTCGGCCGCGCGCTCGCCGTCACCGTCCTCATCGGCCTCCCGCTGCTCACCCACACCGGCGCCCTGGGCACCGCCCCCGAAGAGATCGGCGGCGCCGACTCGCTCACCGACGCCCTGCTGGCCGCGATCCTCGCCGCCATCATCTGGACCGGCGCCGGCAACAGCCTGCGCATGGCGCGGCTGCGCGAACGCCTCCCCGACCTCACCGCCCGCACCCTCACCCGCCGCGCCGTCCCCGTGGAGACGGACACCCCGCTCTCCGAGGCGCTGCGCCGCGCCAACGATGCCGGTGCCCGCGCTCTGGTCGTCGTCGACCGCCAGGGCAACCCCACCGCCGTGGTCCGCGAGGCCGCCATCGTCGGCGTCCCCGACCACCGCCGGCCCTGGGTCCCCGTGGGCACCCTCGCCCAGGAACTCAAGGACGGCATGCGCGTCTCCGCCGAACTCGTCGGCGAGGACCTCCTGGAATACCTGCGCGCCACCCCCGCCACCGAGTACCTCGTCGTCGAGGAGACCGGCGAGATCTACGGCGTCCTGTCGACGGCCGACGTGGAGCGGGCCTTCGTCGCGGCGATGGCCCGCCCGTCCTGACACGCGGGCCCCTTCCCGGCCGCCCGGCCGACTGCCCGGGCCCTGTGAGCGGGCGGGCGGGCTTCGCCTCCGTCACGCCTGGGTAACCCCCAGCCGGGGGGACAGCGGTGTTCGACCGGCCGGTTGGCGCCGAGGTCCACGACGTACCCCCGGCAGCCGCAGCCGACCGGAACCAGCCGACCGGAACCAGCAGCGCGAACCCGCCCGGCCCGCCCCAGCGCCCCGCCGGCGACCCGCCCGGCCCGCCGGCCCACCCGCCCGCCCCGCCCACTGGTCCGCCCCGCTCCCATCGGCCGGTAGGCTGGTCACATGTCCGAACCGACCGGTGCCGCCCGCCGTCGCGGGCCCTTCAAGGTCGGGGACCAGGTCCAGCTCACCGATCCCAAGGGACGCCACTACACCTTCACGCTCGAAGAGGGAAAAAGCTTCCACACCCACAAGGGAGCTTTCCCCCACGACGAGCTGATCGGTGCTCCCGAGGGCAGTGTTGTCCGTACCACCGGGAACGTCGCCTACCTTGCGCTGCGCCCGCTGCTCCCCGACTACGTCCTGTCCATGCCCCGCGGCGCCGCCGTGGTCTACCCCAAGGACGCGGGGCAGATCCTGGCGATGGCCGACATCTTCCCCGGCGCCCGCGTCGTCGAGGCCGGTGTGGGCTCCGGCTCGCTCAGCAGCTTCCTGCTGCGCGCCATCGGCGACGACGGCATGCTGCACTCCTACGAGCGCCGCGCCGACTTCGCCGAGATCGCCACGCAGAACGTCGAGCGCTACTTCGGCGGCCCGCACCCCGCGTGGACCCTCACCGTCGGCGACCTCCAGGACAACCTGTCCGACACCGACGTCGACCGCGTCATCCTCGACATGCTCGCCCCCTGGGAGTGCCTGGAGGCCGTCTCCAAGGCCCTGGTGCCGGGCGGCATCCTCTGCGCCTACGTCGCCACGACGACGCAGATGGCCCGCACCGTCGAGGCGATCCGCGAGCACGGCACCTTCAACGAGCCCTCGGCCTGGGAAACCATGGTCCGCACCTGGCACGTGGAGGGCCTCGCCGTCCGCCCCGATCACCGCATGATCGGGCACACCGGCTTCCTGCTCACCGCCCGCCGCCTCGCCGACGGCGTCGAGCCCCCGCTGCGCCGCCGCCGGCCCGCCAAGGGCGCGTACGGCGAGGACTACACCGGCCCCGGCAAGAAGCCCCAGGGCACGGCCTCCGACGGCGCCGACGCCACCGAAGGCGCCACGGACCGCGGCTGACGGTCCCGGACCGCCGACGAACCACCGGGCGCCGCCGACGAGTTCCCCCAGGGGGCCGTCGGCGGCGCCGTTCGTTCACCTCTGCGTGCACCGCGTGTTCAGCACGTAAAACTCCGGTCCCGCTGGTTCCCCGCCGCCGCCTGCTGTGGAACGATGCTGGGCACTCCCACCGCAACAGCTCTTCACAGGAGTTACCCCGCGTGCAGCCCTTGGCAGGCCAGGACCTTTTGCACACCCAGCCCCATCCCATGCACTGGCTCGCCACTGCCACCGCCGTCTCGGCGGTCGTCGCGGCCGCGTCCTTCATCCAGCCGCCGGACGCCACGGCCACCACCGCCCACGGCGCAAGGACCGGCCGGCACATCACGGCCGCCCCCGACCCGGCCAAGGTCACCTTTCCCGTCAACTGCGGACCCAACCGTCTCGACGTGGTCAAGAAGACCTCCGGCGACCTCGACGGCGACGGCACCACCGAAACCGTCGCGGTGGTCCGCTGCCACAGCGAGACCGGCACCCCGCCCAGCGGCGTCTTCGTCCTCGCCCGGCCGACCGACCCCAAGGCCGCGCCGCGCGTCGTGGCGACCCTCCTCGCGCCCGCGCAGAGGCTCAGCGTCCAGGACTTCGCCCTCCAGGACGGCGAGATCTCCGCGACGCTCCTGGGCTACTCCACGCTCGACGTCCCGCACTGCTGCCCCGACGTCCACAAGAGCGCCAAGTGGCAATGGAAGGGCGGGAAGTTCATCGAGAGCGAACTTTCCGCCGATGCCAGCACCGAGGGTGTCTGATCCGTCACATGCTGTGCGCGTAGGCGAGGCGTTTCCTACGCTTCGCCTACGCCGTGTCTGCGCTGCGTCTACGCTGTGTCGCGGTCAGTCCGCGTCCGGCCCGTAGACCTCGACCCGGTCGGCGACCCGGCGCACATGAATGCAGTCCCCGGGGCACTCCTTGGCCGAGTCCCGGACGTCGTTGAGCAACGTCAGCGGGACGGGCGTTGTGGCCCCCTTGTCCTGGAGCAGCTCGTCATCGGTGCTCTTGACATAGGCCAGGCCGTCGATATCGAGCTCGAAGACCTCCGGGGCGTACTGCACGCAGATCCCGTCGCCCGTGCACAGGTCCTGGTCGATCCAGACTTCAAGCTCTGGAGAGGCTTCATCCTGCGCGGTCATCTCGCCTGCCGTTCCTGCGTACGTGAACCGTTTTTGTCTAAGTGGCGCCAGCCCTGACGGGTGTTGACCGACTCGACGATACAACCGGTCGCTTTCCGATGTTGTTGGGTGGGTATTCCCTTGGCGTGAGGACGTGCGCAAGGGTGAAGATCGGACACGCCCCGACAGTCTTTTCGATCTAGGGGTTTCAACCTGCACCGGCCCAGGTAGGGTCAGGAAGCGTCCAGCTCCTTGGAGGAGGTGAGGACCGTGGCAGCCCACGACGACGACATCAACCGCGGCATCCGGCCGGGGCGAGGGTCTGAAGATCCAGCCGGCCAGGTTGCCTATCTTGAGCAGGAGATCGCCGTCCTGCGACGCAAGCTCGCCGACTCTCCGCGACACACGAGGATTCTCGAAGAGCGGATCGTCGAGCTGCAGACCAACCTGGCCGGCGTTTCCGCCCAGAACGAGCGACTCGCCAATACTCTCCGCGAGGCCCGCGACCAGATCGTCGCGCTCAAGGAGGAAGTCGACCGGCTCGCACAGCCCCCGGCCGGCTTCGGTGTCTTCCTGCAGGCGAACGAGGACGGCACGGCCGACATTTTCACCGGAGGCAGAAAGCTCCGGGTGAATGTCAGCCCCAGCGTCGAGCTCGAGGACCTCCGGCGCGGCCAGGAGGTCATGCTCAACGAAGCGCTCAATGTGGTCGAGGCCATGGAGTTCGAGAGCGCCGGCGACATCGTCACCCTCAAGGAGATCCTTGAGGACGGCGAGCGTGCCCTGGTCATCGGGCACACCGACGAGGAACGGGTGGTGCGGCTCGCCGAGCCCCTGCTGGACATCACCATCCGCCCCGGCGACGCCCTGCTGCTCGAATCCCGCTCCGGCTACGTCTACGAAGTCATCCCGAAGAGCGAGGTCGAGGAACTCGTCCTCGAAGAGGTCCCGGACATCGACTACACCAAGATCGGCGGTCTGGGCGGCCAGATCGAACTGATCCGGGACGCGGTCGAGCTTCCGTACCTCTACCCCGACCTCTTCAAGGAGCACGAACTGCGCCCGCCCAAGGGCGTCTTGCTCTACGGCCCTCCCGGCTGCGGCAAGACGCTCATCGCCAAGGCGGTCGCCAACTCCCTTGCCAAGAAGGTCGCCGAGGTGACCGGGCAGCCCGCGGGGAAGAGCTTCTTCCTCAACATCAAGGGCCCCGAGCTGCTCAACAAGTACGTCGGAGAGACGGAGCGGCACATCCGGCTGGTCTTCCAGCGGGCCAGGGAAAAGGCCAGCGAGGGCACTCCCGTCATCGTCTTCTTCGACGAGATGGACTCCCTCTTCCGCACCCGGGGATCCGGCGTCAGCTCGGACGTGGAGAACACCATCGTCCCGCAGCTGCTCTCCGAGATCGACGGCGTGGAGGGCCTCGAGAACGTCATCGTCATCGGTGCCTCGAACCGCGAGGACATGATCGACCCGGCGATCCTGCGCCCCGGCCGCCTCGATGTGAAGATCAAGATCGAGCGTCCGGACGCGGAGGCCGCCAAGGACATCTTCTCGAAGTACCTCACGGCGAATCTTCCGCTGCACGCCGATGATCTCTCCGAGCACGGCGATTCCCGTAAGGCCGCGGTCAGCGCGATGATCCAGTCGGTCGTCGAGCAGATGTATGCGGAATCCGAGGAAAATCGCTTCCTCGAGGTCACCTATGCCAATGGTGACAAGGAAGTCCTTTACTTCAAGGACTTCAACTCCGGAGCGATGATCGAAAACATCGTCGGACGTGCAAAGAAGATGGCCATCAAGGCTTTCCTCGAGCACAATCAAAAGGGCCTGCGGGTCTCCCATCTCCTCCAGGCATGCGTGGACGAGTTCAAGGAGAACGAGGACCTTCCCAACACCACCAACCCGGACGACTGGGCCCGTATCTCCGGCAAGAAGGGCGAGCGGATCGTATACATCCGTACGCTGGTCACCGGAAAGCAGGGCGCCGACACCGGCCGCTCCATCGACACGGTGGCGAATACCGGCCAATACCTGTAACACCGCACTCCGGCTGCGGATGTCCTGCACGGGGCGTCCGCAGCCGGACGCTTTTCCGGGGCCGCAGGGGCCGGCCCCCGTCAAGAGCGCGAGGGACCAGGGAAAACCGGACTGGAGCAATGACTGTAATGATCTCCCCAGAGCCGCAAAGGCGTTCTAGGCTCGTCGGTACCGCCGCGTCACGCTGTGCGGGAGCGGGGAACGCACACGGACCGGAAGCGCAGCGGTACTTGAGCGCCGACCCCATCCGGGGGCGCCGCCGGGCAAGGAGGGCCGCATGACCGTACGGCGAGTAATGGGGATCGAGACGGAGTACGGGATCTCCGTCCCCGGCCACCCGAATGCCAATGCCATGCTCACCTCGTCCCAGGTCGTCAACGCCTACGCGGCCGCGATGCACCAGGAACGACGTGCTCGCTGGGATTTCGAGGAGGAGAATCCGCTGCGGGACGCCCGTGGCTTCGACCTCGCCCGCGAGGCCGCCGACTCCAGCCAGCTCACGGACGAGGACATCGGCCTGGCCAATGTCATCCTCACCAACGGGGCCCGGCTCTACGTCGACCACGCACACCCCGAATACAGCGCTCCTGAGGTCACCAATCCGCGTGACGCCGTCCTGTGGGACAAGGCAGGCGAGCGGATCATGGCCGAGGCCGCCGCGCGGGCCGCCCAGGTCCCCGGCGCCCAGCCCATCCACCTCTACAAGAACAACACTGACAACAAGGGCGCGTCCTACGGCACGCACGAGAACTACCTGATGAAGCGGGAGACCCCCTTCTCGGACATCGTGCGGCATCTGACCCCGTTCTTCGTCTCCCGCCAGGTGGTCACCGGCGCCGGCCGGGTCGGCATCGGCCAGGACGGCCACGAGCACGGCTTCCAGCTCAGCCAGCGCGCCGACTACTTCGAGGTGGAGGTCGGCCTGGAGACGACCCTCAAGCGCCCGATCATCAACACCCGCGACGAACCGCACGCCGACGCGGAGAAATACCGCCGCCTGCATGTGATCATCGGCGACGCGAACCTCTCGGAGATCTCCACCTACCTCAAGCTCGGCACCACCTCGCTGGTCCTGTCCATGATCGAAGACGGCTTCATCGCCGTCGACCTGGCCGTCGACCAGCCGGTACGCACCCTCCACCACGTCTCCCACGACCCGACGCTGCGGCATCTGATCACTCTCCGCAGCGGGCGCACGCTCACCGCCGTACAGCTCCAGATGGAGTACTTCGAGCTGGCCCGCAAGTACGTCGAGGACCGCTACGGCGTGGACGCCGACGAGCAGACCAAGGACGTGCTGACCAGGTGGGAGGACGTGCTGGGGCGGCTGGAGAACGACCCGATGAGCCTGTCGGGCGAGCTCGACTGGGTGGCCAAGCGCGAGCTGATGGAGGGCTACCGCCGGCGTGACGGCCTCGAGTGGGACGCGGCGCGGCTGCACCTCATCGACCTGCAGTACGCCGACGTACGCGCCGAGAAGGGCCTGTACAACCGTCTGGCGGCCCGCGGCAAGATGAAGCGGCTGCTGGACGAGGCCGACGTCGAGCGGGCCCAGCAGAAGCCGCCGGAGGACACCAGGGCCTACTTCCGCGGCCGCTGCCTGGAGCAGTACGCCGATGACGTCGCGGCCGCCTCCTGGGACTCGGTCATCTTCGACCTCCCGGGCCGGGACTCGCTGCAGCGGGTCCCCACCCTGGAGCCGCTGCGCGGCACCCGTAAGCACGTCAAGGAGCTCCTGGACCGCTGCCGTACGGCCGAGGAGCTGGTGAGGACGCTTTCCGGCCGCTGACGTGCGGCGGAATCGCGACAGATTCATGGCGATCGACGGCTGATCCGCGGCTGAACCGGCCGCGGTCCGGGAATGATCCTGGGGACTCCCGGACGTTGCACCAAGTGCAGGGCCGATGTCGGACCCTGCTTGTAGGGTCGGATCTTGAAGGTCACATCGAGCGGGGCGAACCGAGCGGGGTGAGGGATATGGCGACCAAGGACAGCGGCGGCGGACAGCAGAAGGCCACGCGTTCCACCGAAGAGGTCGAGGAGCAGACGCAGGACGCGCAGGCCTCGGAAGACCTCAAGGAACGCCAGGAGAAATTGTCGGACGATGTCGATTCCGTTCTGGACGAAATCGACGATGTGCTCGAAGAGAACGCCGAGGATTTCGTGAGGTCATTTGTCCAGAAGGGCGGCGAGTAGTCCGAAGGGCGTCCGCCCTTGCATGCAGCGGGGAATCCGCGCCATGCGGGCGGACGGCGTCCTCGGACGTATTCGCCGGTCACCCCTCGCTATGTGACGGGCTGCGGGCGTAATGCCGGGAGTGCTCCGCGGAGCGCTCCCGGCAGCGCCGGGCAGCCAAGGGGCGGACGGCCCGTGAGAAGGCGCCGGCGCCTTTGGGCGCCGGTCGACGGAACCGGGAGACGCTCTTCCGGTGCGCATACGGTACGACCGGGGCGGGATGCGTCGCGATGATCCCGGTCCCGGCATGTGGATCACGGCCAGCAGACGGGTAAGGTCCGAGACGTACTGTGCTTCAGCTGCAACGCAGCCTTGGGCCAATTCAAGGATCGGCCGGACGTTTTGAGGCGGGCGGCCGAGTATCCGGAAGGAAACGTGTGGAAGCCAACACTCGTAGCACCGGGCGTCTGCCAGCGGCCTTCCTGACGCCTGGATCCTCGTCGTTCATGGACTTTCTCGGTACGCACTCGCCCGATCTGCTGCCGGGCAACCGCCCGTTGCCGCCCGTGCAGGGGGCCATCGAGGCGCCGCACGGGACGACGATCGTGGCGGCGTCGTTCCCCGGCGGTGTGGTGCTCGCTGGTGACCGCCGGGCGACGATGGGCAATGTCATCGCGCAGCGCGACATCGAGAAGGTCTTCCCGGCCGACGAGTACTCCGCGGTCGGCATCGCCGGTACGGCCGGACTCGCCGTGGAGATGGTCAAGCTGTTCCAGCTGGAGCTGGAGCACTTCGAGAAGGTGGAAGGCGCCCAACTCTCCCTGGAGGGCAAGGCGAACCGCCTCTCCACGATGATCCGCGGCAACCTCGGGATGGCCATGCAGGGCCTGGCGATCGTGCCGCTGTTCGCCGGCTGGGACGTGGACCGCCAGAAGGGCCGGATCTTCTCCTACGACGTCACCGGCGGGCGCTCCGAGGAGCACGGCTTCGCATCGACGGGCTCGGGTTCCGTCTTCGCCCGCGGTGCCCTCAAGAAGCTCTACCGCGACGACTTCACGGAGAATCAGGCGGCCACGGCCGTGGTCCAGGCGCTGTACGACGCGGCGGACGACGACTCGGCGACCGGTGGGCCCGATCTGGCCCGGCGGATCTATCCGATCGTCACCGTGATCACCGAGGACGGCTTCAAGAAGCTGACCGAGGCCGAGGTGTCGGAGATCGCCCGTGCCATCCATGAGCGCCGCCTCGACCAGCCCGACGGCCCGCGTGCCGCGCTGCTCTGACGGGACGGACGATCATGCATGCGCCAGTGAGAGAGCCATTGACAGAAAGGGACGGATAGCCGGTGTCGACGCCGTTCTATGTCTCACCCCAGCAGGCCATGGCCGATCGCGCCGAGTACGCCCGCAAGGGCATCGCGCGCGGCCGCAGCGTCGTGGTGCTGCAGTACACCGACGGCGTGGTTTTCGTCGCCGAGAATCCCTCCCGCGCCCTGCACAAGGTCAGCGAGATCTATGACCGCATCGCCTTTGCGGCGGTCGGCAAGTACAACGAGTTCGAGAATCTGCGGATCGGCGGTGTGCGCTATGCCGATCTGCGGGGCTACACCTACGACCGCGCGGATGTGACCGCGCGCGGTCTGGCGAATGTCTATGCCCAGACGCTCGGCACGATCTTCTCCAGCGCCGCGGAGAAGCCGTACGAGGTCGAACTGATCGTCGCCGAGGTCGGCAACGGCCCCGAGGACGACCAGATCTACCGGCTGCCGCACGACGGATCGATCGTGGACGAGCACGGCTCGGTCGCGGTGGGCGGCAACGCCGACCAGATCAGCAGCTATCTCGATCAGCATCACCGCGAGGGCATGACGCTGGGCGAGGCGCTGAAGCTGGCCGTGGAGTCGCTGTCGCGGGACACGAGTGGCAGTGAGCGCACGCTGACCGCGGAGCAGCTCGAGGTCGCCACGCTGGACCGTACGCGGCCGCAGCAGCGCAAGTTCAAGCGGATCCTGGGGCGTCAGCTGTCCCGGCTGCTGGACGAGCACGGTGGCGCGGACGGCGGGAAGTCCGCGGACGATGCCGGGGAGGCGGAGGCGGAGGCGGGCGCGGAGGGCGATGCGGCCGCCGAGGGCTCCGGCGCGAAGGCCGCGGGCGCTTCGGACACCGCGGCCAAGTCCCGTAAGGACGATTCCGGTTCGGGATCCTCGAAGGACGGCGGCGGTTCCGAGGGGACGTCGGCCGACTCGTAGGACCGAGCGGTTTTCCTCGCGCGCCCCGGTGGGTCATTCCCCGCCGGGGCGCGCGGCGTTGTCGGCGTCGGCGGGCGGCGGGGCCGTGGAGCCGCGGGGGATCAGTTCCACCGGGAGGGTGGGGGCCTCGGGGCGGGCGCCGTCGAGCACGGCCATCAGGGCCCGCATTCCGGCCTCGCCGAACTCTTCGGCGGGCAGCCGTACGGTCGTCAGCTCCGGTTCGATCGCCACCGCGAGCGCCAGATCGTCGAAGCCGGTGACGGAGATGTCCTCGGGGATCCGCAGGCCCAGCCGGCGTACGGCCTTGCAGGCACCGGCGGCGATGATGTCGTCGTCGCACAGGAGGGCCGTGGGGCGGGGGCCGGGGGCGGTCAGCGCGGCGTGTGCGGCGTGCAGGCCGGACTCGACGGTGAGGGCGGCCGGCTGCCGGCGCAGCAGCGTGCCGGGGACGTCGGCGAGCGCCTCGGTGACGGCGCGGGCGCGGAGCGCGAAGGTCCAGGAGTCCACGTCGGCCGCGAGGTGGGTGATGCGGCGGTGGCCGAGGGCGGTCAGGTGGGCCGCCAACTGGCGTGCGCCGTCGGCGATGTCGAGGTTGACGGTGGCGGTGGCGCGGTCGTCGCCGGGGTCGCTGTCCAGCATGACCAGGGGCAGGCCGGCGTCGCGCAGCGCGGCCAGGGCGCCGGCGGCCATGGAGGAGGCGATCACGCCGTCCAGGGCGGCCGCGGCGGAGTCGAAGGGGTCGCGGGCGGGGCCGATGCCCTCGGGGGAGGGGTAGAGGACGACGCCGAAGCCGTGGTCGGCGGCGGCGCGGGCGGCTCCGGTGTAGACCCGGGCGAAGAACTCGGTGGTGAGGGCGGGGACGACGAGAAGCGCGGTGCGGGTGCGGCCCATGCGCAGGCTGCGGGCGGCGAGGTTGGGGCGGTAGCCGAGCTCGCGGGCGGCGGTGCGGACCGCCTCGGCCTTGGCGGGGGAGACCCGGCCGCGCCATTTGTCCCCGAGGACGAGGGAGACGGCGGCCTGCGAGACACCGGCGGCGCGGGCCACGTCCCGGCTGGTGACGCGGGCCACGGCGGCCGGGCCACCGGGGGGCGCGGCGTCGGCCGTGCCGGTGCTCGTCCCGGCAGGCGTCGGGGTCTCGTGGTGGGTCACCGGGTGTGTCACTCCTCGCGTTCGGCCGTCGCGGGGTGGACCGCGGATTGTCGTCATGGTACGTATGACGTCGAAGGTTATACGTAACACCTCCGGGTCGGTCCGGACGGAAAGGGGCAGGGATGGCCACGGGATACGGTGAGCTGCTGAGGACCCGGCATGCGGTCCGCCTGCTGACGGGGACGCTGGTCGGCAGGCTGCCGAACGCCACCGCGGCGCTGGCCGTGGTCCTTTTCGTCCGCGCCGAGGGAGGCAGCTACGCCCTCGCCGGTGTGCTCTCCGCGCTCTACGGCGTCTGCAACGCCATCGGCCAGCCGCTGCTCGGCCGCGCCGTGGACCTCCACGGCCAGCCACGGGTGATGCTGCCGGCCTCGGTGGTCTCCGCCCTCGGCATGGCGCTGCTGGCCGCCGTCGGCCTGGACCCGCTGTGGCTCGCCTGCGCCGCCATGGTGATCGCCGGTTTCTTCACCCCGCCCCTGGAGGGCGGTCTGCGCGCCCTGTGGCCGGGTGTCCTCAAGCGGGCGGACCGGGTGCATGCGGCGTACGCGCTCGACGCGGTGGCGCAGGAAGTCATGTTCGCGGTGGGGCCGTTGCTGGTGACCTTGTGCGTGGCGGCCTGGTCGGCGGGGGTGGCGCTTCTGGTCATCAACGTGATCGGGGTGCTCGGCGCGCTCTCCGTCGTCGTCTCCGAGCCGTCGCGGCAGTGGCGCAGCGGGCCGCGGGAGGCGCACTGGCTGGGCGCGCTGCGCTCCGCCGGACTGCTCGTGCTGATCGCCGGGTTCTTCTTCGTCGGGCTGGCGCTGGGATCGATAGCGGTCGCGGCGGTGGCGTACGCCGACGAGCACGGCGGGGGAATGGTCTCCAGCTATCTGCTCTCCGCGCTCGGCTTCGGGGCGCTGGCCGGCGGTGTGGTCTACGGCGCGCGGGAGTGGCCGGGGCGGCCGGAGAGCCGGCTGCGGCTGCTCATCGGGCTGCTGGCGCTGGGCTATCTGCCGCTGGCGCTGGCCCCCGGTGTGGTGGGGATGACGGCGCTGACCGGGGTCGCCGGGGTGTTCCTGGCGCCCGCGCTGGCCTGTGCGTTCGTGGTGGTGGACCGGCATGCGCCCAAGGGGACGGTGACGGAGGCGTTTTCGTGGCTGGTGACGACGTTCGGGGTCGGATCGGCCGTGGGTGCCTCGGTGGTGGGACCGGCGGTGCAGGCCGGTGGCGCGGTGGCGGGATTCGCCGTCGCGGGCGCCGGGGGGATCGCCGCGCTGGTCGTCCTTTTGTCGACGAAGCGATTTCTGGGGGATCCGGTGCAGGGTACGGCGGGTGCGGCCCCGGCGGAAAATGATCGGAACGGGGCCGTCGAACCCGGTTTCAGAGCAGGCCATCAGGCGTAATGTTCAGTCATGGACCGCCGCATTTTCGGGCTGGAGAACGAGTACGGCGTCACGTGCACGTTCAGGGGACAGCGCCGACTGTCGCCTGACGAAGTGGCGCGGTACCTCTTCCGCCGTGTTGTGTCATGGGGCCGCAGCAGCAATGTCTTCCTGCGGAACGGCGCCCGCCTGTACCTGGACGTGGGATCGCATCCGGAATACGCAACTCCCGAGTGCGACAACGTGACCGAGCTGGTCACCCACGACAAGGCCGGTGAGCGCATTCTCGAAGGCCTGCTCGTCGATGCCGAACGCCGCCTGCACGAGGAGGGAATCGCGGGCGACGTCTATCTCTTCAAGAACAACACCGATTCGGCGGGAAACTCCTACGGCTGCCACGAGAATTATCTCGTCGCCCGCCATGGAGAGTTCTCCCGGCTCGCGGACATCCTCATTCCGTTCCTCGTCACCCGCCAGCTGCTGTGCGGCGCGGGCAAGGTGCTGCAGACCCCGCGCGGCGCCGTCTACTGCGTCAGCCAGCGCGCGGAGCACATCTGGGAGGGCGTCTCCTCGGCGACGACCCGCTCCCGGCCGATCATCAACACCCGCGACGAACCGCATGCCGACGCCGAGCGCTACCGCCGGCTGCATGTCATCGTCGGTGACTCCAACATGTCCGAGACGACCATGCTGCTCAAGGTCGGGGCCACCGATCTCGTCCTGCGCATGATCGAGGCGGGCACGGTCATGCGGGATCTGACGCTGGAGAATCCGATCCGCGCCATCCGCGAGGTCAGCCACGACATCACCGGCCAGCGCAAAGTACGACTGGCCAGCGGGCGGGAGGCATCGGCGCTCGAGGTGCAGCAGGAGTACTACGAAAAGGCCGTCGACTTCTGTGAGCGCCGCGGAATCCGTACGGGAACCGTCGAGCAGGTCCTGGAGTTGTGGGGCCGCACCCTCGAGGCAATCCGGGACCAGGAACTGGACCGTATTGCGACCGAGATCGACTGGGTGATGAAACATCAGCTCATCGAGCGGTATCGCGCAAAGAACAACATCACCATGTCCCACCCGCGGGTGGCGCAGATAGACCTCGCGTATCACGACATCCACCGCCGCCGGGGGCTTTACTACCTCCTGGAACGGAAGGGGCAAGCGGCGCGGATCTGCAACGACTTGAAGATCTTCGAGGGCAAGTCGGTCCCGCCGCAGACCACCCGCGCCAGGCTGCGCGGCGATTTCATCCGGCGCGCCCAGGAGCAGCGCCGCGATTTCACCGTCGACTGGGTGCATCTCAAGCTCAATGACCAGGCGCAGCGCACGGTTTTGTGCAAGGACCCGTTCCGCTCGGTGGACGACAGGGTGGAGAAGCTGATCGCCGGGATGTGACCGGCATTCCGTGCGTGCCGTACGGGCGGGAATCCGGCCCGTCGCAGTGGCGGTGCCCACGGCGTCCGGTGACGGTTCGGAGGGAACGGTGGCGGGGTCCGTGTGACACGGACCCCGCCACCGCCGCGTGGCGTGGTTAGAGTGGCTCTGTCCATTCACTTGATCGCAGCCCGTTTTGAGGGATATACGTGCGCCGACGCCGAATCGCAGCCCTGATCGCCGTGCCCCTGCTTCTTGTTTCCGCAGCGGCCTGCGGCGATGACGACTCATCCAAGGCCGGCTCAGCGCCGACGGTGAGCGGAAAGGCGGATGCCAAGCCCAAGGTCGACAAGGGTGAGGGCGACCCGCCGAAGAAGCTTGTGGTCAAGGTCCTCAAGAAGGGCGACGGGCCCGCGGTGAAGAAGGGCGACGCCCTCAACGCCAACTACCTCGGCCAGACCTGGCAAGGCAAGGCCTTCGACAACAGCTGGGACCGTGGCGTGCCGGCCACCTTCGAGATCGGCAGCGGCAAGGTCATCAAGGGCTGGGACGAGGGCCTGGTGGGCCAGAAGCTCGGCAGTCGCGTCGAGCTGGTCATCCCGCCGGACAAGGGGTACGGCCCGGAGGCGAAGGAAGGCATTCCGGCCAACTCCACGCTGGTCTTCGTCGTCGATCTCAAGAAGATCATGCCGAGCAAGATCGAGGGCAAGCCGGTCGCGCAGGACAACGCCGATCTCCCCAAGGTCGGGACCGCCATCGACGAGAAGGCGCCGAAGATCACCCTGCCCAAGGGCAAGGACGCGCCGAAGGACATCACCAGCGCGACGGTCGTCGAGGGCAAGGGCGCGAAGATCGGTGACAAGAGCATCGTGCGCGCCAACTTCGAGGCGGTCGCCTGGAAGGACGGCAAGGTGCTCGCGGACACCTGGGCGCCGGGGCAGCCCGGGGCGCAGGACGTGCCGGTCACGCAGTACCCGGGCTGGAAGGAAGGCCTCAAGGGCAAGAAGGCCGGCAGCCGGGTGCTGATCGTGGTGCCCAAGGGCAAGCTGCCGCCTCAGCAGCAGAAGGCCATCGGCTCCGATCTGGTGTTCTCCGTGGATGTCCTCAGCGTCAGCTGACGCCGATCTGCGAGACTGACGCCGTAATCGTAAAGATTCGTAAGTAGGAGCACATTCGTGAGCATCGACAAGCCCGAGATCGACTTCCCCGACGGCCCGGCTCCGACCGACCTGGAGATCGTCGACGTGTGGGAGGGCGACGGGGCGGTCGCCAAGGCCGGAGACTTCGTCAAGGTCCACTACGTCGGCGTCGCCTTCAGCACCGGCGAGGAGTTCGACGCGAGCTGGAACCGCGGCAACCCGCTGGAGTTCCAGCTGGGCGCCGGCCAGGTCATCGCCGGCTGGGACAAGGGCGTGCAGGGCATGAAGGTCGGCGGCCGTCGCAAGCTGACCATCCCCGCGCACCTGGCGTACGGCGACCGTGGCGCCGGCGGCGGCCGGATCGCCCCGGGCGAGACGCTGATCTTCGTCTGCGACCTGGTCTCCGTCTGAGACCGCGTCCGACGCACCCGTAGGGCCCCTGCCGCCATGGCAGGGGCCCTCGGCTTTGCCCGGAGCACCCCGAGGGGTACGGTCAGCGATCGGGAGTTCCACGAGAAAGGGCGTCGATGGCCATTGCCAAGGCCGAGCGGCTGATGAATCTGGCGCTGTGCCTGCTGGGGACGCGACGCCCGCTGACCAAGCGTGAGCTCAGGTCGTCCATCGAGGCCTATATCGAGGCGAACAGCGACGATTCCTTCAACCGCATGTTCGAGCGGGACAAGGACGATCTGCGCGAACTCGGGCTGGTCATCGCGACCGTGGACGCCATCGACGGCGAGGTCGGCTATCTCGCCCGCCGCGACAGCAACCGCCTCCCCCCGATCACCCTGGACGCCGAGGAGGCCGCGGCCCTCGGGCTCGCCGCCAAGATCTGGCAGCAGGCCCGGCTCGCCGGCGCCGCCAGCGGCGCGCTGCAGAAGCTGCGGGCGGCCGGTATGCCGCTGGCCGCGGAGGGCGAGGAGTACGACGACCGGCAGCCGCACAGCGCCCTCGAACCCCGCATCCCGGCCCATGAAGCCGCCTTCGAACCGCTGATGCTGGCCTGCCGCGACCGCCGCCCGGTGGTCTTCGACTACCGCAAGGCCAACGCCGCCCGCCCCGAGCAGCGGCAGGTCGAACCGTGGATCCTGGAATGCTGGCGCGGCCACTGGTACGTCGCCGGCTGGGACCGGGACCGCAAGGCCGAGCGGGTCTTCCGGCTCTCCCGGATCACCGGCAAGGTCCGTTCCCGGCAAGGGGCGTTCACCGCGCCGGTGCCCGATCACGTCACCGTACGGGAGACCGTCGAGAGCTGGGCCGGGGAGACCGCCACCGGCACCGCCCGGATCAAGCTCCGCGCCGACCACGGCTACCCGCTGCGCTCCCGCGCGCTCTCCGTCCGGGACCTGGGCGACGGCTGGGACGAGCTGGAGATCCCCAACGGGCACGGGCTCGACGCCTGGCTGGTGGAGTTCGGGCCCGATGTGGTGGTGCTGGAGCCGGCCGAACTGCGGGCCGATGTCATCGACCGGCTGCGCGCCGTGGCCAAGGGCTGAGAGGGATACGTAACCCATGGCGACGAACGCGATCGACCAGACCCGCCGGATGCTGTCCCTGGTGACCTATCTGCGCGAGCGCCCCGGCGCCCGCGTCGGGGATGTGGCACGCGCCTTCGGCATCACCGAGGACGAGCTGATCGCCGACCTGGACGTGCTGCCGATGTGCGGTACGAGTTTCCGCGGCGGCGACCTCCTGGACATCGACACCGACGGCGACCGTATCTGGTGGCACAACCCCGACGACGTGGCCGAGCCGCTGCGGCTGGCCGCCGATGAGGCCACCGCCCTGCTGGTCGCGGCCCGTGCGGTGGCCACCCTGCCCGGGCTGCGCGAGGGCGACCGGCAGGCGCTGCTGCGCGCCACCGCCAAGCTGGAGGCGGCGGCGGGCGAGGCGGCGGGCGCCAGCTCCCGGCTGTCGGTGACCTTCGAGTCCGAGGGCGGGGTCTTCGCCGACGTGGACCGCGCCATCGCCGAACGCCGCCGGCTGTGGCTGCGCTACTACTCCCCGGCCCGCGACGAGCTGACCGAGCGCGAGGTCGACCCGATCCGGCTCTTCGCCGTCGGCCACACCTATGTGGAGGCCTGGTGCCGGCTCTCCGAGGCGCGCCGGACCTTCCGGCTCGACCGGGTCGCCGAGATCAAGCTGCTGGACGCGCCCGCCGACCCGCCGCCCATCGAGCTGCGCGATCTGTCGGAGGGCCTGGTCCAGCCCGCCGCCGAGGACCCCGAGGTCTGCATCGAGGTCGGGCCCGGCGGCCGCTGGGTCGCCGAGTACTACCCGCACGACAGCGCCGAAGAGCTCCCCGACGGCGGGCTGCGCATCACCCTGCGGACCCCCGACCCTGCGTCGCTGCGGCGCCTCGCGCTGCGGCTGGGCCGGGACGGGCGGATCGTGGCGCCGCAGGCGCTCGCCGACAGCGCGCGGCGCGCGGCGGCCGCGGCCCTCGCGGCATACGGCGAGTGAGCGCGGCGCGCCGCTCACCGTAAGGTCCAGCGAGATCCGTAAGGAGGAGGCAGCGAAGGATGACGACCACCACTGTGGGGACCTCGACCGCTCCGGTGCTCTTCAAGGCGGCCTGCCCGGACTGCCGGGGCCGCTTCGAACTGGCCTCGGACGCCTTCCGGCTGGCCATCGGCGCCAGCCGCCGTACCACCTTCTACTCCTTCACCTGCCCCGACTGCGGCCGCGCGGTACGCCGCCCGGCCGGCGAGCGGATCGTGGAGCTGCTCACCGGCGGCGGGGTCCGCACCCTGCGGCTGCACACCGGCTGACCGATAGGCTCGCCCCATGCTCTGGCCCATGATCGCTGTCGCCCTCGGCTTCCTCGGGATCGCCGTGCTCGGCGTTCTCGCCGTCCGCGTCTTCGTCGAGGTACGGCGGCTGGCCCGGCAGGTCGGCGCGGCGTCGGCGCGGATCCAGCGGGCCGCCGAGGATCTCGAGCGGGCGGCCACCCCGCTTGCCGCGTCCCTGGATCTGACGAAGAAGTAACGGTCCGGCGGTCGGGTCCGATCCCCTGTTCCCCATGGGCGGTACGCTGTTGCCCAGGGCCGATGGTCGAGGCGCGGCCCCGCAACCGGGAGTGCGCACAGGGGTTGCCCCGTATTCACCCGTGAGCGTTACGATCGCTGCAAGTACGGCGGGCGGACGGATGTCCTGCCAAGTCGAGCTAGTTCCATCCCCAGCCGCCTCGGTGAGAAGGTAAAAACTTATGTTCGGTGGAAAGATCGGCGTCCCTGAGCTTGTCCTCATCGTCGTCGTCCTCCTTCTTCTGTTCGGCGCGAAGAAGCTTCCCGACATGGCCCGCTCGCTGGGCAAGTCCGCCCGCATCCTCAAGAGCGAGGCGAAGGCGATGAAGTCCGAGGCCTCCCAGAAGCAGGAAGCGCCGGCCGACCCGCCGAAGGACGAGCCGCAGGCCGAGTACAAGACCATCAAGGCTGCTCCGGGGGATGTGACCAGCGCGCGGCCGGTCGCCGATCCCGAGCACACCGCGCAGCGCTGACCGAGGGCTTGACTGCGGCGGCGGCCGGGCCGCCGCCTGTGGCATGAGATGAGGACGAGGGTTGCGCAAGTCTGCCCCTGAAAAGCGAGCCAAGGAGAAGGACCCCGAGGGGCGCATGCCGCTCGTGGAGCATCTGCGTGAGCTGCGCAACAGGCTGGCCAAGGGAATTCTGGCCATTGTCATCGCGACGGTCGTGGCCGCGTTCTTCTACGAAGCGATCATCGATTTCTTCACCAAGCCGGTGCTGCGGTCCGTGGGCTGCGATTCGCTTTTCACCGACCTCGCGAAGCTGGGCAAGACCGACCTGAGGAACCTGCACAGGGGGCAACCCTGCGCCAACATCGTGATGATGGACCTTCTCGGGCCGTTCACCCTGGCCCTGAAGGTCTCCCTGATGGCGGGCGTCGTGCTGTCCTCGCCGGTGTGGCTGTATCAGCTGTGGGCCTTTCTGGCGCCCGGTCTGCACCGGCATGAGAAGAAGTACACGCTGAGCTTTGTCGCGGCCGGCTTCCCGCTGTTCCTCTGCGGCGCCTATGCCGCGTACTGGATGCTGCCGACCACGGCGAAGGTGCTGACCAGCTTCACGCCCGAAGGCGTCGGCAACCTCCTCCAGCTGGACATGCTGCTCGACCTGATCACCCGCATGGTGATCGTCTTCGGGCTGTCCTTCGAGCTGCCGCTGCTGCTGGTCATGCTCAACTTCGCCGGAGTGATCACCGGCAAGCGGATGCTCGGCTGGTGGCGCGCGATGGTCATGGGCATCACGGTCTTCTCGGCCATCGCGACGCCGAGCACGGACCCGCTCACCATGCTCGGGCTGGCCGTGCCCATCGCCATCCTCTACTTCGCGGCCGTCGGCATCTCGCTCTTCAACGATCTGCGGCGCAGGCGCCGGGAAGAGGCGGGCCCCGACGACGACGAGGCCTCCGAGCTGGATCTGACGCCCGACGACATCGGCGAGCTGGAGCCGGTGGCCGCTCCGCCCGCGCTCGGTGACGGTACGGGCACCGACGACGCCGGACGCGGCCGCGGCGGCTACGACGACGTCACCTGAGGACGCCGGACGCGGACGGAACGCCGGCCGCGGACGAAACGAAAGAGGCGGGGAGCCCGGGGCTCCCCGCCTCTTTCTCGTCGATCAGCGCGTCAGCACTTCTTCAGGCCCTGCAGCGCGCCGGTGCCCCGGTAGTAGAGGCTCTTGTTCGGCTTGACCGTGTGGCAGCTGCTGTCCGGCCACCAGCGCTCGGCTATCCGCACCTTGATCGACGACTTGCAGCCGTTGTGGATGTTCACCGCGTTCTTGTTCATGTGCCACGTCGCGCTGACGCACTTGCCGAACTCGGAGCTCGCGGCGGCGGCCGGGCCGGCGGTGGCCATCGGGATGCCCATCGCGGTCACGGCGAGCGCCGCGGTCACCGTTGCTGCCTTGAACTTGTTCATCGTTCCCCTTCATCACGGGGGTGTCCGCTGCCCCCTCCTCTTCCGCCCGCGGATGTCGCGCCTGGTCAGGGGCGTGACGTACGAGATCCAGCGGTACGCGCGGAATGATCTTGATGAGTATGAGCAGACCGTTTTGGCGTGATCGAATCGGGTTTCGGAGGGTAAAGGGCCCGCATAAAGATCCGGTCGTTGTCAGAGGTGGCCGGTAGGCTCGTAAGCACGATGACCGAGGACATGTCCCCTGCTGAGCGCTATGCCGCCGCCAAGCTCCGGGCGGCCGAGCAGGCCACCGCACTCGCCCCTTTCCGAGAGATGTACGACTTCGAACTGGACGAGTTCCAGCTCGAGGCGTGCCGTGCCCTGGAGTCCGGCAAGGGAGTGCTGGTCGCGGCACCCACCGGATCCGGCAAGACGATCGTCGGCGAATTCGCCGTCCACCTGGCCCTGGAGCAGGGCCGCAAATGCTTCTACACCACCCCCATCAAGGCGCTGTCCAACCAGAAGTACCAGGACCTGGTCAAGCGTTACGGGGCCGACAAGGTCGGCCTGCTGACCGGCGACAACAGCGTCAACTCCGAGGCGCCGGTGATCGTGATGACCACCGAAGTGCTGCGGAACATGCTCTATTCCGGCTCACAGTCCCTGATAGGCCTCGGCCATGTGGTCATGGACGAGGTGCACTACCTTTCCGACCGCTTCCGCGGCGCCGTCTGGGAAGAGGTGATCATCCATCTCCCCGAGTCGGTGACGCTGGTGTCGCTGTCGGCCACGGTCTCCAACGCCGAGGAGTTCGGCGACTGGCTGGACACCGTCCGTGGTGACACCGAAGTGATCGTCGCCGAGCACCGGCCGGTGCCGCTGTGGCAGCACGTCCTGGCGGGCCGGCGGATGTACGACCTGTTCGAGGAGCGGGACGGCGGCCAGGGCGGCGGCCGCCGCGAGGTCAACCCCGACCTGGAGCGGATGGCGCGGATGGAGAACAGCCGCCCCACGTTCGGCCGGGACAAGCGGCGCGCCCGCACCATGCGCGAGGCGGACCGCGAGCGCGAGCGGCGCCAGCGGGCCCGCATCTGGACGCCCAGCCGGCCCGAGGTGATCGACCGCCTCGACAACGAAGGCCTGCTGCCCGCGATCACCTTCATCTTCAGCCGCGCCGGCTGCGAGGCGGCCGTCCAGCAGTGCCTGGCCTCGGGCCTGCGGCTCAACGACCAGGAGGGCCGCGAGCGGGTCCGGCGCACAGTGGAGGCGCGTACGGCCGGCATTCCGGACGACGACCTGCATGTGCTGGGCTACTTCGAGTGGCTGGAGGGCCTGGAGCGGGGCATCGCGGCGCACCACGCCGGCATGCTGCCGACGTTCAAGGAGGTCGTCGAGGAGCTGTTCGTCCAGGGGCTGGTCAAGGCCGTCTTCGCGACCGAGACGCTGGCCCTGGGCATCAACATGCCCGCCCGGTCGGTGGTGTTGGAGAAGCTCGTCAAGTGGAACGGCGAACAGCACGCCGACATCACCCCCGGCGAGTACACCCAGCTCACCGGTCGGGCCGGGCGCCGGGGCATCGACGTCGAGGGCCATGCCGTGGTGCTGTGGCAGCGCGGCATGGACCCCGGTGCGCTGGCGGGGCTGGCCGGAACGCGGACGTACCCGCTGCGGTCGTCGTTCAAGCCGTCGTACAACATGGCGGTCAACCTCGTCTCGCAGTTCGGGCGGCACCGTTCGCGGGAGCTGCTGGAGATGTCCTTCGCGCAGTTCCAGGCCGACAAGTCGGTCGTCGGGATCTCCCGGCAGGTGCAGAAGAACGAGGAGGGGCTGGCGGGCTACAGCGGCTCGATGACCTGTCATCTGGGCGACTTCGAGGAGTACTCGCGGCTGCGGCGGGAGCTGAAGGACCGTGAGACGGAGCTCGCCAAGCAGGGCGCGGCGCAGCGGCGGGTGGCCGCCGCGTCGGCGCTGGAGAAGCTGAAGCCGGGCGATGTCATCCATGTGCCGACGGGCAAGTACGCCGGCCTTGCGCTGGTGCTGGACCCCGGCATGCCCTCGGGCCGTACGGACCGGCACCGCGGCTTCGAGAGCCAGGACGGCCCGCGGCCGCTGGTGCTGACCGCCGAGCGGCAGGTCAAGCGGCTGGCATCGATCGACTTCCCGGTGCCGGTCGCGGCGTTGGACCGGATGCGGATCCCCAAGTCCTTCAACGCCCGCAGCCCGCAGTCGCGCCGCGATCTGGCGTCCGCGCTGCGTACGAAGGCCGGTCATCTCGTGCCCTCGCGGCACCGCAAGCAGCGTTCCGAGGCGGCCGACGACCGCGAGATCGCCCGGCTGCGTACGGAGATCCGCGCGCATCCCTGCCACGGCTGCGCCGAGCGCGAGGACCACGCCCGCTGGGCCGAGCGCTACCACCGGCTGCTGCGCGACACCCGCCAGCTGGAGCGCCGTATCGAAGGCCGGACGAACACCATCGCCCGCACCTTCGACCGGATCTGCGCGCTACTGACCGAGCTGGACTACCTGGAGGGCGACACCGTCACGGAAGAGGGCCGGCGGCTGGCCCGGCTCTACGGCGAGCTGGATCTGCTGGCCAGCGAATGCCTGCGGGACGGCGTCTGGGAGGGGCTGGGCCCCGCGGAGCTGGCGGCCTGCGCCTCGGCGCTGGTGTACGAGGCGCGGCAGGCGGACGACGCGGTGGCCCCCAAGCTGCCGTCCGGCAAGGCCAGGGACGCGCTGGCGGAGATGGTCCGGATCTGGGGGCGGCTGGACGCCCTCGAGGAGGACCACAAGATCAACCAGGCGGAGGGCGTCGGCCAGCGCGAGCCGGACCTCGGCTTCGCCTGGGCCGCCTATCGCTGGGCCTCCGGCTTCGGCCTCGACGAGGTGCTCCGCGAGGCGGAGATGCCGGCCGGCGACTTCGTCCGCTGGTGCAAGCAGCTGATCGACGTCCTCGGCCAGATCGCGGCGGCGGCCCCGGCCGGCAGCTCGGTGGCCCGGACGGCCCGTAAGGCGGTGGACGGGGTGCTGCGGGGCGTCGTGGCGTATTCGTCGGTGGGGTAGCTGAGCCGATGACGGTGCTCGCCCCCGGACCCTTTGGTCCGGGGGCGAGCGCGTTCGTTCGTATGCCTTAAGGGGTGGGGGAACAGATCCCTTAGGGGGAGCGAGCGCCCCTTGTGGGCCACAACGCGGGGGATCCCGGGGGGTATTCCCGTGGCGGATCGTGCGGGGGAGGGCCCGTGGCGCACAGTGGGGTCGGCGAGACGTCGCCTGCGCCCAGGAACATGAGACCTGCGGCTCCGCGGGGATCCGTGGTGCTGGTGCAGGGCTGTCGCTCCGCGGGGATCCGTGGTGCTGCGGTAGGGCTGTCGCTCCGCGGGGATCCGTGGTGCTGGGGGAATCCGTGGTGCTGGTGCAGGGCTATCGCTCTGCGGGGATCCGTGGTGCTGCGGTAGGGCTATCGCTCTGCGGGGATCCGGAGCGCCGCGGGGGTCTGGGGCGCCGTGGGGGGCTGTCGTTGTGCGTCGCGTTTGGCGACTTCCTCGCGGACGAGCGGGATGACATGGCGGCCGAAGTCGATCGCGTCGTCCAGCAGGTCGTAACCGCGCGCGGAGATGATGTCCACGCCCAGGTCGTAGTAGTCCAGCAGGGCCTGTGCGACGGTTTCCGGCGTGCCGACCAGGGCCGTGGAGTTGCCCGCGCCGCCCGTTTCCGCGGCGGTCGCGGTCCACAGCGCCCGGTCGTGACGCTCGCCCGCGGCGGCCGCCGCGAGCAGCCGCTGGGAGCCGGCGTTCTGCGGGTTCGTGCGCCCCTGACGGCGGTTGAGCGGCGCGCCCGCCGCGCGGGCCTTGATCCGCTCCAGGGTGCGGTGCGCCTTCTCCCAGGCCAGCTCCTCGGTCGGCGCGAGGATCGGCCGGAAGGCGACCTGGATCCGGGGGACGTCGCTGCGGCCCGCCGCCCGTGCCGCCGCCTTGACCGAGGCGATCTGTTCGGCGGTCTGCGCCAGCGGCTCGCCCCACAGGCAGTAGATGTCCGCCTCGGCGCCGCCCGCCGCATAGGCCGCGGCCGACGAGCCGCCGAACGACACCTGGGGATACGGCTGTTGGAGGGGGAAGGTGTCGGAGACGAAGTCGTGGAAGCGGTAGTGGGTGCCCTCGTGGTCGAAGGGCTGGTGGCTGGTCCAGATCTTCTTGACGATGCGGATGTACTCCCGGGTGCGGTCGTAGCGCTCGTCCTTGGTGAGCGTGTCGCCCTCGCGGCCCTGCTCGTGGTCGTTGCCGCCGGTGATGAAGTGCACGGCCAGCCGCCCGTCGCTGATCCGGTCCAGCGTGGCGAAGGTCTTCGCGGCGAAGGTGGGGTAGGAGACGTTGGGGCGGTGGGCGACCAGCAGTTGCAGGGTCTCGGTGCGGGCGGCGACATAGGCGGCGGCCGGGGAGGGGTCGGGCGAGCCGGAGGCGTAGGCGAACAGCACCCGGTCCCAGCCGTACTCCTCATGGGCGCGGGCGAGTTCGAGCGTGTAGTCCTTGTCGAAGGATGCGCCGGAGCGGGCGGTGACTTCGGATCCGTCGTGGGTTGCGGCGATGCCGAGGAACTCGACAGGCATGGGGTGGCCTCGTCTTCTCGTAGATCATGCGGGGCATGCGAAGGCGGCATGCGAGAGGGCATGAGAGGTCGCTTGCGAAGCGGCATGCGGGCGTACGGGAGAGCCGTACGGCAAAAGGGGGAAGCGTGCGCTACGGAGAAGTCAGCGGCAACAGGAGGCCGACCACACCCGACCGAAGTCGATGTGGTCGCGGGTGACCAGCCGCTGCAAAGGACGCATGGCCTCAGTGGAACAAAGAGACGTATGCGCCGTCAACCAGATCTTTCGGCGGGGCAGTTGGCCGAAGGCGCCGCCACGAGTGCCGTCGGCCCGCCGGGGGAGTGGTGGGGCGCCGATGGGGGCGGTGGTCCTTCCTTACCGCCGGGGCCGCTGCCGGTCGGGTTCCTGGATCAGGTTCCTGGATCGGGTTCCTGGATCGGTTTCCCGTTCGGTTCCGGGGCCAATTCCGGTTCAGCTCCCGGTTCGGTTGGCGGTCGTCAACTCCCGGGCGAGGGCGGTCAGTTCGGGTGCGCGCAGCACGGTGTCGCCGGATCCGGGCAGCGGTACGTGCAGTGGCTGCGTCCACGCCTCGGGGATCGCGGCCGCGCCGTGGACCGCCCCCGCCAGGGCGCCGGTGACGGCCGCGACGGTGTCGGTGTCGCCGCCGAGGTCGATCGCGGCGCACACCGCGGCGGCGTACGTACCGGTGGTACGCAGCGCCCACAGCGCGGATCCCAGACAGGGCCAGACCGCGCCGTTGAACTCGGTGGCCAGGTCCGGGTGCCAGTCGGGGGCCAGGACGACGGCCCAGCGGTCGCGGTGGGCGGCGGGGACGGCGGCGAGGGCGTCCGGTACGGCGGCGAGCGGATCGCCGCCGTCGAGGGCGGTGCGGATCAGCTCGTGGAAGACGGCGGTGCCCTCCCAGGCCGCGGGGTCGCCGTGGGTGAGCGCGGAGAGCCGGCGGCCGGCCTCCATGGTGGCGGCGCGGCCCCGCCCGGCGAAGTACACCGCGGACGGGGCGGCGCGCATCAGCGCTCCGTTGCCCGCGGCGCGCCCGTTGATCTCGAAGTGGGCGGCGGCCGCGCGGTCCCAGGGCAGTCCGCTGCCGAGTACGTCCTCGGTCTGGAGCCCGATGTCCTTGGGGCCGGCCGCGGCCCAGCGCTGGAAGCGGCGGAAGAGGTCGGGGAGGTCGAGGCCGTCGCGCTCCAGGAGGGACCGGGCGGTGAGCACCGCCATCTGGGTGTCGTCGGTGGCCTCGCCGCGGTCCCAGCCGCCGCCCGCGTGGGGTGCGCCGATGCCCTCGGGGAAGCGAGCCGTGTAGGCGCCGGGTGCGCCGAATTCGAAGGGTGCGCCGAGCGCGTCGCCGACGGCGGAGCCGAGTACGGTGCCGATCGCGCGCTGGGTGCGGTCCGCTTCCACGGGGCCTCCGGTCGTCAACTGGATAGTTTGGCTATCTACCATGGGTGGGTGAACTGGCGAGGAAGGGGCAGCGGATGCGCATCGGGGAATTGAGCCGGCAGACGGGTGTGGCGGTCCCGACGATCAAATATTACGTACGGGAGGGACTGCTCCCCGCGGGCCGCCTGACCAGCCCCAATCAGGCCAGCTACGACGACACCCATGCGCGCAGGCTGCGGTTGATCCGCGGGCTGATGGACGTCGGCGGGCTGTCCGTCTCGGCCGTCCGCGAGGTGCTGGCCGCCGTCGACTCGACCGAGAAGTCGGTGCACAAGGTGCTGGGTGCGGCGCAGGAGGCCATCACCCCGCCGTCCGTGGGGGAGCCGGCGGGGCTGGCGGAGGCGCGGCGCACGGTCGCGGAGCTGGTGCGCCGCCGGGGCTGGCGGGTCGAGCCGGACAATGTGACCGCCGCCGAGTCGCTGGCCGTCGCGCTGGCCACCTTCCAGGGCATCGGGCACGGCGCCATCGAGGAGGTGCTGGACGACTATGCCGACGCGTGCGAGCGGATCGCCGCCACGGATCTGGCGTTCGTGGGGCGCAATGCCGAGGTCGACACCCTGGTGGAGAGCGTGGTGGTGGCGACCGTGCTGGGCGATGCGGTGCTCAGCGCGATGCGGCGGCTGGCGCATGTGGACGCCTCGGCCCGCCGGTACGACGAGGGTGCCCACGACGCGTCCGGCGGGCCGGAGCCGGTTCACTGAGCCCGTTGCCCGTTAGCCGTTGGCCGTATCGCGGTGCGGGCCGGCCGCCGGGACGGCGAGCGGTTCAGGAAGCCGCCGCCGGGGCGGCCTCCTGCTCCTCCTCCACCCGCTGGTTCCAGTCGCGCTTGGAGGCCTGCCAGCCGTCCTCGTCGTGGCCGGTGCGCCAGTAGCCCGAGATGGACAGGGCCTCGCGGGGGATGTCGTGGTCGATGCGGAGCAGGCGGCGCAGTTCCTTGACGAAGCCGGCCTCGCCGTGGACGAATGCCTGGACCCGGCCGGGCGGGAACTCCAACTCCCGGACGGCGGCGACCAGTTCACGGCCGACCGGGGCGGCGCCGCGATGAAGCCAGGTGATCTCCGCGCCGACCGGGGCGTCGAGTTCCTGGCGTTCCTCGGGGCCCGCCACCTCGATGAAGGCGTGCACGGGCGCGCCCGCGGGCATCCGGGCGAGCGAGGCGGCGATGGCCGGCAGCGCGCTCTCGTCGCCCGCCAGCAGATGCCAGTCGGCATCGGCGGCCGGGGCGTAGGCGCCGCCGGGGCCGAGGAAGAGGATCTCCTCGCCCGGCTTCGCCCCCGCGGCCCACGGCCCGGCCAGCCCTTCGTCGCCGTGCACCACGAAGTCGAGGGCCAGCTCGCGGGCCGCGGGGTCCCAGGAACGCACGGTGTACGTACGGGTCCTGGGCCACTGGTCGCGGGGGAGGTCGGCGCGGATCCGGCCCATGTCGAACGGCTCGGGATAGACGACCTCGGGCAGCGGGAAGACCAACTTGACGTAGTGGTCGGTGTATTCGCCCGCCGTGAAGTCCGCCAGGCCGTCACCGCCCAGCACCACGCGCACCATGTGCGGGGTCAGCTGCTCGGTGCGCACCACGCGGCCGCGGTGCAGTACGGGCTGTTTGCGGGCCGGACGGTCTGCTGCCACGACATTCCCCTGACGTGATCGCCGGATGATGGGAACCTGCTCAAGACATCACCCATGGTCTCTTAGGTATGCCTAACCTAACAGGTTAGCGGTGCAGGGTGGCGAGCAGCCGCTGCAAAGATCCGCCCAAGCCCCATTGTGCGGCGAGCGCTTCCAGGCGCTCGGGATCGGCCGGTTCGGCGGGCAGGGTGTGATCGACGTCGGGAACCGGCACGTCGGTGGCCACGCGGACGACCTTCGGCGCGACCTCGAGATACGGGCCTGCCTCGGTCAGGCGCTTGCGCTGCGTGGGGGTCAGCTTCGCGGCCGGGTCGTCGGCGGCGGCCACGATGCCCGCCAGATCACCGAAGGCGTCCAGCAGTTTGGCGGCGGTCTTCTCGCCGATCCCCGGTACGCCGGGCAGGCCGTCGCTGGGGTCGCCGCGCAGCAGCGCCAGATCGGCGTAGCCGGAGCCGTCCACGCCGTACTTCTCGTGCAGCAGGGCGCCGTCGGTGAGCTGCAGGGTGCCGACGCCCTTGAGCGGGTACAGGACGCGGATGCCGCGCGCGTCGTCGACGAGCTGGAAGAGGTCGCGGTCGCCGGTGACGATGTCGACCGGGCCCGTCGCCCGCGCGGTCAGGGTGCCGATGACGTCGTCGGCCTCGTAGCCCGCGGCGCCGATCCGGGCGATGCCGAGCGCGTCCAGGACGTCCTCGATGACCGGGACCTGCGGGGAGAGGGTGTCGGGGATCTCTTCCTCGTCGGGCTCGGCGGATCCGGCCGGGGCTTCCTCGGCGACCCGGTGTGCCTTGTACGAGGGGATCAGGTCGACCCGCCACTGGGGGCGCCAGTCGAAGTCCATGCAGGCGACCAGATCGTCGGGGTGGTGGTCCTGGACGAGACGGGCGATGAAGTCCAGCAGCCCGCGCACCGCATTGACGGGGGTGCCGTCCGGGGATTTGACCGATTCCGGTACCCCGAAATAGGCGCGGAAGTAGAGGGAGGCGGTGTCGAGGAGCATCAGGCGTCGAGTCACACCCCGCATGATGCCGTATGCCCCATACGTCACACCGATGTGATCTGGAACACCGTCTTGTTTGAGCCCCATAAAGACGGGCAGGCGCGCATCCGGAGCGGACCCGGTAGCGAATTCAACTATTCCACCGGGTGAACCCGGGCCGAACCCGTGCCGTTCCACGACCTGCCGGCGGGGGTGGCAGGTCGTTTCTCGTGCGACAAGAGAGGTCAATGTGGCCAGGCTGCAAGCCGAGCACTTGTACAAGGTGTTCGGCAAACGACCCGAGGACGCGGTCCGCAAGCTCGAAGACGGCGTCGGCCGCGACGACCTGCGGGCCGAAGGCACCACTGCCGCCGTGATCGATGCGTCGATAGAGGTGGCCGAGGGCCAGATATTCGTCGTCATGGGTCTGTCCGGGTCCGGCAAGTCCACGCTGCTGCGCATGCTCAACGGGCTGCTGGAGCCGACCGCCGGTACCGTCCGGATCGACGGCCAGGACCTGACCTCACTCAGCGACAAGGAGCTGCGCAAGGTCCGCTCCGAGAAGATCTCCATGGTCTTCCAGCACTTCGCGCTCTTCCCGCACCGCAGCGTGCTGGAGAACGCCGCCTACGGGCTCGAGGTGCAGGGCCTCCCGCGCGCCGAGCGCGAGCGGCGGGCGACCGAGGCGCTCGAACTCACCGGGCTCAAGGGCTGGGAGAAGTCCTGGCCGGACGAGCTCTCCGGCGGTATGCAGCAGCGCGTGGGCCTGGCCCGTGCGCTGGCCACCAACGCCGATCTGCTGCTGATGGACGAGTCCTTCAGCGCGCTCGACCCGCTGATCCGCCGCGATATGCAGGACCAGCTGCTGGAGCTGCAGAAGACGCTGAAGAAGACCATCGTCTTCATCACCCACGACCTCAACGAGGCCATGCGGCTGGGTGACAGGATCGCGGTGATGCGCGACGGGCGGATCGTGCAGACCGGCACCGCCGAGGACATCCTCGTGCGCCCGGCCAACGACTACGTCGCCTCCTTCACCCAGGACGTCGACCGCAGCCGGGTGCTGACCGCCGGCGCGATCATGGACGAGATCGGCACCGTGCTCGGCATGACGACCGCCGACGGCAAGAAGCTCGCCACCGCCGCGGAGTTCCAGGCCGCGGCGCCCGCCACCGTCGGCGAGGACACCCCCGTCGCCGAGCTGTTCACCCCCTGCTCGTCCAGCACCGTCCCGGTCGCCGTCACCTGCGCGCAGGGCAAGCTGATCGGCGCCGTACCGGCCGCGCGGCTGCTCGGCGTCCTCGGCGAGGCCGCCCCGCAGGACGCGGCCCCCGACGTTCCCGCCCCGTCCGCGGGCGGCACCACGTCCCTGGACAAGAAGACCGAGGGCAAGGTGATCGCCGGTGCCTAGGATCCCGGTAGGCAGCTGGGTCAGCGACGGCGTCGACTGGCTGCGCGACAACCTCAGCTGGCTCTTCGACTTCGTCACCCACATCCTCAACGGCCTGTACGGCGCGATCCACACGGTCCTCGCCGCGCCCGCGCCGCTCATCCTCGTCGGCATCCTCGCCGTCATCGCCTGGTGGCTGCGCGGCCTGCCGGCCGCCCTGTTCACCTTCCTCGGCTTCGCGCTGATCATCTCCATCGAGCAGTGGAACGAGACCGTCTCGTCGCTGTCGCTGGTGCTGGTGGCCTGCCTCATCACGATCGCGGTCGCCATCCCGCTGGGCATCCTGGCGGCCCGCAGCCGGGCCGTCGGCGGCGCGCTGCGCCCGGTCCTGGACCTGATGCAGACGATGCCCGCGATGGTCTACCTGATCCCCGGCATCCTCTTCTTCGGCCTCGGCGTCGTCCCCGGCATCGTGTCGACCATCGTCTTCTCCATGCCGCCCGCGGTCCGCATGACCGAGCTGGGCATCCGGCAGGTCGACGAGGAACTGGTCGAGGCGGCCGAGGCGTTCGGTACGCATCCGCGGCGCACCCTCTTCCGCGTCCAGCTGCCGCTGGCGCTGCCCACGATCATGGCCGGTGTCAACCAGGTCATCATGCTGGCGCTGTCCATGGTCGTCATCGCCGGCATGGTCGGCGGCGGCGGTCTGGGCGGATCCGTCTACAACGGCATCAGCTCCGTCGATGTGGCGCTAGGCTCCGAGGCCGGCCTCGCGGTCGTCATCCTCGCCATGTACCTGGACCGGATGACCGGCGCGCTCAACCAGCGGGTCTCCCCGCTCGGCCGGCGCGCGCTGGCCAAGGCGCAGGCCGCGCTCGGCGGCTGGAAGTTCCTCCAGTGGAAGCCCGCCACCTCCCTCGCGATGGCCGGTGTGATCGTGCTGGCGCTGCTCGCCGGCGGGCTGAGCTTCCTCGGCAAGGACAGCGGCGGCGCGGGCGCGACCTCCGACGGCAAGGGCCGCCCGGTCAGCCTCGGCTACGTCAACTGGGACGAGGGCAAGGCCACCACGTACCTGTGGAAGGAGATCCTCGAGCAGCGCGGCTACAAGCCCAAGGTCCAGGCCCTGGAGGCCGGTCCGCTCTTCGCCGGGCAGGCCCGCGGCGACATCGACGTCCAGACCAATGCCTGGCTGCCGACCACGCACGCCGAGTACTGGAAGAAGTACCAGGACAAGCTCGAGGACCTGGGCACCTGGTACGACAAGACGTCCCTGGAGATCGCGGTCCCGTCCTACATGAAGGGCGTCAAGACCCTCGACGATCTCAAGGGCAAGGGCGGCGAGTTCGGCGGCAAGATCACCGGCATCGAGCCGGGCGCCGGCGAGATGAAGCTGCTCAAGGACAAGGTTCTCAAGGACTACGGTCTGGGCGGCGAGTACAAGGTGCAGGAGTCCAGCACCTCCGCGATGCTCGTCGAGCTGGACCGCGCCCTGCACGCCAAGAAGCCGATCGCGGTCACGCTGTGGTCCCCGCACTGGGCCTACAACAAGTACAAGCTCACCAAGCTGAAGGACCCCAAGGGCTCGTTCGGCTCCGGTGACGGCCTGCACCTGCTGGGCCGCAAGGGCTTCGCCAAGGACGAGCCGCAGGTCGCCAAGTGGATGAAGAACTTCCACCTGGACGAGAAGCAGCTCACCAGCCTGGAGGACGACGTCAAGACCGCCGGCGTGGGCCATGAGCAGGAGGGCGTGCGCACCTGGCTCAAGAAGAACCCGGGCCTGGTCGACAAGCTCGCCCCGTCCGCCCACGCCGCCTACGCCAAGGGCAAGGACGCGGGCAAGGCGCCGAACATCGGCTACCCCGCGTGGGACGAGGGCATCGCCACCACGTACCTGTGGAAGAGCGTCCTCGAAAAGCGCGGCTACAAGCCGAACATCCGCAACCTCGACGTCGGCCCGATGTGGACCGGCCTGTCGACGGGGCAGATCGACGTCGAGACCGACGGCTGGCTGCCGGTCGCGCAGAAGCAGTACTGGGACAGGTACAAGAAGGACGTCGTCGATGCCGGCGCCTGGTACGACAAGACGTCGCTGGAGATCGCGGTGCCGTCCTACGTCAAGGGCGTCAAGACCATGGACGATCTGCGTGAGCACAAGGACGAGTTCAAGGGCAAGATCATCGGCATCGAGCCGGGCACCGGCGAGATGAAGCGCCTGCACGATGTCGTCCAGCCCGCCTACGGGCTGAAGGACTTCCAGGTCACCGAGGCCGGCACCGGCGCCATGCTCGTCGAGCTGGAGCGGGCCTACGCCAAGAAGGAGCCCATCGCGGTCGTCCTGTGGTCCCCGCACTGGGCCTACAGCAAGTACCACCTCACCAAGCTCGCGGACCCCAAGGGCACCTGGGGCGCCAACAACCAGATCAAGTCGGTCGGCAACAAGAGCTTCCCCGAGAAGTTCCCCGAGTTCGCCGGCTGGCTGAAGAACTGGAAGATGACGCCCGACCAGCTCGGCAGCCTGGAGAAGGACATCCAGGACGCCGGAAAGGGGCACGAGAACAAGGGCGTGGAGAAGTGGATCGACGACCACCCGGGCATCGTCGACAAGATGGCGCCGGTGAAGTAGCCGCGTCCCCTTGAGCGCGGGCCCCGCCCCCGGCAGCAGCCGGGCGGCGGGGCCTGTCGTTTCCCCCGCCGTATGCGCGGTCACCGGCCCGCCGGGGGAGGGGCGGGGGCGCCCCGATGGAGTACCGGCTCCACCTACCGGCCGCGCCCGCGTCGCGACGCCGTGCGCGCGATGATTCGCTCCCCTTGTGCCGGTCTTCCCGCGCGGCCGCCGAAGCCGCGGCCGGCGCAGGAGGCGACCGTGAACCCTGTACGTACCGCCGCCGTCGCCCTGGCCGGCGCCGCCGTCCTGGGACTTGCCGCGCCCTCCTCCGCTCTCGGCTCCTCCCCCGAGCTCTCGGCTCCCCCCGCACTCTCGGCTCGGCTCGAGCGGGGGGACCCCCAGGAGCAGGGGGGAACCCCACGAGCGGGGGGACCCGCACCGGCGGCGCTGGTCGAACCGGACCCGATGGCGGCCGGGCAGCGCGTGAACGTCAGCGACGGCCGGCGGTGCGCGGCGGACCGGGGCGCCACGGCCGCCTCGCCGCTCTTCGGATCGGTGGTCCTCGAACCGGCCACGCGCGGGATGGCGGCCGATACGACGGTGGCCCGCAGCGCCACGCCCGGCCGCTACCAGGTCACCATCGACTGCGGGACCGGCAGCGCGAAGTACACCGGGACCGTGACCGTACGCGACGGGCGGTCCGAGGGGGTGAACGCCAGCCAGGCGGCCGGCGGGCTGGCCCTGCTGGCGCTGGCGGGCGGCGCCGCCTATCTGCTCCGGCGCAACGCCAACGCCCGTTCCTGAGCGGCGGGTCCGCGTCCGGCGCAGGCCGCGGGCGGCGGGCCGGGCCGCGTACCGTGGGGAGATGACTCCCAGCCCTCCCGGCGCCTCCGTCCGCCGCGTGGTGTCCCTGGTGCCCTCCCTCACCGAGGCGGTGGCCGCCGGCGCGCCCGAGCTGCTGGTCGGCGCCACCGACTGGTGCAGCCACCCCGCCGGGCTCGACGTCCTCCGCATCGGCGGCACCAAGAACCCCGACACCGCGGGGATCGCCGCCCTCGCGCCCGACCTCGTGATCGCCAACGAGGAGGAGAACCGCCCGCAGGACCTGGACGCGCTGCGGGCCGCCGGGCTGAATGTCCTGGTCACCGAGATCCGCACGCTCGACCAGGCGCTGAGCGAGCTGGAACGGGTGCTGGTGCGCGGCTGCCGGCTGCCCCGGCCCGACTGGCTGGACGCCGCCGAGGCCGCCTGGCGGGACCTGCCCGGCGAGGCGGCGCAGCGGAGCGCGGTGGTGCCGATCTGGCGGCGGCCGTGGAGGGTGCTGGGGCGGGACACCTTCGCCGGTGATCTGCTCGCCCGGCTCGGGGTGCGCAACCTCTACGCCGGGCACGCCGAGCGCTACCCCCGCATCCCCCTCGACGAGCTCAACGCCACCGCCGCCGATCTCGTCGTGCTGCCCGACGAGCCGTACCGCTTCACCGCCGAGGACGGGCCCGAGGCGTTTCCCCACCTGCCCGCCGCGCTGGTCAGCGGGCGCCATCTGACCTGGTACGGGCCGTCGTTGGCGGAGGCCGCCGGGGTGCTGGCGGCGGCGGTGGCCGGGGCGCGGTGACTGCCGCGGCGCCGTGACTACCGGACCGCGGGCTGCGGCCTCGGCGGCGCCAGGAGCTGTCCGCGCGCCAGACCGAGCCCGGTGCGCGCGGCGGCCACCGCCACCGCCGTCACCAGGACGGCGAACAGCGCCACCGCCAGCCAGGTGTACGCGGCGAGCCCGGTGTTCCGGGCGAGTCCCGCCGCCCCGGTGACACAGGTGCCGACCGGGAAGGTGAAGCCCCACCAGGTCATGGCGAAACCCATGCCCCGGCGGAACGCCCGCACCACCATCGCCGTGGCGATCGCCAGCCACAGCAGCGCGAAGCCCATCACGGGCACGCCGTACAGGACGGCGAAGGCGGCCATCGCGTGCGCGCAGGGTGCGGCGACGGCCCCGGGGGCGGCGTCGGCGAGGTTGTGCACGGCGGTGGTGGACTGGCCCAGCGGGCCGAGGACGAGGAACAGCGTCGGGGTCAGCGCGAGCGGCAGCGGGCCGTGGTGGAACAGCCGGTTCAGGACGAGCGGCAGCATCACCAGCGTCGCGAGCAGCGACATCCCGAACATCGCGTAACAGGCCAGCAGCATGCCCGCCCGCTCCTGCCCGGCCGGCAGATGCGCCACCAGGGCCGGTCCGGTGGCCGCCGACACCATGGGCGCGACCAGCGGCAGGAGCCACACCGGGGAGGCGCTGCCCGGCTCGATGCGGTGCCGGGTGACCATCAGATACGGGATCGCGGCGGCGGCCGTCAGCCCGATGAGGGTGCCCGCGGTCCACAGCACGGCGTCGGTGGCGACCGCGGCCCCGGCGCCCAGGACGTTCCGGCCGACCGCGAGGGTGCCGGCGCCGACCGCGAGCAGCGCCATCGACAGGCACCCGTAGAACGGCGCGACCGCCGGGTCCAGCAGGTGCTGCCGGGCCTGGTCGGGGTGCCGGACCCAGTGCACCGTCCGGGCGCCCAGCAGCGTCAGCAGCATCAGCGCCGACAGCGCCCAGATCACCGTGTACGCGCCGCGCAGCCCAGGTGTGCCGAGCGGCAGGGCCGTGCCGGCGTTGGCGACGATCGCGGTGCCCATGACGGCGGCGTACCAGTTCGGGCCGAGATGGCGGAGGGAGGAAGCGGTGCCGCGGGTGCCATGGACGGCGCCCGCGGTCCGCGAAGGTGCTTGCGCGGTGAGGGTCATGGTTCGAGCGTCGCCGTGCCGGGCCGCCGCCACCAGGGCCATTGCGTCTATGAGGGCATAAGCTGGGTTTATGTGCAGCGCAGAGGGTCAACCCGCCGCCGTACCGCTCGCGCACCGGGTCCCGGACCTCGGCGCGCTGGAGCTGCTGCTCGCCGTCGCCCGGCTCGGCAGCCTGGGGCGGGCCGCCCGCGCGACGGGCATCACCCAGCCCGCCGCCAGCAGCCGGATCCGCTCGATGGAACGGCAGCTCGGCGTGGCGCTGGTGGAACGCTCGCCGCGCGGCTCCCGGCTCACCGACGCCGGGGTGCTGGTCACGGACTGGGCGCGGCGGGTGGTGGAGGCGGCCGAGGCGTTCGACGCGGGTGCGCAGGCGCTGCGCGGCCGCCGCGACTCCCGGCTGCGGGTCGCCGCCAGCATGACCATCGCCGAGTATCTGCTGCCCGGCTGGCTGATCGCGCTGCGCTCCCAGCGCCCCGGGACCGCCGTGTCGCTGCTCGCGGGCAACTCCAGCGCGGTCGCCGAACGGCTGCTGGCGGGCGAGGCCGACCTCGGCTTCGTCGAGGGCCTTCAGGTGCCGGCGGGGCTGGACGGCGCGGTCATCGGCCACGACCGGCTGATCGTGGTCGCCGCCCCCTCCCACCGCTGGTGCAGGCGCCGTACGGAGGTGACCGCCGCCGAACTGGCCGCCACCCCGCTGATCCTGCGCGAACGCGGCTCGGGCACCCGCCAGGTGCTGGACGCGGCGCTCGCCCGGCACGGCGGCCTGGCGGAACCGCTGCTCGAACTCGCCTCGACCACCGCGGTGAAGGCCGCCGTCGTCAGCGAGGCCGCGCCCTCCGTCGTCAGCGAACTCGCCGTCGGGGAGGAGCTGACCGCCCGCCGGCTGGTGGAGATCCCCGTGCAGGGCCTGCGCCTCGGGCGCGATCTGCGGGCCGTATGGCCGACCGGTCAGCGACCCGCGGGTCCGGCGCGGCAGCTGCTGGGGCTGACGCAGGGGGGCTGAGGCTCGACGGGGGAGCGGGGCGGCCGGACCCGCCCGAAGAGCGCCGACAGCACGACCGCCGTCAGGGCGGCGGCCGGTACCCCGCTGCCGAACAGGGGGCGGGCCCAGCCGGGCAGCGGGGCGTACAACTGCGGGGCCAGGACGGGGAGCAGGCCCGCCAGCAGGGTGAGCGCGACGACGGTGGACGCAGCGCGGTCGGCGAGGTCGGTGCGGCGGAGCATGTCGATGCCCATGGCCGCGATCACCGCGTAGATCACCAGGGCCGCGCCGCCGACCACCGCGGTGGGCAGCGCGGCGAGCAGCCGGGCGACCGGCGCGAGCAGACCGCTCAGGACCAGCAGCGCGCCGGCCGCGGCGGTCACGAAGCGGCTGCGGATGCCGGTGAGCCGGACGATGCCGATGTTCTCCGCGCTGGTCACCATCACCGGGCCGCCGAGCAGCCCGGCGCCCAGCGAGGTGACCGCATCCGCGCGGGCGGTGCGCGGCACATCGCGCGCCGGGTCGGGAGTACGGCCCACCGCCTCGCTGTTGAGGACGGTCTGCCCGGTCGCCTCGGCGAGCGAGGCGAGGGCGAGGACCATCAGGGGGAGGGCCGCCAGGAGATCGAAGCGCGGGGCGCCGTACGGGAGCAGCTGCGGCAGTGCCAGCACCGCGTCGCCCGGGACGGTACGGAACGCGTCGCCGCCGGTGAGCGCGGCGGCGGCGGTGCCGGCCACCATGCCGATCAGCACCGACAGCTGCCGCCAGGCACCGCGCAGCATCAGGAAGCACAGGGCGGTGGCGGCGATGGTGACCAGTGCCGGCCGGCGGCCCGCGACCGCCATGGGCGCCGCGACATGGACCATGTTGATGCCGATGACCAGCACCGTCGTGCCCATCACCAGCGGCGGGAAGAACCGCAGCAGCCGCCCGTACAGCGGCAGTACGGCCAGCAGCAGGGCGGCCGCGAGCAGCACGGAGCCGGAGGCGGTGGCGGCTCCGTGGGCATGGGCGGTCTCCAGGAAGACGGCCACCGCCGCGCCGCCCGGCAGCATCATGAACGGCAGCCGGGCCCCGGTCCCCAGCACCCCGAAGGACTGCAGCAGCGCCCCGGCCCCGCACAGCACCAGGGTGGCGCTGAGCAGGGACGCGGTGCGGGCGGGCGGCAGATGCAGCCCGGCCGCGATCAGGAAGACCGTGGAGACGGGGGCCGCGATCATCGCGAGGACGTGCTGCGCGGCGAGCGGCAGCAGGCGCAGCAGCGGAAGCCGTTCGTCCACCGGGGGCGCGGCGGGCGCCGGGGGCCCTGGCGAGGCGGTCATCGCTCACACCCGCCGGGTCAGCCAGGGCAGTTGCCCGGCGTCGTAGCGGTAGGCGCGGAAGACCGCGTTGTTCAGCGACGGGAAGAGTGCGCCGACCTCCGGCTCGCGGTAGCTGCCGAACTGCGGGACGACGTACTCCCAGCACAGCACGCCCTCCGCCGTCACCTCGAAGAGCCGCCCGGCGGGGGAGTCGGTGATCAGGGTGTTGCCGTTGGGCAGCCGCTGGGCGCTGCCCATGAACGGCGCGAAGAACGCCTCGCGGGCCGGGTCGTGGTACTCCCACACCACCTTGCCGGCCGGCCGCTCCACCTCGATGACACGGGAGAAGGGCACGTCGTGGCCGGGCCGGAAGACGCCGTTGTCGAAGATCAGGATGTTGCCGTCGGGCAGCTCGGTGGGGTGGTGCTGCTGGGAGACCAGGCCGGGCTCCGTACGCCAGAGGATCTCGCCGGTGGACCGGCTGATGACGATCACCGCGGAGACGCTGCGCAGGCCGGCCAGGATGTTGCCGTCGGCGAGCGGGAGGACGGAGTTGATCAGCGGCCAGTGTTCGCGGGAGTAGCCGGGGTGCAGGGCGTACGCGTCGCGGTCGAGGTGGTCGGCGACCCGCCAGGACCACAGCAGCCGGCCGTCCGCGTCGACCTCGCGGAGGGTGTCGGCGTACACCGTGCCGCCGTCCGCCTCCGATCCGGCCACGCCGCCGCGGACCGCCGCCGCCCGCTCGCCGGTCAGCGGCTCCAGCGCGGTGTAGAGGATCCGCCCGTCGCCGTAGTGGTGCGCGTCGTGGTGCTGGAGCGGGTCGGTGAACTCCCGCAGCACCGTCCCCTCCGGGTCGATCTCCTGCATCAGCCCGCCCCGGTACTTGTGCCACATGGGGAACAGCGCGGCCTGGTCCGGGAGGGTGGCGTTGTAGGCGAGGTTGCCGTTCGGCAGGATGCGGGCGTGCCGGCCGGGACGGTGCGGCAGCCGCCAGCGGTGGGCGACGGTGCCGTGGAGGTCGATGAGCAGCACCTCGCCGCCGCCGGTCAGCGGAGCGTAGAGGGTGTAGCCGGCGTACGCGGCCTGTTCGTCCAGGGCGATCAGGCCGGTGCCCCGGCGGCGGCGTGTGTTTTGATCGACTGCGGTCATGAGGAATCCCCTGGTCAAACGTGCTGTCGTAGATCGTGGAGATTGATTCCGTCAAACTTTGTTTGATGGGATCAAACAGCGTAGACGTTAGGGGCGCGTTGTTGCAGATCTGTGAACGCACCGATAAGGAGCGAACGATGAGCGAGGCGGCGGACACTCCCCGGGTCGGGGCCGGAGTACGCAGACGCCGCCGCGCCCTGGAGCTGACGCTGGCCGAACTCGCCCGCCGCACGGGACTGTCCGCCCCCTTCCTCAGCCAGGTCGAGAACGACCGCGCCCGCCCCAGCATGCGCTCGCTGCAGAAGATCGCCGACGCGCTGGAGACCACCGCGGTCCGCCTCCTGGCCGCCGCCGACGGCCCCCGTACGGTCGACGTCGTCCGCGCCGGCTCCCCGGCCGTCCCCGAGGACGGCGACCGCGGCCGGGTGCGCCCCCTGGTACGCGGCCGGCAGCAGCTGCACGCCCTGGAGTTCACCGGCCGGCACGACTGGCAGCGCGAATTCCGGCATCCGCACGACGAGTTGATGTACGTCATCGAGGGCTGCGTGGAGGCCGAGGCGGAGGGCAGCCGCCACCGGCTGGGGCCGGGCGACACCTTCTACTGCTCCGGCGGCGTCACCCACCGCTGGCGCTCCCTCGTACCGGAGAGCCGGGTCCTGCTGGTCGGCGTGGCGGACGACTTCCGGGGCTAGGGCGAGGCCCGTACCGGCACATTGTGCGCGGATGCACGAGCAGGCGCACCCTGGTAACAGCGGTTCCGGAGGTGATCGTCATGGTGAAGATGCAGACCGCTGTCGGATGGCATGTCGAGCTGGAATTCGAGGAGGACCACCACCGCACGCGTGCGGCGGCCCTGGTGCGGCTGGCGGACGGGAGCGAGGTACGTGCGCACGGCTACGCCAGCCGTCATCCGGCCGATTCGGACCAGCCGAGGGTCGGCGAGGAGGTCGCGGGAGCCAGAGCGCTCAACGAACTGGCGATGAAGCTGCTGACCAAGGCGCACGACGAGATCGACGCGGCGTCCGGCCGGGCGTCGTATCCGCTGACGCACTGAGGTGCCGAGGCGCCGACGGGCGGGGGCGCGGCCGGTCGCCGGTCGGCCGCGCCCCTGCCCGACGCCCTTGCGGGGGCGGGGAGTTGAGCGGTGGCGGCGGCGCTCACGGGCCCGCCGGGAGCGTTGATCACTCTGCGCATATTTCGCTAGCATGCGCGAATCGTCGGCGTGTCCAAGGCGCTCGACATCATGCGCAAGGGGGAACCACCACATATGAGGCTCAAGTTCATCGCGCCCGCCGTCGCCTCGGCGGCCCTGCTCGGCACCGCCCTGACCAGCGGTGTCGCCACGGCAAGCACGCCCGGGACGGCGCACACCGCCGCCGTGGCCACCGCGGCAGCGCCGGCCTCCTGCGTCCGCGCGGAGGCGCAGGAGAGCGTGAAGATCCGCACGGAGAAGAAGGTGGGCGCCACCGCGCTCGGGCTCTTCCCCAAGGGCAAGACCGCCTGCATAGTCGGCGGTCTTGCCTCGGAGGGGGGCTCGTACAACCTGTGCGGGCACAAGGACAACACCTGGCTGAAGATCTCTTACGCGGGCAACCGCGGCTGGATCCCCTACTTCTGCGGGTCGAGGGAACTCTGAGATAGCCGCTCAGGCCGGGGACGCCCCGCGCGCCGCCGCCACCAGCGCGTCCATGACGCGCGGGTCGTCCCCGGCCTCCGGATGCCACTGCACGGCCAGCGCGAAGCCGTGCGCGATCGGCAGCTCCAGGGCCTCCACGGTGCCGTCCTCCGCATACGCCGAGACCACCAGCCCGCGGCCGAGCCGGTCCACCGCCTGATGGTGGTAGGTCGGTACGGAGACCGGCTCGGGCAGCGTCCGCTCCAGCAGGGTGCCGGGAACGGGCTTGATGTCGTGGCGGCCGAAGACCCCGGGCGCGCCCGCATGGCCGTCGAGGTGCTGGATGAGCGTGCCGCCCAGCGCCACGTTCAGCAGCTGAAGCCCCCGGCAGATGCCCAGCAGCGGCGTACCGGCCGCCAACGCGGCCTCGATCAGGGCCAGTTCCCAGGCGTCCCGGTCCCGTGCGGGCGGGCCGGTCCTGGGGTGCGGCTCGGCGCCGTACCGCGCGGGCTGGACGTCCGCGCCGCCGGCGATCACCAGCCCGTCCAGCCGCGCGACGGTCGCCGCGGCGGTGGCCGGGTCGCCGGGCGGCAGCAGCGCCGGGAGCCCGCCCGAGCGCTGTACGTGCCGGGGGTATCCGGCGGGCACCAGCGCGGCGGGCAGCGTCCAGACCCCCCACCGGGCCTCTTCCTGGTAGGTGCTGATGCCGATGAGGGGCTGGGACATCGGGTCGTCCTCCGTAGGTGGTGTGGCAGGGGTGCGGTTTCAGTCGCGGGAGAGTTCGGCCTCGGCGGCCGCCAGCGCGGCGAACTCCTCCTCGGGGGCCGCGGCCACCAGGCGGTGCCGGGAGTAGAAGGCGAAGTAGGCCAGCGCCACGACGTACACGCCGAGCGCGATGAAGGCGGCGTCCTTGTCCACCAGGAACGTCGCGACCAGCGCCGAGAGGGCCAGGACGAAGGCGACGGACGAGGTGAGCATGCCGCCGGGGGTGCGGTACGGGCGGTGCAGGCCGGGCTCGCGGCGGCGCAGCACGATGTGGGAGAGGGCCATCAGGGCGTAGGAGATGGTGGCGCCGAAGACGGCGACGTTCAGCATCCGGGCGCCGTCGCCGGTGGCCGCGGCGAGCGCGAAGCCCAGCGCGCCGGGGACCAGCAGGCCCAGGTAGGGGGCCTTGCGGCGGCTGGTGAGGGACAGGAACCGGGGGAGGTAGCCGGCCCGGGAGAGGGCGAACAGCTGCCGGGAGCCGGCGAAGATGAGGGAGAAGAAGGACGCTACCAGGCCCGCGAGGCCCGCGTAGTTGACGATCCGGCCGACCGTGGTCGGCTTGCCGTGCGGCTGGAGCGCCTGGACCAGCGGATCGCCGACCGACTGGATGGCGGCCGAGCCGCGCGCCCCGGTGGCGGCGGCGAAGGTGATCAGCGCGAGCAGCAGCAGGATGCCCATCGCGGCGGCCATCGCCTTGGGCAGCGAGCGCGCCGGGTCCTTGGTCTCCTCGGCGGCCAGCGGGACGCCCTCGACGCCGAGGAAGAACCACATGCCGAACGGGAACGCCGCCCAGATGCCCAGAACGCCGAACGGGAGCCAGGAGCTGGCGCCGAAGGCACCGGCCTCGACGGGGATGTCGTTGAGCGCGTCCACATGGAAGTCGGTGAGCGCGGCGAGGGCGAAGACGACGAGCGCGGCGACCGCGATGGCGGTGACGATCAGGCTGAAGCGCAGTGCCTCGCCCACACCCCACAGATGGATGCCGATGAAGATCACGAAGCAGGCGAGATAGACCGGCCAGCTGGAGTGCAGGCCGAAGAGGCCGAGGGATTCGACGTAGTCGCCGATGAAGATGGAGATCGCGGCGGGGGCGAGGACGTATTCGATGAGGATCGCGGTGCCGGTCAGAAAGCCGCCCCAGGTGCCCAGGGCGCGCCGGGCGAAGCCGTAGCCGCCGCCCGCGGTCGGCAGGATCGAGGCCAGCTCGGCCAGCGCGAAGACCAGACAGGTGTACATCAGGCCCATCAGGACGGCGGCGATCGCCAGGCCGCCGAAGCCGCCCTGCGCCAGGCCGTTGTTCCAGCCGGAGAAGTCGCCGGAGACGACATAGGCGACGCCCAGGCCGGTCAGCAGCAGCGGGCCCGCGCTGCCGCGGCGCAGGGTCCGGCGTTCCAGATAGGCCTCGTCGGACGATGCGGCGCCCGGGGCCGTGGGGGGCGGTGCGCTCTGCGAAGTGGTGCTGTCGGCCATGAGCCGCTCCTGCCTTGCCGAGGGGGAATCGTGCAAAGGTTCAGCGGCATACCTTTGCTCTCCGTGCCGGGGCGGCGCAAGACCCCTGGGTAAAAGACTGGTTAACGCGGGGTCTCGGACCGCTGGTCTCAGGCCCCGGGCCGGGCCGGCGGGGCCGTGAGGAATCCGCGCAGCAGGGCGGCGGTCCCGCAGCAGTGCTCGCGCATCACCTCGCGCGCGCCGTCCGCGTCGCCCTCCAAGATGGCCTCCACCAGCGCGGCGTGCTGGGTCTGGGAGTGCTCCAGGTTGCGTACGAGCAGCGGGATGCAGTCCAGGAGGTCGTTCACGCCCGCCCGTACGGCCGCGTACTGGGCGGCCAGCGACGGCGAGCCGGACAGCTCGGCGAGGGTGAGGTGGAGCAGGGTGTCGCGGCGGCGGTAGTCCGCGAGCGGGGCGTCCTGGGTCGCCGCCAGCGCCTCGCGCAGCCGGTCGGCCTGCTCGTCGCTCAGCCCGTGGGCCGCACAGAGCCCGGCCGCGCCCACCTCCAGCACCTCCCGGAAGCGCAGGGTGTCCTCGACGTCGATCTTCTCGATCCGGCGCCGCAGCTCCGGCTCGCCCGGATGCGTCGTCCGCCGCCGGACGAACGTGCCGCCGTAGCGTCCGCGGCGGCTTTCCACCAGGCCCTCGTCCTGGAGCACCTTCAGCACCTCGCGCAGCGTGACCCTGCTGATCTGCAGCCGCTCCGCCAACTCCCGCTCCGCCGGCAGCCGTTCGCCCTGGGGTACCAGGCCGAGCCGGACGATCTGGAGTATCTGCTCCAGGGCCTCCTCGAAACCGTTGCCCGCCCGCACCGGCCGCAGCACGGGTGCCAGCCGATCAGCCGCACCGTCCATCGCAACCCCTTCCCAATCAATGGTTCGTGTGCCTACCTTATGACTTCCGGATGCAGTGACAGGAGGCAACACCGTGGCAGACCGCACGCCCCCACTCTCCGTCGAGGAGCTCAGAGTCCTCGTCGATGCCGGGGAGATCGACACTGTCGTCCTCGCCTTCACCGATATGCAAGGCAGGCTCCAGGGCAAGCGGTTCGCCGCCCGCTACTTCCTCGACACCGTCCTCGACCACGGCACGGAGGGCTGCAACTACCTCCTCGCCGTGGACGTCGACCTCAACACCGTCGACGGCTACAAGATGTCCTCCTGGGAGCGCGGCTACGGCGACTTCGCCATGCACGGCGACACCGCCACCCTGCGCCGCACCCCCTGGAACCCCGGCACCGCCCTGATCACCGCCGACCTCGCCTGGCACGACCGCTCCCCGGTCGCCGCCTCGCCCCGGCAGATCCTGCGCCGCCAGCTGGACCGGCTCGGCGAGCTGGGCTGGAGCGCGCACGTGGGCACCGAGCTGGAGTTCATGCTCTTCAAGGACACCTACGAGGACGCCTGGTCGCGCGGCTACCGCCAGATGAACCCCGCCAACCAGTACAACGCCGACTACTCCGTCCTGGGCACCGGCCGCGTGGAGCCGCTGCTGCGCCGTATCCGCAACGAGATGGGCGCGGCCGGCATGACCGTCGAGTCCGCCAAGGGCGAGTGCAACCTCGGCCAGCACGAGATCGTGTTCGTCTACGACGAGGCGCTCACCACCTGCGACCAGCACAGCATCTACAAGACCGGAGCCAAGGAGATCGCCGCGCAGGAGGGCATGGCGCTCACCTTCATGGCGAAGTACGACGAGCGCGAGGGCAACTCCTGCCACATCCACCTCTCGCTCCAGGACGAGCAGGGCCGGCCGGTGATGGCCGACGACGACGGCCCGTACGGCATGTCGAAGATCATGCGGCACTTCCTCGCCGGGCAGATCGCCGCGATGCGCGACTTCACGCTCTTCTACGCCCCCAACATCAACTCCTACAAGCGCTTCCGCCCCGGCTCCTTCGCGCCCACCGCCGTCGCCTGGGGCCCGGACAACCGCACCTGCGCCCTGCGGGTCGTCGGCCACGGCCGCTCGCACCGCCTGGAGAACCGCCTGCCCGGCGGCGATGTGAACCCCTACCTCGCGGTCGCCGCCATGGTCGCGGCCGGCCTGTACGGCATAGAGAACGAGCTGGAACTCCCCGAGGCGACCACCGGCAACGCCTACGCCGGCGACGCCGCGCACGTCCCCACCACCCTGCGCGAAGCCGCCGAGCGGTGGGAGAACAGCCCGATCGCCCGCGCCGCCTTCGGTGACGAGGTCGTCGACCACTACCGCCACATGGCCCGCGTCGAGCAGGACGCCTACGACGCCGCCGTCACGGACTGGGAGCGCTTCCGCTCCTTCGAGCGCATGTAAGGAACCCGACCGTGTCCAATGGTCTGCACGAACTGAACATCCTCAACCCGGCCACCGAGGAAGTGGTGGCCACCGTCCCCACCACCTCGCCCGCCGAGGTCGACGCCGCCGTCCGCCGGGCCGCCGCCGCCCAGGAGGCCTGGGCCGCCGTCGCCCCCGGCGACCGCGCCCGCCTCCTGCGCCGCTTCGCCGACGTCGTCGACGCCCACATCCCGCAGCTCGCCGAACTGGAGCTGACCGAGGCGGGCCACCCCCTGGGCAACGCCCAATGGGAGGCGGGCAACGTCCGCGATCTGCTGCACTACGCCGCCGGGGGAGTGGAGCGCCTGACCGGCACCCAGATCCCGGTCGCGGGCGGCCTGAACATCACCGTCCAGGAGCCGCTCGGCGTCGTCGCCGTCATCGCCCCCTGGAACTTCCCGATGCCGATCGCCGCCTGGGGCACCGCCCCCGCGCTCGCGGCCGGCAACGCCGTCCTCCTCAAGCCCGCCGAGACCACCCCGCTCACCGCGCTCAGGCTCGCCGAACTCGCCCTGGAGGCCGGGCTCCCCGAGCACCTCTTCCAGGTCCTGCCCGGCGAGGGCCCGGTCACCGGCACCGCGCTGGTCGACCACCCCGGCGTCGCCAAGGTCGTCTTCACCGGTTCCACCGCCACCGGCCGCCAGATCGCCGCCCGCTGCGCCGAGCAGACCAAACGGCTGACCCTGGAACTCGGCGGCAAGAGCCCCAACATCGTCTTCGCCGACGCCGACCTCGAGGCCGCCGCGGCCGCCGCCCCCGGCTCCTTCCTCGACAACACCGGCCAGGACTGCTGCGCCCGCAGCCGGATCCTCGTCCAGCGCTCGGTCTACGACCGCTTCATGGAGCTGCTGGAGCCCGCCGTCCAGGCCTTCACCGTCGGCGACCCGGCCGACCCGGCCACGCAGATGGGCCCGCTGATCTCCGCCGCCCAGCGCGAGCGGGTACGGTCCTACGTCCCCGAGGACGCCCCGGCCGCCATCCGCGGCGAGGCCCCCGCCGGGAAGGGCTTCTGGTACCCGGCCACCGTCCTGGAGGGACGCCCCGGCGACCGTACGGCGGTCGAGGAGATCTTCGGCCCGGTCGCCGTCGTCCTGCCCTTCGACGACGAGGCCGACGCGGTACGCCTGGCCAACGCCACCGACTACGGCCTCTCCGGCTCCTTGTGGACCCGCGACGTCGGCCGCGCCCTGCGCGTCTCGCGCGCCGTCGCCGCGGGCAACCTCTCCGTCAACTCCCACAGCAGCGTGCGCTACTGGACCCCCTTCGGCGGGTTCAAGCAGTCCGGACTCGGCCGCGAGCTGGGCCCGGATGCGCTCGCCGCCTTCACCGAGACCAAGAACATCTTCATCAGCACCGAACCCAGCACCCAGCACAGCACCGAGGAGAGCAAGTGACCGACCAGACCGCAGTGTGCCGCCGCCTCGTCGGCCGTACCGCCGTGATCACCGGAGCCGGCAGCGGCATCGGCCTGGCCACCGCCCGCCGCCTGGCCTCCGAAGGCGCCAACGTCGTCTGCGCCGACATCGACGAGACGGCCGGCAAGGCCGCCGCCGAAGAGGTCGGCGGCACCTTCGTCAAGGTGGACGTCACCGACTCCGACGAGGTCGAGGCGCTCTACAGGACCGCCTTCGACACCTACGGCTCGGTCGACATCGCCTTCAACAACGCCGGCATCTCGCCGCCCGACGACGACTCCATCCTCACCACCGGCCTCGACGCCTGGAAGCGCGTCCAGGAGGTCAACCTCACCTCGGTCTACCTCTGCTGCAAGCACGCCCTCCCGTACATGCAGCAGCAGTTCGAGCAGACCGGGCGCGGCGGCTCCATCATCAACACCGCCTCCTTCGTGGCCGTGATGGGCGCCGCCACCTCCCAGATCAGCTACACCGCCTCCAAGGGCGGCGTGCTGGCCATGTCCCGCGAGCTGGGCGTGCAGTTCGCCCGCGAGGGCATCCGGGTCAACGCCCTGTGCCCCGGGCCGGTCAACACCCCGCTGCTCAAGGAGCTGTTCGCCAAGGACCCCGAGCGCGCCGCGCGCCGCCTCGTGCACGTCCCGGTCGGCCGGTTCGCCGAGCCCGAGGAGATCGCCTCCGCCGTCGCCTTCCTCGCCAGCGACGACTCCTCCTTCGTCAACGCCGCCGAATTCCTGGTCGACGGCGGCATCGCGGGCGCGTACGTCACCCCTGTGTAAGCGCCAGTTGTTCACTTCCGGCAAAGCGTCATGGCAGCCGGGCGTCGCGCGACGCCCGGCTGCCATGCGTTAGCGTCCGCCTTCGATCCCTCGTTCGACAGGAGTGCGTTCCATGCTCAACAAGCATCGCTGGCTGGCGGTGGGTGCCGCCGCCGTCGTCGTCGTGGGAGGCGGCATCGCGGCCACGCAGCTGGCCACCACGGATGCGGCCCCGCGCCGGTGCCCCACCCTCCATGTCGCCAAGGGGTGGTACGGCGACAACCGCGCCAAACTGCAGAAGACGATCGACCAACGGGGCAGCTGCTCGGGATCCGAGGGCGCCAAGCCGGTCGCGACCTTCGACTGGGACAACACCGTCGTCAAGAACGACATCTCCGACGCCACGCTGGCCTGGATGCTCCGGCACGACAAGGTGCTGCAGCCCACCAGCTGGAAGGCCACCAACAAGTGGCTGACCGACGACGCCCACCGCGCGCTCACCAAGGCCTGCGGCACGTCCGTACGCCCCGGCAGCCCCCTGCCGACGTCGACCGACACCGACTGCACCGACGAGATCCTCGACGTCTACCAGGACGAGAAGACCTCCGACGGGAAGACCGCGTTCGCGGGGGAGTGGAACCACCGGCGCACGGTGCCCTCCTACGTCTGGATCACCCAGCTCTTCGGCGGGCGCACCCCGGAGCAGCTGACCGCGCTCGCCCGCCAGGCGCGCACCGAGAACCTCGCCGCGCCGGTCGGCAAGGAGCAGAAGGTCGGCACGCACACCATGGCCGGCTATGTGCGCTACTACGACCAGCAGCGCGACCTCATCCACACCCTTCAGAAGGCCAACTTCGACGTCTACATCGTCTCCGCCTCCTCCGAACCGGTCGTGCGGGCCTGGGCGCCCGGTGTGGGCATCGACCGCGACCACGTCATCGGCATCCGCAACATCGTCCGCGACGGCCGGCTCACCAACGGCGTCCAGGGCTGCGGCGACGTCGAGGACACGCACGGCGAGGTCCTGACGTACATGGACGGCAAGCGCTGCTGGATCAACCAGGAGATCTACCACGTCAAGGGCGCCAAGGCCTGGCAGCAGCAGGACCCGGCGCACCGTCCCGCCCTCGCCGCGGGCGACGCCGAGACCGACGTCACCTTCGTCGGCGACGCGACCGGGGCGCACCTGGCCCTCAACCGCAACAAGACCGAGCTGACCTGCCGCGCCTACGACAACAGCGACGGCCGCTGGCTCATCAACCCGATGTTCATCGAGCCGGAGAAGCGGCAGACCGCCGCGTACCCCTGCTCGACCGCCGGCTACGTCCGGCCGGACGGCAAGCTCGCCCCGCTCCACCGCCCCGACGGTTCGGTGATCCCGGACCAGAAGGACCGGGTGTTCTGAGCGACCGGGCGTACGGCCGGGGGCCGCACCGCGTCACAGAAAGGTGCGGCCCTCGCCCCGGTACGTCGGCACCGTCTCCACCACCCGGTCCCCGTCGACCAGCTGAAGCTGCGCGAACCGCTCGCACAGCTCACCGGCCTTGGCATGCCGGAACCACACCTTGTCGCCGATCGCCAGCGCGTCCGCGGCCGTCCCCAGCAGCGGCGTCTGCACCTCGCCGGGCCCCTCCTGCGGGTCGTAGCGCAGCCCGGCGGGCAGATACGGCTCCGGCAGCCGGTCCGCGCCCGCCACCCCCGACGCCGGATAGCCGCCGCCCAGCACCGTGACGACCCCCGGACCGGGCCGGCGCACCACCGGCTGCGCGAACAACGCCGCCGGACGGCCGCTGAACGAACGGAAGTTGTCGAACAGCCGCGGCACGTACAGCCCCGACCCGGCCGCGATCTCCGTGACCGCCGCCTCCGCCGCGGTGTGCTGCACGCTGCCGGTCCCGCCGCCGTTGACGAACTCCAGCCGCGGCGCCACCGCCCGCACCGCCCGTACGGCCTCCCAGCGCCGCTGCGCCAGCTCCTTGCGCGCCGCCGCCTGCATCACCCGGATCGCCCGCGAGAACACCGGCTTCCCGGCGACCTCGTCGCCCACCCCCGCCACATGCCCCTCGTACGCCATCAGCCCCACCAGCCGGAACCCGGGGCGGCGGGCCACCGCCCTCGCCAGCGCGCCCAGTTGGGCGGGCGCCCGCAGCGGTGACCGCCGCGCACCGACCCGCACCTTCCCGCCCAGCACCCGGTAGGCGGTGTCCAGCTCCAGGCACACCCGTATCTCCTCACCGGAGCCGCCGGCCGGCCGGGCGGCGTCGATCAGATCCAGCTGGACGGGGTCATCGACCATCACCGTCACGGCCGCCGCCAGCTCGGGATCGGCGGTCAGCTCGGCGAATCCCGCCCGGTCCGCCGAGGGATACGCCAGCAGCACGTCCGAGAACCCCGAACGCGCCAGCCACAGCGACTCGTCCAGCGTGAAACTCATGATCCCCGAGAAGCCGTCCCGCGCCAGCACCCGCTCCAGGAGCGCCCGGCAGCGCACCGATTTGCTCGCCACCCGGATCGGCTTGCCCTGCGAGCGGCGCACCAGATCGGCGGCGTTGGCGTCGAAGGCCCGCAGATCGACGACGGCCAGCGGGGCGTCGAGGTGGGCGGTGGCGCGGTCGTACCGGTCTTTGTCGCCATACGCGTCGGCGGTGTACTGGGGCATGGCCGCAGCCTGCCAGACGCGACTACCACTGGGTAGGGGAGAGTTCGCGACAGAGTGGACACAGGTTGCCGCGGTGGCGGCAGCAGCCCGTACAGTGTCGGGACGCGGCAACCGGCAGGTCAGCGGCGTGATGTCCGGATACGAGCAAGCCTGCCCCGATTGCGGATCGACGCCGGGGCGGCAGCGCAAGGGGGAGCGCGGGTGGGTACGGACGCCGACTGCGCGGACACGCAGCACACCCCTCCCATACCCCCGCAGCCGCCGCACCGCCCCGCGCCCTCCGTACCCCCCGCCGCGGACGAGGACCCGCGGACCACCGTGCTGCGCCCGGTGCCCGCCGACCCCACCGTCCCGCCGCCGGCCGCCCCGCCCGTCCAGCGGCCCACCGGCCCGATGCCTCCGACGGCCCCGCCGCGTCCCGCGACCCCGCCGCCCGCCCCGCCCCGCCCCCGTACGCCGCCGCCCGCCGCCGGCCCGCAGCTGCCGCCCCGCCCGGCCCAGGGGCCGGCCGCGCCCGCCCCGGCGCCCCCGGCCGGCCGCCCCGTGTCCTTCCGCGACACCGCCGCCTTCCACCTGGCCCACAGCGAGGCGCTGTGGAACGCACGCCGCGACGGCGCGCACGGCGGGGCGCCCGCGGCTCCGGAGAGCGCCCCCGCGGCACCCCCCGCGGCCGCCCGCCCGCCCGCTCCCCCCTGGCCGGGAACCGCCCTGCCGCACCAGGGAGCCGGACCGCGCCCGGCCGCCCCGGTCGCACCCCTGCCCGCAACCCGCCGCTCCCGCCGGCGCCGCCTCGTCATCGCCGCCTGCCTGGTCCTCGGCATCGGCCTCATCGGCGGTGCGGCGGCCGGGAGTTGGCTCACCGAAGGGTCCGACGCGCCCCCGACTCCCCAGGCCACGTTCGCCAAGGGCCGCGACGTCTGGCGCAACACCCCCGTCGACACGCTCTTCCCGCGCACCGTCGACGGCCTGGGCGTCGGCCCCGGCGGCGCCGACCGGCGCTGGACCCGCATCGCCGTGGCCCCCGACAGCACCTGCGCCAAGGGCCTCGACCCGGCGCTGGCCGAGACGCTCGCCCCGGTGGGCTGCGCCCGCCTGCTGCGCGCCACCTACGTCGACGCCACCCGCTCCGGCGTCATCACCGTCGGCGCCCTGACCGCCAAGGCCGACGCCCCCGGCATGCTGGCGATGAACTCCCGCTTCAGCACCAAGAGCCTGGCCGCCCGCGCCACCATGATGCCGCTGCCGTACGCCGCCGAGGGCACCCCGGCCGCGCACTTCGGGAACGCCCAGCGGGCGAGCTGGACCGTCCGGATCCTCACCGACATCCCGGTCGTCGTCTACGCCGTCTCCGGCTTCGCCGACGGCCGCACCGTCACCGATCCGCAGCCCGCCGAGGCCGCGGTCCGGCCCGGCACCACCACCGCCCCCGCCGAGTCCGGCCTCGGCCACGACGCGAAGAGCCTCGCGGACCGCATCGAGGACATCTTCCGCAAGCAGTCGGGGATCTCCGGGCAGAACACGGAGGAGCCGTGAGCCGTAGGAACCTGCGGCGCGGTCTCGCCGTCGCGTGCGCCACCGCCGCGCTGTCCGTGCTGCCCCCGCCGCCCGCGCAGGCCGACACCGTCCGCGCCCAGGAGTGGGCCCTGCAGGCGATGCACGCCCAGCAGGCCTGGCGGACGACCAAGGGCGCGGGCATCACCGTCGCCGTCCTGGACACCGGCGTGGACGCGAACCAGCCCGACCTCACGGGCCAGGTGCTGCCGGAGAAGGACCTGGTCGGCTTCGGCGCCGGACCGGGCGACAAGACCTGGGCCGACCACGGCACCGGCATGGCCAGCGTCATCGCCGGCCACGGCCACGGCGCCGGCCGCCAGGACGGAGTCCTCGGCATCGCCCCCGAGGCCAGGATCCTCCCCGTCCGCGTGATCCTCGAGGACGGCGACCCCCAGCGCGAACGGGCCCGCACCGAGAAGGCCGGTGCCCTGGCCGACGGCATCCGCTGGGCCGCCGACCACGGAGCCGACGTCATCAACATGTCCCTGGGGGACGACAGCGACACCGCGCACCCCGAGCCGCGCGAGGACGCCGCCATCCAGTACGCCCTCGGCAAGGGCATCCCCGTCGTCGCCTCGGCGGGCAACGACGGCGGAAAGGGCGACCACATCTCCTACCCCGCCGCCTACCCGGGCGTCATCGCGGTCACCGCCGTCAACCAGGCGCGCGAGCGGACCACGTTCTCCACCCGCCACTGGTACGCCACGGTCTGCGCCCCCGGCGAGACGATCATCATGTCCAACCCGGACCGCACCTACTACAACGGCAACGGCACCAGCCCCGCCGCCGCTCTGGTCTCCGGCGCCATCGCCCTGATCCGCGCCGAACACCCCGATCTGAGCCCCGCCCAGATCAAACAACTCCTCACCGCCACCGCCCAGGACACCCCCCAGGGCGGCCGCAACGACGACTTCGGCGCCGGCCTGGCGGACGCGGCCGCCGCCCTCGAACGGGCCGCCGCCCTCAAGCCGGTGCCCCAAAAGCCCAGCTCGGCCGCCTACGCCCACCGCTACTTCGGCCCCGGACCGGCCCCCGCGCCGGACGTCGGCTCTCCCACCGCCTGGCTCGCCTGGACGGTGGGGGCGGCCGGCGCGGCGCTGCTGGTGGCCGGCGTCGTCATCTGGCGACGCCGCCCCCGATAGGAAGCGGCCGGCCGCGCCGCACGTCAGCCGAGGCCGGCGGCCCCGCCCGGGAAGAAGTCGGCGCCCTGGACGTACTCCATCGCCTTGACGAACTCCGGGTCACCGAGGCGTCGTTCGATCTCCGCGGGCTCGAGTTCCTCCACGCGGGTCTGGACCCAGTACAGGTTGCCCTGGGGATCGCGCACCCGCCCGACCCGGTCGCCGAAGGCGAGGTGGGTGACCTCGGTGACCGACGTGCCGCCGGCCGCGACGGCCTGGCGGTGCACGGCGTCGGCGTCCTCGACGTAGAGGCGCAGGAAGCCCGGGGTCGGCGGCCACTCCGGACGCGCGTCGAACATCATCACCACCGAGTCGCCCATCCGCACCTCCGCGTGCCCGATGCTTCCGTCCTCGTTCGCCAGGCACGCGATCTCCTCCGCCCCGAAGGCCCGCTTCAGATAGTCGATCAGCTGGACCGTGTCGCGGGAGATGATCCACGGCGTCACGGTGGTGTAGCCCTGGGGAATCGGGTTGACGGACATCTGACTGCCTCCTGGGTCGGCGCGTCTCAACGTGAGGAAGACGCTAGACCCCTTGTAGGACAATTTCTGTCCTCTTAAGGAATCCACCGTGGAGCCGACCGCCGCCCGCCGCCCGGCGCCGCACCGGACACCGGCCGCGAGCGCCCGCCCGTTACGCTCGCGACGTGCAGAAAAACATCCCCGACCCCGGCTTCTCCGACGACGACGGATCGGCCGACCCGGCCCTCGCCGCCGCGCTGACCGCCTACGGCCAGGACCGCGGCACCGAGCCCGGCCTGCTGGCGGCGCTGGCCGACGCACGCGTCCTGGTCCCCGTGGTCGCCGTCCTGGGAGAGGTCGAGACCGGCCCCGACGGCCTCCGCCGCGAGAAGACCAGCGATATGGCCGTTCCCACCCTCCAGGCCCCCGACGGCCGCCGCGCCCTCCCCGCCTTCACCTCCATGGACGCCCTCCGGCGCTGGCGCGCCGACGCCCGCCCGGTGGCCGTCCCGATGCGGCAGGCCCTGCTCGCCGCCTCCCACGAGCAGGCCGACACCGTCGTCGTCGATCTCGCCGGCCCGGTCACCTACCAGCTCACCGGAGCCGCCCTGCGGGCCCTGGCCGAGGGCCGACGGAGCACCGACCCGCTGGCCGACCCGGCCGTCACCGAGGCCCTGCGCGCGCTACTCGCCGCCGAGCCGGCCGTCCTCGTCGCCCGCCTGGCACCCTCCGACGAGACCGACGCGACCCTCGCCCTGGGCCTGGCCCCGGACGCGCCCACCGCCGAGGTCGCCCAGCGTCTGGCACACGCGCTGGCCACCGACGAGGTGCTGCGCGAGCGCCTGGTCAAGGGCCTCGACCTGGCCCTGCTGCCGCCGGGCGGCGACCGGCCCACGGAGGCCTTCTACCGCCGCTGACCTGGCCGCCGCTGACCTCCCGCGATCCCCTCGCCAACGAGCGCGTTCGGCTCCTCGCCCGCACTATGGGATGAGCTCAAGATCCACGCGAGGAGAGCCCATGGAGACCACGGAGACCCGCACAGTCGTATCCGAATTCCTCGGCACGCTGCTGCTGGTGTTCTTCGCCGTCGGCGCGGCCGTGCTGGCGGGCGAGTACATCGGCACCTTCGGCATCGCCCTGGCCTTCGGCTTCACCATGCTGGCGCTGGCCTACGCGCTCGGCCCGATCTCGGGCTGCCACATCAACCCCGCCGTGACGCTCGGCATGCTGCTGGCCCACCGGATCTCCCTGCACCGGGCGGTCTCGTACTGGATCGCGCAGGTGCTCGGCGGCATCGTCGGCGCGGCCCTGCTCTTCCTGGTCGCCAAGCAGGTGCCGGGCCTGAAGACGCACGACGCGTTCGGCACGAACGGCTGGGGCGACCGCTCGGCGGTGCACCTCAACCTCGGCGGCGCGTTCATCGCCGAGATCGTGATGACGTTCCTGTTCGTCTTCGTCGTGCTCGGGGTCACGCACCGGGTGGCGGTGATCGGTTTCGGCGGTCTGGCAATCGGTCTGGCGCTGGGCACCGTCCACCTCATCGGCATCCCGCTGGACGGCACCTCCGTCAACCCCGCGCGAAGCATCGGCCCGGCCCTGTTCGCGGGCGGCGGCGCCATCACCCAGCTGTGGCTGTTCATCGTCGCCCCGCTGATCGGCGGCGCGCTGGCCGCCGTGGTGCACCAGATCACCCACCCGCCGCACGAACCGCGGCTCGTCGCGGACGAGGAGGCCGGTGAGTCCGAGTCCGGCGAGCGGGTCTGAGCGCGCGACGCCCGCGCCCACACGACGACGAGCCCCGGCCGTGGCGGCCGGGGCTCGCGGATGCGCAGAAGCGCCCTAGCCGTAAACGGGCCCGGTGAACTTCTCCCCGGGGCCCTGGCCCGGCTCGTCCGGTACGACCGACGCCTCGCGGAAGGCCAGCTGCAGCGACTTCAGGCCGTCCCGCAGCGGCGCCGCGTGGTACGAGCCGATCTCGGTGGCGCTGGCCGTGACCAGCCCCGCCAGCGCCTGGATGAGCTTGCGCGCCTCGTCGAGGTCCTTGTGCGCCTCGCCGTCCTCGGCCAGCCCGAGGTTGACCGCCGCCGAGCTCATCAGATGCACCGCGACCGTCGTGATCACCTCGACCGCCGGCACCTCTGCGATGTCACGGGTCATGTCCTCGAAGCCGGGGTTCGCCGGCTCGGCCGGGTGCGCCGCGTCGGGCTGCTGCTCCGGCTGCTGCGGGGTCTGGTCGCTCATGTCCTGGTGCTTCACTTCCTGCCGAGGGGATCGCCTCCAGCCTATGGCCCGCGCCGCCGGACACCGCGGCCGGGAGTGCCCGCACGCGCGTGGGCGGGTCCGCGCTCGCACAGGAGTGGGTGTCACCCCTTGACTCGTGTATTCTGGTGTGAACGACCGGCCGGACACCTATGTGACCGGCCCACAAGTGGAGGCTCCGATCTCCCACCCGCACCGACCTCAGGGTTGGCGGGTCAACGGTCCGGCTGCGCCCCGCGGAGACTTCGCGGCGGTGTTCCTGATCCTTTCCGGAGCCCCGCCTGTGTCCCGTCCGGGGCATTTTTCATGTACCGGCGCGGTTGGTCACACCGAAACAGACGTTACGCGGCAGTCCGCCAGGCCGTCGCGTGGTGCTACCGAGGAGGATCCATCAGCGCCGAGCCCCGCATCAACGACCGGATTCGCGTCCCTGAGGTGCGACTCGTCGGTCCCAGTGGCGAGCAGGTCGGCATTGTGCCGCTTGCCAAGGCCCTGGAGCTTGCGCAGGAGTACGACCTCGACCTGGTCGAGGTGGCGGCGAACGCCCGTCCGCCGGTCTGCAAGCTCATGGACTACGGGAAGTTCAAGTACGAGTCGGCCATGAAGGCCCGTGAGGCGCGCAAGAACCAGGCGCACACGGTCATCAAGGAGATGAAGCTCCGGCCGAAGATCGACCCGCACGACTACGACACCAAAAAGGGTCACGTCGTCCGGTTCCTCAAGCAGGGTGACAAGGTCAAGATCACGATCATGTTCCGTGGTCGCGAGCAGTCCCGTCCCGAGCTGGGCTTCCGACTGCTGCAGCGTCTCGCGTCCGACGTGGAGGACCTCGGCTTCATCGAGTCGAACCCGAAGCAGGACGGCCGAAACATGATCATGGTTCTCGGTCCGCACAAGAAGAAGACCGAGGCGATGGCCGAGGCCCGCGAGGCGCAGGCCGCCCGCAAGGCGGAGCGCCAGGGCGGAGTTCCCGCGGACCAGTCCGTGGAGGAGCCCGCCGAGGAGCCCACCGAGGAGCACGCCCAGGCGTGATCCCCGAGGCGTGCGCCCCGGATCCCATCCGGGGCACCGCGCCCCGGACAGCAACCGATACATCTGACGCTCCCGCTTGCCGGATCGTGCCTGCGGGGGCGCCACTGACGAGGAGAGTACGGCGCATGCCGAAGAACAAGACGCACAGCGGTGCCAGCAAGCGCTTCAAGATCACTGGCTCCGGCAAGGTGCTGCGCGAGCGCGCAGGCAAGCGCCACCTGCTCGAGCACAAGTCGTCCCGTGTGACGCGTCGCCTCACCGGCAACGCCGAGATGGCCCCGGGCGACGCCGCGAAGATCAAGAAGCTTCTCGGCAAGTGAGTCCGGGCGCCCCGCCGAACGGCCGGGGCGCTGGACCAGACCGGGACCCAATCGAAACCGGGCCGCGTGACGACAACCGCGGCCCCGCTACAAGGAGTTAACAAGTGGCACGCGTCAAGCGGGCAGTCAACGCCCACAAGAAGCGCCGGGCGATCCTGGAGCAGGCCAGCGGTTACCGCGGCCAGCGCTCCCGCCTTTACCGCAAGGCGAAGGAGCAGGTCACCCACTCGTTCGTCTACAACTACAACGACCGCAAGAAGCGCAAGGGCGACTTCCGTCAGCTGTGGATCCAGCGCATCAACGCCGCTGCCCGCGCCAACGGCATGACGTACAACCGCTTCATCCAGGGTCTGAAGGCCGCCAACGTCGAGGTGGACCGCAAGATCCTGGCCGACCTCGCGGTGACGGACGCCAACGCGTTCGCCGCGCTCGTCGAGGTCGCCCAGAAGGCGCTTCCGAGCGACGTCAACGCCCCGAAGGCCGCCTGAACTTCGGCCTGACGACGTTGTGACGCGGACCCGCAGGCCCCGGCCTGCGGGTCCGCCGCTTTTCCGGTCCGGGACGCCAGCGTCCCGGCCCCCGCACCGAACGAAAGAAGCGAGCCGCCGCCCATGGGCACCCCCGAGCTGATCTCCCCGCGTTCCCCGCGTGTCTCCGCCGCCCGGCGGCTGGCCCGCCGCGCCTTCCGCGGCAAGGAGCGCCGGTTCATCGCCGAGGGCCCGCAGGCCGTACGGGAGGCCATCGCGCACCGCAGGGACGGCGAGCCCACGCTCATCGAGCTGTTCGCCACCCTCGAGGCCGCCGACCGGCACGCCGAGATCGTCGAGGCCGCCCACGCGGCCGGGGTGCGGGTGCACTTCGCCGACGACCGGACCGTCGCCGACATCTCCCAGACCGTCACCCCGCAGGGTCTGCTCGGCGTCTGCCGGTTCCTCGACTCGCCGTTCGAGGAGATCCTCGCCGCCCGCCCGCAGCTGATCGCGGTGCTCGCCAACGTCCGCGACCCCGGCAACGCCGGTACGGTCCTGCGCTGCGCGGACGCGGCGGGCGCGGACGCGGTCGTGCTGACCGATGCCTCGGTGGACCTCTACAACCCCAAGTCCGTGCGCGCGTCGGTCGGTTCGCTCTTCCATCTCCCGGTGGCGGTCGGCGTACCCGTCGAGCGGGTGGTGGGCGGACTCCAGGGCGCCGGGGTGCGCATCCTCGCCGCCGACGGCGCGGGCGAGTGCGACCTGGACGCCGAACTGGACGCCGGCTCCATGGGCGGCCCCACCGCCTGGGTCTTCGGCAACGAGGCCTGGGGGCTGCCGGAGGAGACCCGGGCGCTGGCGGACGCCGTCGTACGGGTCCCCATCCACGGCAGGGCGGAGAGCCTCAACCTCGCCACGGCCGCCGCGGTCTGCCTCTACGCCTCCGCCCGCGCCCAGCGCACGGCCGGCGGATGCCGCCACGGATCACCCGCCTGAGGGGTGTCCGGCGGATCTCCTGGCGCATCCGACCCGAACTAGTAGTGTGGCGTGCTCGGGGGCCCGGAAGGGGGTAACGGGGATGGGTGTGAGGACTTCCGGCAGCACGGTCACCGCCGACAGCGGCCTGTCCGACGGGCCCGGGCGCGGGCCGTCGGACAGCGGAACGGCCGCCCTGGGCGGCCTGGGGCTCGATCCCGACGATCTGCCCGACGGCCTGGTGGTCGCCGACGAGGCCGGCCGGGTGATCGCCTTCAACGCCGCGGCCGCCAGGATCACCGGCATCGCCCCCCGCAACGCCCTCGGCCGCCTCCTGGAGCACGCGCTGCCGCTGCAGGACGTCGAGGGCCGCCCCTGGTGGCAGCTGACCGCCCCCTACAGCGGGCTCGCCATCCGCCGCGGCCAGCCCGAACGCAATCTGCTGCTGGGCGGCCGCGAGGTGCTGGTCTCCGCGCGCTATGTCCGCGGCCGGCCGACCGGCCCCGTGGAGCGGCTGGTGATCGCGCTGCGCGGCACCGAGGCCCGGCGGCGTACGGAGCTGAGCCACGCCGAGCTGATCGCCACCGTCGCCCATGAACTGCGCTCGCCGCTGACCTCCGTCAAGGGCTTCACCGCCACCCTCCTCCAGAAGTGGGAACGTTTCACCGACGACCAGAAGCGGCTGATGCTGGAGACGGTGGACGCCGATGCCAACCGCGTCACCCGTCTGATCGCCGAGCTGCTGGACATCTCGCGGATCGATTCGGGACGGCTGGAGGTGCGGCGGCAGCGGGTGGACATGATCGCCGCGGTGCGCCGGCACGTCCAGGCCCAGACCACCGCCGGCCAGCGGCCCGACCGCTTCCTGATCCGGATGCTGGAGCCGCTGCCCGATCTGTGGGCGGACCCGGACAAGGTCGACCAGGTGCTGGGCAACCTGCTGGAAAATGCGGTGCGGCACGGCGAGGGAACGGTCACCATTGAGGTCGGTCCGGCAACGGACGTGACCAGTGCAGAGGCGACGACATCAGAGGGGACGACCGTCACCGTGAGCGACGAGGGCCCCGGCATCCCCGAGGAGTCGATGAGCCGCGTCTTCACCCGCTTCTGGCGGGGCAGCAAGCGCGGCGGCACGGGCCTGGGCCTCTATATCGTCAAGGGCATCGTCGAGGCGCACGGCGGGACGATCACCGTCGGCCGGGCGCCGGCCGGCGGCGCGCAGTTCCGATTTAGCCTGCCCGTCGCGGCTCCGGCTTTCATGGCCTAGGAGCAATCGCGGCGGGCGCCCCCACGGGGCTCGGACCTGCCGCGTCGGCCGGCCCCCTTAGACTTGACCTTTGGCACCTTTGGCGCACCAGCATCGCGGGCGAGCCGAGGCGACGCGAGCCATGCCAAGCCAGTCCACCGGAAGCACGGGAAGAGATGTCCGCACCCAATAAGTCGTACGACCCTGTCGAGGTCGAAGCCCTGAAACCGGAAGAGATCGCCGCACGGCTGGACGAGGCGCTGGCCGCCATCGCCGCCGCGTCCGATCTCGAGGCGCTGCGCGAGGTGAAGGTCGCGCACGCCGGCGACCGCTCGCCGCTCGCCCTCGCCAACCGCGAGATCGGCGCCCTGCCCCCGCACGCCAAGGCGGACGCCGGCAAGCGCGTCGGCCAGGCCCGCGGGCGGGTGGGCCAGGCGCTCAAGGTCCGCCAGGAGGAACTGGAGGCGGAGCGCGACGCGCGCGTGCTGGTCGAGGAGGCGGTGGACGTCACGCTGCCCTACGACCGCATCCCGGCCGGCGCCCGGCACCCACTGACCACGTTCATGGAGCGGGTCGCCGACGTCTTCGTCGCGATGGGCTACGAGGTCGCCGAGGGCCCCGAGGTCGAGGCGGAGTGGTTCAACTTCGACGCCCTGAACTTCCTGCCGGACCACCCGGCGCGCCAGATGCAGGACACCTTCTTCGTCCAGGGCAACGGCGCCAAGGGCGAGGAGAGCGGCGTCGTGCTGCGCACCCACACCTCGCCGGTGCAGGCCCGTTCGCTGGTCGACCGTGAGCCGCCCGTCTATGTCGTCTGCCCGGGGCGGGTCTACCGCACCGACGAGCTGGACGCCACGCACTCCCCGGTCTTCCACCAGATCGAGCTGCTGGCCGTCGACGAGGGCCTGACCATGGCCGACCTCAAGGGCACCCTCGACCACATGGTCCAGGCGCTGTTCGGGCCGGACATGAAGACCCGGCTGCGGCCGAACTACTTCCCGTTCACCGAGCCGTCCGCCGAGATGGACATGGTCTGCTACGTCTGCCGTGGCGAGTCCGTGGGCAACCCCGACCGGCCCTGCCGCACCTGCTCCAGCGAAGGCTGGATCGAGCTCGGCGGCTGCGGCATGGTCAACCCCAAGGTGCTCATCGCCTGTGGCGTCGACCCCGAGAAGTACAGCGGGTTCGCGTTCGGGTTCGGCATCGACCGGATGCTGATGTTCCGGCACAACGTGGAAGACATGCGTGACATGTTCGAAGGCGACGTCCGGTTCACCCGGCCGTTCGGGATGGAGATCTGATGCGGGTCCCGCTTTCTTGGCTGCGGGAGTACGTCGACCTGCCGGCGACGGAGACCGGCCGTGACGTACAGGCCAAGCTCATTGCCGTCGGCCTCGAGGTCGAGACCGTCGAGCGGCTCGGCGAGGGCCTCAAGGGCCCGCTGGTCGTCGGCCAGGTGCTGACCATCGAGGAGCTGGAGGGCTTCAAGAAGCCGATCCGCTTCTGCACGGTCGACGTCGGCGACGCCAACGGCACCGGCGAGCCCCAGGAAATCGTCTGCGGCGCGCGGAACTTCGCGGTCGGCGACAAGGTCGTGGTCGTTCTCCCCGGCGCCGTGCTGCCCGGTGACTTCAAGATCGCCGCGCGCAAGACGTACGGCAAGAAGTCGCACGGCATGATCTGCTCCGGCGACGAGCTCGGCATGGGCGACGACGGCACGCACGGCATCATCGTGCTGCCGCCCGAGTACGAGGTCGGCACCGACGCCATCGAGCTGCTGGAGCTCGTCGACGAGGTGCTGGACATCGCCGTCACCCCGGACCGCGGCTACTGCCTGTCGATGCGCGGCGTGGCCCGCGAGGCCGCCATCGCCTACGGTCTGCCGCTGCGCGACCCGGCGCTGCTGGACGTGCCGCCGCCGAACGCCGGCGGCTACCCGGTCAAGGTCTCCGACCCGATCGGCTGCGACCGCTTCACGGCCCGCACGGTCACCGGCCTGGAGCCCGAGGCACGCTCCCCGCTCTGGCTGCAGCGCCGCCTCCAGAAGGCGGGCATGCGCCCGATCTCGCTCGCCGTCGACATCACCAACTACGTGATGCTCGAGATCGGCCAGCCGCTGCACGCCTACGACCGCGCCACGGTCGAGGGCCCGATCGGCGTCCGCCGGGCCACCCCCGGTGAGCAGCTGACCACCCTGGACGGCAGCAAGCGGGTGCTGGACGCCGAGGACCTGGTCATCACCGACAACCGCGGCCCGATCGGCCTCGCGGGTGTCATGGGCGGCGCCCACACCGAGATCGGGGCCGCGGTCGCCGACCCGGAGACCGGTCAGCTGCGCGGCACCACCGATGTCGTGATCGAGGCCGCGCACTTCGACGCGGTCGCCATCGCCCGGACGGCCCGCCGGCACAAGCTGTCCTCCGAGGCGGCCAAGCGCTTCGAGCGCGGCGTCGACCCGGAGGCCGCGTCCGCCGCGGCCCAGCGCACCGTCGATCTGCTGGTGCTGCTCGGCGGCGGCACCGCCGAGGACGGCGTCACCGAGGTCGTCTCGCCCCGCGGGCCGCGGACGATCGCCGTCCCTGCCGACCACCCGGACAAGGTCGCCGGTGTGACCTACGGTCGGGAGACCGTCGTCCGCCGCCTCCAGCAGGTCGGCTGCGACGTCTACGGGACGGACGAGCTGGTCGTGACCGTGCCGTCCTGGCGGCCGGACCTCGGCGACCCCAACGACCTGGCCGAAGAGGTCATCCGGCTGGAGGGCTACGAGAACCTGCCCTCCACGCTGCCGAAGCCGCCGGCCGGCCGCGGGCTGACCGAGCGTCAGCGGCTGCACCGCCGGGTCGGCCGGGCGCTGGCCGGAGCGGGCTACGTCGAGGCGCTGAACTACCCGTTCACCGGCTCGCACGTCCTCGACCAGCTCGGCATCGAGGCGGACGACCCGCGCCGGGACGCCGTCACCCTCCTCAACCCGCTCTCCGACGAGGAGCCCGACCTCCGTACGACCCTGATCCCGGGGCTGCTCGGGGCGCTGCGCCGCAACTACGGCCGCGGCACGCACGATCTGGCGCTCTTCGAGACCGGCCCGGTCTTCCGCGCGAGCGGCGACGAGAAGCCGGCCAGCCGTCTGGTCGTCGACCGCCGCCCGACCGACGACGAGATCGCCTCGCTGGACGCCTCGCTGCCGCAGCAGCCCCGGCGCGCCGCGGTGGTGCTCGCCGGGGGCCGCGAGCAGGCCGGCTGGTGGGGCGAGGGACGCCCCGCGGTCTGGGCGGACGCCATCGAGGCGGGCCGTACGGTCGCGCGCGAGGCGGGCGTCGAGCTGATCGTCCGCCAGGACCAGCACGCGCCGTTCCACCCGGGCCGCTGCGCGGCGCTGCTCGCCCTCGTCGAGGGTGAGGAGATCCTCGTCGGCAACGCCGGTGAGCTGCACCCGCGGGTCATCAAGACCCTCGCCCTGCCGGAGCGCACCTGCGCGATGGAGATCGACCTGGACCGTATCGAGCGGGCGTCCGCCGGACCGCGGCGTGCCCCGCGGATCTCGGCCTTCCCGGTCGCGACCCAGGACGTGGCGCTCATCGTCGACGACGCCGTTCCGGCGGCCGACGTCGAGACGGCGCTGCGCGACGGCGCCGGGGAACTCCTCGAGTCGCTGCGGCTGTTCGACGTCTTCACCGGTGAGCAGCTCGGCGCGGGCAAGAAGTCCCTCGCCTATGCGCTGCGGTTCCGCGCCGAGGACCGGACGCTGACCGCCGAGGAGGCCTCCGCGGCCCGCGACGCGGCGGTCGCGACGGCGCTGGAGCGTACCGGGGCGGTGCTGCGCGGCTGACCGCCACGCCGTGACACCCGAGGGCCGTGCGTACACCGCGCGGCCCTCGGTCGTTCCCGGGTCCGTACCCGTCACTCCATCGGGTGAGATGGCGCTCACGACGGCCGCACCGACGCGGAACGTCGTAAGAATCGTTGCGGTCTAACTAGGGGGACCGTCGGCATGATCCGGGCCTGGGCGAGGGGCGTCGCACCCGCGGGTGCGACACGTGCCCGGCAGGTCTTTGTCCTGGTGCTGCCCGGTGTCTGGGTCCTCGCCGTGGTCGGCTGGGAGCTGTGCCGGCCGACCGGCGGTCAGCTGCTCCAGCTGCTGGCCGCCGCGCCGGCCATCGCCTGTGCCGGGACCGGCCGCCGCCAGTGTGTGCTGCTCGGCGGGGTGTGCGCACTGCTCGCGCTGCTGCCGTTCGGTGCGGTGGAGCCCGCGGCCGGGCTCGGTACCCGGGCGGCGACGTGCGGGGCGGTCCTCGCGGTCATCTGCGCCAGCTATCTGACGGCGGGCCGGCGGCGACGGCTGCTGCGGGAGCTGGAGCGCAGCAGGGAGGTCGCCGGTGCCGCGCAGCGGGTGCTGCTGCGGCCGCTGCCCTCCCGTATCGACGGCATGGCGCTGGCCGCCGACCACCTTTCCGCGAGCGAAGGCGCCGTGGTGGGCGGGGACCTCTACGACGTGGTGGGCACCCGGTACGGCGTACGGGCGGTGATCGGGGACGTCCGCGGGCACGGGCTGGAGGCCCTGGGCACCGTCGCCGCGATGCTCGGCAGTTTCCGCGAGACGGTCCATGACGAACCCGAACTGGGCGGCGTGCTGCGCCGGTTGGAGCGCGCGCACCGGCGGCATCTGCGGGAGCGGGCCGACGGCGGGCAGCCGGCCGGACCGGTCGCGGAGGAGTTCGTGACGGTGCTGCTGCTGGAGGTGGACCAGGGCGGCGTGGTGACGGCGCTGAACTGCGGGCACCCGTGGCCGTACCGGATCGGCGGCCCCGAGCCGGTCTCCGAGGCGGCTCCGGCCGCGCCCGCGCAACCGATGCCGCCGCTGGGGATCCTGCCGCTGCCCGACGAGCTGCCCGCGGCGTTCTGCGGGCGGCTGGGGCCCGGCGAGGGGCTTCTTCTGCACACCGACGGAGCGGCCGATACCCGCGACGCCGCGGGGGAGTTCTTTCCGCTGGCGCGGGAGGTGCGCCGGGCCGCCGAGGCGCCGGGGCGGGCCCCGGCCGCCGTCGTCGAGGGCGTACGCGAGGCGCTGCTGCGGCATGCGGGCGGGCACCTGACCGATGACGTGGCGCTGGTGATGCTGTGCAACGACCGGCCGCCCGGGCCGACTTCCGCCCCCTTCACACCCCGTGTGAAGCGCGGTTCACTACGCTGATTCCGCGGAGTAGTCACGTCGACAAGGCCATGAGCCAGGGGGCCGCCGGAAGACGGGCCGGGCTCACCGGGAGGCCGGCATGGAGCCCAACACCCTGCTCGATGCGATCCTCGACGAGGCCGGTATCTCGCACGCCGGGCTCGCCGCGCGCATCAATCACCTCGGCCGCAGCCGCGGGCTCGCCCTGCGCTACGAGCACACCGCGGTCGCCCGCTGGCTGAAGGGGCAGCGGCCGCGCGGCCAAGTACCCGATCTGATCTGCGAGATACTCGGCGAACGGCTGCACCGCGCGGTCGGCCTCGACGACATCGGGCTCAGCCGCCCCGGCCTGCGCCGGGCCCCCGACACCCCGCTCTCCGGCTTCGTCGAGCGCGCCACCGCTCTGTGGCGCTCCGACGAACAGCAGCGGCCGCACATCCTGGCCGCGCCCGCACTCACCGGCACCTCGGCGGTCATCCCCGTATGGGAATGGGAGAACCCGCCGGAGGACCACGATGTCTCCCGCGACGGGCTGACCCGGGTCGGCATGGCCGACATCGACATGCTGCGCGCCGCGCGGGCCCACTACGAGCAGATGTACCGGAAGGCGGGTGGTATCGCGACCAGAGCACGCATCGTGGGGTTCCTCAACACCGAGGCGGCGCCGCTGCTGCGGGGCAGCTACAGCGATGCGACGGGCCGTCAGCTCCACCGGGCCACCGGGGGACTGGTCGCCGTCGCGGGCATCTGCGCGTACGACTCGGACGCTCTCGGGCTGGCCCAGCGCTACTTCCATCAGGCGCTGCGGCTGGCCAAGGCCAGCGGGGACCGCGGCCTCGGCGCGTATGTCATCGCGCTGCTGGTCAATCAGTCCCTCTTCGTACGGGAATACCGCCAGGCGGTCGCCTTCGCGGAGGCGGCGCTGCGGGCCGCGGGCCCGCAGATCACCCCGGCGCTCTCCGCGGACCTCTACGCGATGCAGGCCAAGTCCTACGCGCGGCTCGGCGACGGCGCCGGCGCGCTGGCGTGCATCCGGCGCGCGGAGGCGGCCGCGGAGCGCATCCGGCCCGGACTCGAGCCGGCCGAGACGGGCTATGTCCAGCCCGGCCTGGTGAACGTACAAGTGGCGGAGGCGCTGCTCAGCCTCGGTGACCTGCGGGCCGCCCGGGAGCAGGCGGACGCCGCCGTCGACACCCCCGCACACGACCGCGGCCGGGTCCACCGGCTGGCCATGCTCACCCATATCGAGCTGCGCCAAGGCGATGCGGACCGGGCCGTGGCCAATGCCGCGCAGATGACGGAGCGGGCTCGGGGCATGGAGTCGCACCGGCTGCGGGACCGGCTGCGGGCGGTGCGCGAGCATCTGGCCCGGACCGGGAGCTCCGCGACGGACGAGGCTGCCGATCTCATCGACGAGGTGCTGCGCGTTCCGCTGTGACCGGGCCCGTGTCACCTTGCCTGCTCAACAGCGGAAGGTGGCAGTTACGTGCGTTGGAACAATCTCAGCGAAAAGCCCGTCTATGCGAATCCGTGGTTCCGGGTCAATCTGGCCGATGTGGAACTGCCCGACGGCAGCCATCTCGATCACTTCCTGATCCGGATGCGGCCGGTCGCCGTGGCCACCGTGGTCAATGCGGCCCATGAGGTGCTGCTGCTGTGGCGGCACCGTTTCATCACCGACACCTGGGGGTGGGAGCTGGCCGCCGGGGTCGTCGAGGACGGCGAGGACGTCGCGGCGGCGGCCGCGCGGGAGATGGAGGAGGAGACGGGGTGGCGCCCCGGCCCCCTCCGGCATCTCCTGACGGTGGAGCCGTCCAACGGCCTCACCGACGCGCGGCATCACATCTACTGGTCGGACGAGGGCGAGTACGTCGGCACCCCGCAGGACGACTTCGAGTCGGAGCGGCGGGAGTGGGTGCCGCTCAAGCTGGTACCCGACATGGTGGCGAGGGGGGAGGTACCGGCCGCGAACATGGCCGCGGCGCTGTTGATGCTGCATCATCTGCGCCTGGGCTGACCGTACCCGGCCGCCGTGCGGCGGTCACCGTCCGGCCGCCTGCCACAGCGCGACCATCAGCGCCGCGAGCCCGGTGAGCGCGGCGAGGGAGGGCAGTGGCCAGCGGGTGCTTTCCAGTCGCGTGACGCGGGCCTGCAGTTCGTCCGCGTCACGCTCGCTCTGTTCGGCGCGCTGGGCGAGCAGCGCCAGGTGTCCGTCGACCCGTGCGGTGCGCACATCGAGGCAGCGCCTCAGCTCCGCTAAGTCGGCGGTCACCGGGTCGGTTTCAGGGTGGGCGGTCACGGTCCGCATCCTCTATTCCTTGTGCCGGGGGACTCCGTCGTCCGTACACCCCCAGTCAACTGCGCTGCGGCGACGGACGGGAGAGTGTGCGGCGAGGAGATACGGGTCCCCGGAACACACCCCGTGTGAAGTGACGGGGGGTGACGGCGTGCCGGGCTTCGCACGGGGTGTGAACCGTGTGCACCGGGCGGGGCCCTTCACACTCCTGCGCCCGCGCCCGTCAAGGAGTTGACTTGTCACTCCACGGGGGCCGACGCCGGCGGACGGGCGCCCGCCGGCCCGGTGTCCGCCCGCCGGTACTCCCCCGAGCGGCGGGCGGACCCACCCCGTGCGGTGCGGGTGCTCAGTACGAGTAGAAGCCCGACCCGGACTTGCGGCCCATCCGGCCCGCGTCCACCATGCGCGCGAGCAGCGGGGGAGCGGCGTAGAGGGGCTCCTTGTACTCCTCGTACATGGAGGCGGCGACCGAGGCCACGGTGTCCAGGCCGATCAGGTCGGACAGCTTGAGCGGGCCCATCGGGTGGGCGCAGCCCATCTCCATGCCGTTGTCGATGTCCTCGCGGCTGGCGATGCCCGACTCGAACATCCGGATCGCGGAGAGCAGATACGGGATGAGCAGCGCGTTGACGACGAAGCCGGAGCGGTCCTGGGCGCGGATGGCGTGCTTGCCCAGGATGTTGTGGACCAGGGCCTCGGCGCGCTTGATGGTCTCGTCGCCGGTGGTCAGGGCGGGGATGAGCTCCACCAGCTTCTGGACCGGGGCCGGGTTGAAGAAGTGGATGCCGATGACCTGGTCGGGGCGGGAGGTGGCGACCGCCAGCTTCACCAGGGGGATGGAGGAGGTATTGGACGCCAGGATCGCGTCCGGGCGGGTGATCACCTGGTCGAGGACCTGGAAGATCTCCGTCTTGACCTGCTCGTTCTCCACGACGGCCTCGATGACGAGGTCGCGGTCGGCGAACTCCCCGAGGTCGGTGGTGAAGTTCAGCCGGCCGAGTGTGGCGTCGCGTTCGGCGGGGGTGATCTTGCCGCGCTCGGCGGCCTTGCCGAGCGAGTTGGTCAAGCGGGTGCGGCCCAGCTCCAGGGCTTCTCCGGTGGTCTCGGCGACCATGACGTCCAGTCCGGCGCGGGCGCACACTTCGGCGATGCCGGCGCCCATCTGGCCGCAGCCGACCACTCCGACGCGTGCGATGTCGGTGAAAGTGTCCGTCACCTCGTGCCTTTCGCTGATCTTCAGGACCCTGCGGTACGCCGTAAGGGTCCGACGCCCGCCTCGGCCCCGACGTTACTCCGCGCGGCGCTGTGCTACGGCCGCCGGGGCGGGCATCCTGAGCCCTCAGGACGGGACAAACAGGACAAGCTGAGGGTTTTTCATGAGACGGATCACACGGCGGGGATTCGCGGCGGGCGTGCTGGGCGCGGCGTCGTCGCTGCTCGTAACGGGACAGGGGACGGCCGAGGCGGCGGGTGAGGCGGGCTCTGCGCCGATGCGCGGCATGTGGCTGGCCACCGTCGCCAACCTGGACTGGCCCACCAAGCCCGGGCTGGCCCCCGCCGAACAGCAGCGCCAACTGCTCGACCTCCTCGAGGTGGCCGTCGAACGCCGCCTGAACACGGTGTTCTTCCAGGTCCGGCCCACCGCCGACGCCCTGTGGCCCTCCCCGCACGAGCCCTGGGCGCAGTACCTGACCGGACAACAGGGCAAGGATCCGGGCTGGGACCCCCTCGGCTTCGCCGTCGCCGAGGCGCACCGGCGCGACCTCCAGCTGCACGCCTGGTTCAACCCGTACCGCGTCGCCAACCACGCCGATGCCGACCGGCTGGTACCCGGCCATCCCGCGCGCCGGCACCCGCAGTGGGTGCTCCCCTACGGCGGCAAGCTCTACTACAACCCGGGGCTGCCCGAGGTCCGGAGCTTCGTGCAGGAAGCGATGCTCGACGCGGTGCGCCGCTACCCCGTCGACGGGGTGCACTTCGACGACTACTTCTATCCGTATCCGGTCGCGGGCGAGCAGTTCGAGGACGATGCCGCCTTCGAGGAGCACGGCGCGGGCTTCGCGGACCGCGCCAGCTGGCGGCGGGACAACGTCGACCGGATGGTGCGGGAGATGAAGCAGAAGGTGGCCGCCGTGGGGCGGCCGGTGCGGTTCGGCGTCAGCCCCTCGGCCATCTGGCGCAACCGGGAGACCGACTCCTCGGGGTCCGACACCCGCGGACTGCAGACCTACGACGACCTGTACGCCGATACGCGGCGCTGGGTGCGCGAGGGCTGGATCGACTACATCGTGCCGCAGGTGTACTGGCACCTCGGCTTCCCGGCCGCCGACTACGCCAAGGTGGTGCCGTGGTGGTCGGAGGCGGTGTCCGGCACCGGCGTGGACCTCTACATCGGGGAGGCCCTCTACCGTGCGGGCGACCCGGAGCAGGACACCCCCTGGCAGGACCCGGACGAACTCTCCCGCCACCTCGCCTTCGCCCGCGGTTACCCGCAGGTCGGCGGCCATGTCTTCTTCTCGGCGCGGGATGTCTCCAGGGACCGGGCCGGGGCGCTGGCCCGGGTCGTACGTGACCACTACGGCGGCGCGGCGCGGCCGTAGTGGTCACCGTTCCCGCGGTCGGTCGGTGGTGTCCGTCGGGTGTGGACCTGTCGGTCGTGGACCTAGCGGCCGGTGACGTCGGTGGACTTGCCGTGCTGGACGACGCAGTCGGGGCCGGGCGACACGATGGCTTCGTGTCCGTCGTCGGCGCGGACGCGGTAGGGGGGATCGCCGTTGGTACCCAGTACCTCGATGATTTCGACGACGTGGTCGTGATGTCCGACGGTTCTGCCGTGCACCAGCAGCCGGTCGCCCGTGGTTGCGTGCATCAGGGTCCTCCCGCTTCGGGCGGCCGTGCGACCGGGACGGCCCACAGGGAGCTGTGGCCGGGCGGTTGAACGGCCAACGGTTTTACCTGTTGACGGGCCGGCTGGCGGCCCGGACGGCGGTACGTGCCATCGCGGCAAGTTTACGTCTCCGGCGGGACCCCGCACCCGGCGGACGACCGGCGGCTCCGGTGCGTCAGCCGCGGGTCCGCTGGGTGACGGCGATGCAGAGCAGCACCGCGACCGCCGCGACGGGGGCGGCCGGCGGCAGCCGCTCGCCGAGCAGCAGGACCGACCACACCAGCGTGAGCAGCGGCTGGGCGAGCTGGAGCTGGCTCGCCTTGGACGCGCCGATCGCGGCCATCCCGCGGTACCAGACGACCAGGCCCAGGAACTGGGAGCCGAACGCCAGCCACAGCAGCCCGCCGACCGCGTGCGCGGTCAGGTGCAGCGGCTCGGCGGGGAGCGCGACGGCCGCGCCCGTGACCGTCACCGGCAGGGCCAGCACCAGCGCCCAGCCGACCACCTGCCAGCCCGGCATATGGCGGGCCAGCCGGCCGCCCTCGGTGTAGCCGGCCGCGCACACCAGCAGCGCGGCGAACAGCAGCAGATCGCTGGTGCCGGGCGCCCCGCCGCTCTGCTGCACCGTGAAGCCGATGACGACGGCTGCGCCGGCCAGCGCGGCGGCCCAGAAGGTGCGCGAGGGCCGCGCCCCGGTCCGTACGGCGGAGAAGGCGGCGGTGGTCAGCGGCAGCAGCCCGACCACGACGGCCGCGTGCGAGGTGGTGGAGGTCTGCAGGGCCAGGGTCGTCAGGAGCGGGAAGCCGAGGACCACGCCGCCCGCCACGACCGCGATGCCGGCCCAGTGGCGCCGCTCGGGGAGGCGGACGCGCAGGGCGAGGAGGCAGCCGCCGGCGAGGGCCGCGGCCAGCACGCTGCGCAGCATGACGACCGTCCACGGGCCCATGCCCTCCAGGGCCCAGGCCGTGCCGGGGAACGTCAGGGAGAAGGTGGCGACGCCCAGCGCGGCGAGCAGCGCGCCGGGGGCGGCCGAGGAGGCGGGGCGGGCGGCGGGCCGCTCCGGGGCGGAGGCGGCGCTGACCGCTATCGCACCCGTCGCAATAGCGCTATCGTTGTCTCTCATGCAAGAGCGTAGCAGTGTCGCTGACCTGGCCTCCATCCTCCGCAGGGATCTGGACCGCTACTCTCCTGGGGAGAAGCTGCCCTCAAGTCGCGCCCTGGTCGAGCGGCATCGCGTGAGCCCGGTGACCGTCTCCCGGGCGCTCGCCGAGCTCGTCGCCGAGGGCCTCGTCGTCACCCGGCCCGGCGCCGGCGCCTTCCGGGCGGTACCGCGCCCCGAGGCGCCCCGCCCCGCCGACACCTCCTGGCAGGAGATCGCTTTGAGCGCCGAGGCGGCCGGCGACCAGGTGCCGCGCAGCGTCGACGCGTCCGGCGTCCTGGCCACGATCGCCACACCCGCCCCCGGCGTCATCGAACTCCACGGCGGCTATCTGCACCCCGATCTCCAGCCCGAACGCGCCCTCGCCGGGGCGCTGGCCCGCGCCGGACGCCGGCCCGGCGCCTGGGGACGGCCGCCGGTCGAAGGCGTCCCGGAGCTGCGGGCCTGGTTCGCGCGGGAGATCGGCGGGCCCGGCGGCGCGCTCGCCGCCAGCGATGTGCTGGTCACCGCCGGCGGCCAGAGCGCGCTGACCACCGCCCTGCGCGCGGTCGCCGCGCCCGGCGCGCCGGTGCTCGTGGAGTCCCCGACCTACCCGGGCATGCTGTCCGCCGCCCGCGCCTCCGGGCTGCGCCCGGTCCCCGTACCGATGGACGCGGACGGCGTCCGTACCGACCTGCTCGCCGACGCCTTCCGGGCCAGCGGTGCCCGGCTGTTCGTCTGCCAGCCGCTGTTCCAGAACCCGACCGGCGCGGTGCTCGCGGCCGAGCGGCGGCGCGAGGTGCTCCGGGTGGCCCGCGCGGCCGGGGCGTTCGTGGTGGAGGACGACTTCGCCCGGCGGCTGCTCCACGACGGCGCCCCGGTACCCCCGCCGACCCTGATGGCGGACGACCGCGACGGCACCGTCGTGCACGTCTGCTCCCTGACCAAGCCGACCTCGCCCAGCCTCCGGGTCGGCGCGCTGGCCGCCCGCGGCCCGGTCCTCGACCGGCTGCGCGCCATCCAGGTCGTCGACAGCTTCTTCGTCCCCGGACCGCTCCAGGAAACCGCCGTCGAACTGGTCGGCTCGCCCGCCTGGACCCGCCATCTCCGGATGATCTCCGGCGAGCTGGTGGCCCGCCGGGACACCATGACCGCCGCGCTGCACCGCTACCTCCCCGCCCTCGCCGGCGGCCTGCACGTCCCGCCCGGCGGCTATCTCCTCTGGCTCCGGCTGCCGGACGGTACGGACGAGGCGGCGCTCACCGGCGCGGCCCTGCGGGCGGGCGTCGCCGTCGCGGACGGCCGCCCCTACTTCGCGGCCGAGCCGCCCGCCCCGCATCTGCGCCTGAGCTTCGCCTCCGCGTCCGGGGCGGCGGAGCTGACGGAGGGGGTCCGGCGGCTGCGTACGGCCTGCGACGCGCTGGGGATCCCGGTCGGGTGAGCGGGTCACCGTTGCGTCCGGATGCGGCCGTTCGGATATCGGTTCGACGCCGCCCCCGCGCTTCTGCCAACCTCCCCGCATGACTGCTGCGCCGCTCGACGGCTACGAGATCTCCACCGACCCGGCCCGCCTGGACGGGGACCTGGTGCACCACTGGCTGTCCACCGACGCCTACTGGGCCGTGGGCCGCACCCGCGAGCGGCACGACCGCGCGGTCGCCGGTTCGCTCAACTTCGGCCTGTACGAGACCGGTTCGGGCCGCCAGGCCGCCTACGCCCGGGTCGTGACCGACCGGGCCACCTTCGCCTGGCTGTGCGATGTCTACGTCGCCCGCGACGACCGCGGCAAGGGCCTGGGCACTGCGCTCGTCCAGGCCGTCGCCGACCACCTGGAACCCTGCGGGCTGACCCGGATCACGCTCGCGACCCAGGATGCGCACGGCGTGTACGAGAAGATCGGCTTCCGCCCTCTGGTGGCGCCGGAGCAGTGGATGACGCTGGGCCTGATCGACCCCGGCCCCATCGACTTCTGATCAACCCGGCCGCACGGCGCCGCAAGGCTCTTACCATCGGCGAATGCATGTTCGTCTCAAGCTGCTCGCCGCCGCCCGCAGCTCCGCGCTGCTCGAGACCCGGTTCGACGACGACCGCCCGCTCGACGCCGCCGGATGGCACGAGGCCGAGCGCGCCGCCCCCGTCCTGTGCCGGCTCGCCGCCGCCGAGCTGCGCTACTGCTCGCCGTCGGCGCGCTGCCGGGAGACCGGAGAGGTCCTCGGCCTCACCCCGCTGGCCCAACCCGCCCTGCGGGACTGCGACATGGGGCGCTGGCGCGGCCGCACGCTGGGCGAGGTGACGGCCGCCGAGCCACGTGCGGTCGACGCCTGGCTCGCCGACCCCCGCTCCGCACCCCACGGCGGGGAGTCGCTGCTGGCCTTCATCACCCGCGTCGGCAGCTGGCTGGACACCCGCCCCGTGGAGGAGGGCGCCGGACTGGTGGCCGTCGCCGAGCCCGGGGTCGTCCGCGCGGCCCTGATCTACGCGCTCCAGGCGCCCCCGCACACGTACTGGCGGATCGATGTCCAGCCGCTCTCGGTGACCACCCTGACGGGGCGGGCCGGCAACTGGAGCCTGACCCTGGAGGCATGAGCCGGCGCACCCCGCGCGGACCCGTCGCCCACGAAAGACCACCCGTAGAGCCCATCGGAGCCCGCCACCGACGTGCGCGCGGTGAGCGGGGACGCTTGGCTCGGACCATGGACACTCACGCCGCGCGCCGCCCTTTCCGTCGTCACCCCCTCGTGGCCGGTGCCGCGACGGCGTCCCTGGCGCTGTGCGGCTCCGGCGTCGCCACCGCCGCGGACGACGCGGACGCGGTGGTCGTCCAGCCCGACCCGGTGGCGCCCGGCGGCGAGTTCTCCGTCTTCGACGGCGGCAACTGCACCGGCGAGACCGGCGAGGCCACGTTCGAGGGCGCGGACATCCCGAAGCTGAAGCTGTCCATGCTGCGCAACCAGGTCGGCGGCACCGGTACGGTCCCGCGGTCCGTCAAGCCGGGCCGGTACACCGTCACCCTCACCTGCGGCGGCGGCAAGGGCGGCGAGCTCACGCCCCAGGGCGGCGCGGAGCGCGAGGCGCGGGGCGACGGCGGCCACGGCCACGGCGAACGCGGCACCGGTGACCGCGGCGAGGCCCGCCGCACCTTCACCGGGACCCTGACGGTCTCCGTCGAAGCCGATGTCGACGCCGGAGCCGAACCCGGCGCCGGGTACCGCGCCGATGCCGGCCCCAAGGGCGCCCCCGACGCCGGCAGCGACGCCGGCCCCGACCAGGCCGTCCCCAAGGGCGGTGCGCGCACCGGCCTCGGCGGCGGCTCAGGGGTCGGCACCGGCGTCACGGTGCTCGGCGGCCTGCTGCTGGCCGGCGCGGTCGGCTGGGGCGTCGTCGCCTGCCTCCGGCGCCCCCGGGGCGGCCGGGGCTGACGCGGACGGCGCCGCTACGGCGTCAGATCGAGCGCCGCCCGCCCCGACCCGTCCATCAGGAACGGCACCGAGCTGTGCGTGTGCGTGATCTTCCAGACGCCGTCGGTCCTGCGCAGGCCGACCGTCGCCCGGCTCCACAGCCGCACCTCGAAGCCGTCCGCCTTCGTCCCGCGCATCAGGTCGATGCTGTGTGCGAAGGCGACGTCGTCGCCGACCGCGATCTCGACCTCGGTCATCGTCACCTCGATCGGGCCGTCCCAGGTCGCGTACCAGGCTTCGAGGGCCTGCTGGTCCAGCGCCTCCGGACCCTTGAACCGGAGCGGGGGAGCGAGGCTGAAGTCCACCGTCTCCGGCGCACAGTGCGCCAGGAACCGCCGGGCGTCCCGCTGCCCGGTCGCGGCCGCCCGGTCCGCCAGCACCTCCCGGATCCGTTCCTCGTCCGCGTGCCGCTCCCTTGCCTTCCGTTCGGTGTCGGTGGTCATGAGCAGGTCTCCCGTCTCCCGGCGCCGCGGCGCCCCGAATCGCTGTCGAAGAGGTGGACGCCGACGGCGGCCGGAACTCATCGGCCCCGGGCGCCCGCGTACCCCCTACGACGTCAGCTGCGCCGCATCGCTCCTGGTCAGCCAGGCGTTTGCGGCCTCCACGCGGCCGCCGACGCGGAGCTTGGCGTAGGCGTGCTCCAGGTGCTTGTCGACCGTGCGGGGGCTGATCGCCAGACGGTGGGCGATCTGCTGGTTGGTCAGGCCGTGGGCGAGCAGGGCGAGGACGGCGGACTCGCGGCGGGTGACCAGGCCGAGGGTGGGCGCGGGGGCCGGCGGCGCGAGGCGGCCCAGGACGTGGGCGAGGCGGGTGCGCAGCAGGGCGGCGGCGGCGACGTCGTGGTCGGTGAAGTCGCTGCCGCTGCGGTTGACGGCCAGGCAGATGCTGCGCGGCACCCCGTTCGCGTAGCCGCCGGGGAACGCCATCGCGAGCTGGCGCTCGGCGCCGATGGGGCGGTAGACGTCGGTGTAGGCGGCCAGCGCGTGGTACTCGCGGTCGGTCTGGAGGGTCGAGCGGCACAGGGGGGCGCCGGTGCCGAGGGTGGTGTGGGCGACCAGCGGGTCGGCCGGCGCGTCCCGGGCGAAGGCCTCCCAGGCCGACCGCGGGAGCAGGTCCGCGGGCAGGGTGAGCGGCCGGTGCGCCGGGTCGGGCCGGGGCGTCCACACGATGCTGTCGCCCGGTACGGCGCCGAGCAGCAGGGGGAGCAGGGCCGGGACGAGGGATTCCTCGTCGACGGCGTCGATCAGAAGGTCCACGACGGCGAAGATCCGCCGCAGGCCGGCCTCCGCGGCCGTGCTCATGGATCCAGCGTGGGCAGCGGGCGGGGGCCCGTCAAGGTGCCGTTCGGCCCTGGCGGCCGGGGCCGCGCGGGCGAGGACCGTCCGCGGCGAGGGCCGTCCGCAGGGGATTGCCTCCCGGCCGGCCGGGGGAAGACCGGCCGGGGGCGTCGGCCGCGGTCAGCGGCCGACGGCATAGACGCGGTTGACCGGGCTCTCGGCCGCCAGCCTCCAGCGGCGCAGCCCGGCATCGGCGGCGATGGTCCGCAGCGCCGCCTCTCCCGCGTGATTTCCCAGCGCCTGCGGACCGTGCTGGGCCAGCGCGGAGGGCAGGCACACGGCGACCGACGCGCCGGTCAGCGCCCGGCCGACGGGGCTGACGTTCTCCTGGACGTCGGCCGAACCGTTCGGCTCCACGATCATGCAGACGCCGTCGTCGGCCAGCGCCTGTTCGGCGCGGCGGAGCGCGCGGCCGGGGTCGCCGGTGTCGTGCAGGCAGTCGAAGAAGGTGATCAGGTCGAAGTTCCTGCCCGGGAAGTCCTGGGCGGTCGCGACGTCGAAGCGCACCCGGTCGGCCAGCCCCCGCTCGGCCACGATGTCGCGGGCCGCCCGGATGGAGGGCCGGTGGAAGTCGAAGCCGTGGAAGCGCGAGGCGGGGAAGGCCTGGGCCATCAGCATCGTCGAGTAGCCGTAGCCGCACCCGACGTCCGCGACCCGCGCGCCCCGCTCCAGCTTCTCCACCACGCCGTCCAGCGCGGCCAGCCACTCGGGGACCAGCGCGGCCGCGTAGCCGGGCCGGAAGAACTTCGCGGTGCCCGCGAACAGCGCCGGTCCGTGCTCCTCCCAGCCCACGCCCTCGCCGGTGCGGAAGGCGTCCATGAGGGTGTCCTCGGTGGCGTAGACGGCCTGCAGCGTGGTGAAGAAGCCGGCCGCGTAGTGGGGCGACTCGGGGTCCGCCAGTACGGTGGCGTGCTCGTCCGGCAGCTCGTAGGTGTCGGTCCCCGGCGCGTACGTCACATACTCGCCGGCCACCTGGGCGGCCAGCCATTCCCGTACATAGCGCTCGACCAGCCCGGTCCGGGTGGCGAGCTGGGCGGAGGTGAGCGGCCCGGCCCCGGCCATGGCCGTGTACAGGCCGAGCCGGTCGCCGAGGGAGGTGCACAGGCCCGCCACCGCGGCCCCGGCGTCGACGATCACCCGCTCCAGGAACCGCGCGACCCGGTCCTCGTCCGTCCGGTCCTTGCCCAGTGTGGAACCGGGGGTGACACCGGCGGACGTGGCCATGCCCTCACCTCCTCGTACGCACCCCACTCCACCAGGGCCGCGGGCCCGCGCGCCATACGGGATTCGCCGTATGCGGCGGACGGATCCAGGGCTGACATCCACGACATTCCGGGCCGACACTGGAGGGGAGGAGGTGCGTCATGCGGAAGATGGTCGACTGCCGGGATCACCCGAGCGAGATGAACTGCACCCTCGTCATCGCCGGCGAGGAGGAGGAAGTGGTGCGCGCCGCCAGCGAGCACGCCGTAGCCGTGCACGGCCACCCGGACGGCCCGGAGCTGCGGGAACAGATCCGGTCCTCCCTCAAGGACGAGGTTCCGCAGCACGCCTGAAACCGCGGCGGGTACCGCCGCCGTGGAAGAGCGCGGCAGCTGTCCGCCGCCCCGGGTGCGGGGCGGCGGTCCCGGCATGCGTGGGGGTCCGGTGCGTACGGTCCGGTGCGCACGGAAGACGTCATTGCATAAAACTGCTGCGATCCGTATAGTCATGCCATCGAGGAGGAGGGTCCATGACGGTACGAGCAGCAGTGGCCGGAGCGAGCGGGTACGCGGGGGGTGAAGTCCTGCGTCTGCTTCTGGCACACCCCGAGGTCGAGATCGGCGCGGTGACCGGGCACTCCAACGCGGGCCAGCGCCTGGGTTCCCTGCAGCCGCATCTGCTCCCGCTCGCCGACCGGGAGGTGCAGCCCACCTCCGCCGAGGTGCTGGCCGGACACGACGTCGTCTTCCTGGCGCTGCCGCACGGCCAGTCCGCGGCGGTCGCCGAACAGCTCGGGCCCGATGTGCTCGTCGTCGACTGCGGCGCCGACTTCCGGCTGACGGACGCCGCCGACTGGGAGGCGTTCTACGGCTCGGCCCACGCGGGCACCTGGCCGTACGGTCTCCCGGAACTGCCCGGGGCCCGCGCCGCACTGCAGGGGTCGAAGCGCATCGCGGTCCCGGGCTGCTACCCCACCGCCGTCTCGCTCGCCCTGTTCCCGGCCTACCAGGCCGCCCTCGCCGAGCCGGAGGCCGTCGTCGTTGCGGCGTCGGGCACCTCCGGTGCGGGCAAGGCGGCCAAGCCGCATCTGCTGGGCTCCGAGGTGATGGGCTCGATGAGCCCGTACGGCGTCGGCGGCGGCCACCGGCACACCCCGGAAATGATCCAGAACCTCAGCGCGGTGGCCGGCGAGCGCGTCGGCGTCTCCTTCACCCCGACCCTGGCGCCGATGCCCCGCGGCATCCTCGCCACCTGCACGGCCAAGGCCAGGCCCGGCGTGGACGCCGCCGCCGTGCGGGCCGCGTACGAGAAGGCGCTCGCCGACGAGCCGTTCGTCCGGCTGCTGCCGGAAGGCCAGTGGCCCGCGACCGCCGCCGTCTACGGCTCCAACGCCGCGCACCTCCAGGTGACACTGGACGCCGCGGCCGGCCGGATCATCGCGATCTGCGCCATCGACAACCTCACCAAGGGGACCGCGGGCGGCGCCGTCCAGGCCATGAACATCGCCCTCGGTCTCGACGAGACCACCGGACTTTCGACGATCGGAGTCGCGCCGTGACCGTGACGGCAGCCAAGGGATTCACCGCGGCGGGCATCGCCGCAGGAATCAAGGAGAACGGCAACCCGGACCTCGCCCTCGTGGTGAACAACGGGCCGCGAACGGCCGCCGCTGGCGTCTTCACCTCCAACCGCGTGAAGGCGGCACCGGTCGTCTGGTCCGAGCAGGTCCTCAAGGGCGGCCGGGTCTCCGCCGTCGTCCTCAACTCCGGTGGCGCCAACGCCTGCACGGGCCCGCTGGGCTTCCAGGACACCCACGCCACGGCCGAGAAGGTCGCCGAGGTCCTCGACGGACACAGCGCCGGCGAGGTGGCGGTCGCGTCCACCGGGCTGATCGGCCTGCGGCTCCCGATGGACAAGCTGCTGCCGGGAGTCGAACGGGCCGCGGCCGAACTGACCGAGCACGGCGGCGAGAAGGCCGCCATCGCCATCAAGACCACCGACAGCGTGCACAAGACCGCGGTCGTCACCAAGGACGGCTGGACGGTCGGCGGGATGGCCAAGGGCGCGGGCATGCTCGCGCCGGGCCTGGCCACCATGCTCGTCGTGCTGACGACCGACGCCGATCTGCCGGCCGCCGACCTGGACAAGGCGCTGCGGGCGGCGACCCGTACCACCTTCGACCGGGTCGACTCCGACGGGTGCATGTCGACCAACGACACCGTCCTGCTGCTGGCCTCCGGCGCGTCCCAGGTCACGCCGGAGCACGAGGAGTTCGCCGAGGCGGTCCGCACGGTCTGCGACGACCTCGCCCGCCAGCTCATCGGCGACGCCGAGGGCGCCAGCAAGGACATCCGCATCGAGGTCGTGAACGCGGCCAGCGAGGACGACGCCGTCGAGGTCGGGCGCTCCATCGCCCGCAACAACCTCCTCAAGTGCGCCATCCACGGCGAGGACCCCAACTGGGGCCGGGTGCTCTCCGCGATCGGCACCACCTCCGCCGCCTTCGAGCCCGACCAGCTCAACGTTGCCATCAACGACGTCTGGGTCTGCAAGAACGGCTCGGTGGGCGAGGACCGCGACCTGGTCGACATGCGCTACCGGGAGGTACGGATCACCGCCGACCTCGCCGCGGGCAGCGAGTCCGCGGTCATCTGGGCCAACGACCTGACCGCCGACTACGTCCACGAGAACAGCGCGTACTCGTCATGAGCGCGCGTAAGCACACCGCGCTCCCCAAGGCCCGCACCCTCATCGAGGCGCTGCCCTGGCTGACCCGGCACCACGGCAAGACCGTCGTCATCAAGTTCGGCGGCAACGCCATGATCGACGAGGAGCTCAAGCGCGCCTTCGCCCAGGACGTGGTCTTCCTGCGGCACGCCGGCCTGCGCCCCGTCGTCGTGCACGGCGGCGGCCCGCAGATCAGCGCCCAGCTGGACCTGCTCGGTCTGGAGTCGGAGTTCAAGGGCGGCCTGCGGGTCACCACGCCCGAGGCGATGAACGTCGTACGGATGGTGCTGGCCGGCCAGGTGCAGCGCGAGCTCGTCGGACTGCTCAACGAGCACGGCCCGTTCGCCGTCGGCATGACCGGCGAGGACGCCCATCTCATGACCGCGACCAAGCACTACGCGGACATCGACGGCGAGCGGGTGGACATCGGCCGGGTCGGCGAGATCACGGCCATCGACACCGGCGCGGTCCAGGCGCTGCTGGACGACGGCCGGATCCCGGTGATCTCCTCCATCGCCCGCAGCAGCGACACGGAGGACGAGGAGCACACCGCCTCCGGAGCCTCGGGCGTCTTCAACGTCAACGCCGACACCGCCGCGGCCGCCCTGGCCGCCGCCCTCGGCGCCGAGACGCTGATGGTCCTCACCGACGTCGAGGGCCTCTACGAGGACTGGCCCAACAGCGACGAGGTGATCTCCCGCCTCACCGCCACCCAGCTGGAGAAGCTGCTGCCCGACCTGGCCAGCGGCATGGTCCCCAAGATGCAGGGCTGTCTGCACGCCGTACGCAACGGGGTGCACACCGCCCGGGTCATCGACGGGCGGGTCCAGCACTCGATCCTGCTGGAGATCTTCACCGACGAAGGAATCGGCACGATGGTCGTGCCGGACACGAACGCGCACACGAACGAGGGGGAGTCATGAGCGGGGCGGCAGACACCCGGGGCCCGGCGGACAACGCCGGCCTCACCCGGCGCTGGCAGGGCGCCATGATGGACAACTTCGGTACCCCGCGCCTCCCGCTGGTGCGCGGCGAGGGCGCCGTGGTGTGGGACGCCGACGGCAAGGAATACCTCGACTTCCTCGGCGGCATCGCGGTCAACGCCCTGGGCCACGCCCACCCGGCGGTGGTCCGTGCGGTCTCCGACCAGGTCGCCACCCTCGGCCATGTCTCCAACTTCTTCGTCGCCGAGCCCACCGTGGCGCTGGCCGAGCGCCTGCTGGCGCTGGCCGGCGGACGCCCCGGGCGGGTCTACTTCTCCAACTCCGGCGCCGAGGCCAACGAAGCCGCCTTCAAGATCGGCCGGCTGACCGGGCGCACCCATATGGTCTCCACCGCCGGCGGGTTCCACGGCCGCACCATGGGCGCCCTCGCGCTGACCGGCCAGCCCGCGAAGCAGGCCCCGTTCGTCCCGCTGCCCGGCGACGTCGACCACGTCCCGTACGGAGATGTCGAGGCGCTGCGCGCGGCGGTGACCACCGACACCGCCTTCGTCATCCTCGAACCCGTCCAGGGCGAGAACGGCGTGGTCGTCCCGCCGGCCGGCTACCTCCGGGCCGCCCGCGAGATCACCGCCGCCACCGGCACCCTGCTCGTCCTCGACGAGATCCAGACCGGCATCGGCCGCACCGGCCACTGGCTGGAGTCCCAGGCCCAGGGCGTCGAGGCGGACATCGTCACCCTCGCCAAGGGCCTGGGCGGCGGCCTGCCCATCGGCGCCACCCTCGCCTTCGGCCCCGCCGCCGACCTCCTGACGCCCGGCTCGCACGGCTCGACGTTCAGCGGCAACCCGGTCGTCTGCGCCGGAGCCCTCGCCGTCCTGGACACCATCGAGAAGGACGGCATCCTCGACGACGTCAAGCGCGTCGGCGAGCGGCTGCGGGACGGAATCGAGGCGCTGGGACACCCATTGGTCGGCCAGGTCCGCGGCGCGGGCCTCCTCCTGGGTATCGTCTTGACCGAGTCCCTCGCGCCCCGGGTGCAGCAGGCGGCTCAGGACGCGGGCCTCCTGGTGAACGCGGTCGCGCCGGACGTCATCCGGCTCGCCCCGCCGCTGATCGTCTCCGACGAGCAGGCGGACACGTTCCTCCGGAGGCTTCCCGCCGTCCTCAACACGGCCCGCCAAGGGGCCGACGGGGAACAACGATCCGGAGACTGACGACACCGATGACCGAGCCGCAGGACACCGAGTCGCACAACGGCGGCCAGGCCGTACCGCAGACCCGCACCGCCCGCCACCGCCGGATCGTGGACATCCTCAACCGGCAGCCGGTCCGCTCCCAGAGCCAGCTCGCCAAGCTGCTCGCCGACGACGGCCTGTCCGTCACCCAGGCGACGCTCTCCCGCGATCTGGACGAACTGGGCGCGGTCAAGATCCGCAACACCGGCGGCGAGCTGATCTACGCGGTGCCCAGCGAGGGCGGCGACCGCACGCCGCGGGCGCCGCTGGGCGAGTCGGCCAAGGAGGAGCGGATGCGCCGCCTCTCCGGCGAACTCCTCATCTCCGCCGAGGCCTCCGCCAACCTCGTCGTCCTGCGCACCCCGCCCGGCGCCGCCCAGTTCCTGGCCTCGGCCATCGACCAGGCGGAGCTGCACGACATCCTCGGCACCATCGCCGGCGACGACACCCTGATGCTGATCAGCCGCGACCCGGCGGGCGGCCAGGCGCTGGCCGAGCATCTGCTGCGGCTGGCGCAGGGCGCCCGCTGAGCGGGGGACCCGCCCGGCACGCCGGGTTCAGCGGGTGAACTCCGCTATCAGGGCGGCCAGTTCGGCCAGGGCGGTGCGCCGGCCGTAGCGGCCGTGGACGCCGTTGAGGGCGATGACGATCTCGTCCACACCGGCGTCCGCGTAGGCGGCGCAGCGCTCCGCCAGCTGGGCGGGCGTGCCGTACAGGAACGCGCCGCAGTCGACGAGCTTGCCCGCCCTGGCCTCCGGGCCGTCCTGCGGTGCGATGCCGGCCCCGGCGCGGTTGAGCATGTCGACGTAGTGCGGGACGGCGACATGGGCCCGGTTGGCGGTGAGCGCCAGCTCCACCGGGTCCCGGTCCGCCTTCGCTCGACGGCCTCCGCCACGCCGTCGCGCGCCCACACCTCGCGCAGCCAGTCCCGCCACTGCGCCACGTCGGCCCCCTCGCCCAGATCCGGCCAGGGCGGCAGCTCCCGGCCTTCCGGACGGGCCACGGCCCGCACGAGTGCCACATCCATGTGTCTGTACAACCGCATGTGTTCCCCCACTCCTCAGCAACCGCGACAAGGTCTGCCGGCCCTCCGCCCGCGGGCGCTCATCCCAGGGCGCCCAGGACCGTCTCCAGCTCCGCCAGCGCCCCCTGCGCACCGTCCTTCATCCACACACCGGTGACGTTCAGGACGACGTCGTCCACCCCGGCCTCCGCGAACGCGGCCAACTCCGCGACCACCCGGTCCAGTTCCCCGTACACAAAGGCGCCGCCGGCGATGACGGCCGCGGCGCTGCGCCGCGGCGCGCTCATGTCCAGCGCGATACCGGACCTGCGCAGCATGTCCGCGTAGTGCGGCAGCCGCATATGGCCCTCGTTGCTCTCCAGCGCCAACTCCGCCCCGTCGCGGCCCGGTCCGGCCAGGGCGAGCGGCACCATGGCCACCAGCCGGGGCATCGGCCGGCCCGCCGCCTCGGCGCCGGCCCGCAGCTGCGGGATCACCACCGTGCGCAGATAGGACGCCGGTGTCAGCCACGTGACGGCCACATCGGCCACCTCGCCGGCCAGCCGCGCCATCCGCGGCCGCAGCACGCCCAGGCCGATCTCCACCGGCGGCCGCGGTATCTGCCACAGATGCGCCTGGCAGGTGTAGTACTCGCCCACATGGTCGGCGGAGCCCTTCTCCAGCAGGCCCCGCATGACCGTGAGGTACTCCCGGGCGGCGGCCAGCGGCCGGGCGTAGGGCGCACCGAGCAGGCTGCGCTGGAGGTCGACGGCGCCGGGCCCGTAGCCGACCGTCACCGGCTGCCCCATCGTCTGCGCCAGGTTGGCCGCCTGGAGCGCGGCGTCGTAGGGATGGCGGAACGGCATCAGCGCGACGCCGATGCCCACCGGCACCCGGAAGCCGCTCGCCGCCGCGAACGTGAAGGTCTGATGCGGGTCGTTGGCCGGTGCCTGGCCCTGCCACAGCCGGTGCGCGCCGCTGCGGTGGACCAGCTCGGCGAACGGCAGGATCTCCTCCGGTTCGCTCGGCGCAAAGGGCATCAGGACGGAATACGTGGTCAATGGGTCCCCAAGTCGTCGTCGACCCGGGCGTACGGCCTCCCGCCGCGCGTCCGGTCGGTACGGGTGCCGGCCCTCGGCGGGCGGCACGCTCCGCGGAAAACTTTTTCCTCATCGCGGACGCTACCGCCGGGAACACCCGTACGGCTCGGGTTCCGGGAAACCGGATCTTCGGCAAACACAACGAAAGGCCGCTCCCGCATCTCTGCGGAAACGGCCTCCGACCTGCGAAAACGCTGGTCGGGACGACAGGATTTGAACCTGCGACCCCTTGACCCCCAGTCAAGTGCGCTACCAAGCTGCGCCACGTCCCGGTTGCCCGTACCGGCCGGAAAGATCCCGGCCGGGGCGTGCAGAAGAAAAATACCCTGTCCCCGCCCATGAATCCAAAGCGGGTCCTCTTCCGGTCCCTTTCCGCGGGCCGACCGCGCGTGTTTGGATCGGTTATGGCCAAAAATGACCCGAATTCCGGGATTCGCGTGCGCCGGGTGTACGACCCCGTGGACCCCGCCGACGGCGCCCGCGTGCTGGTGGACCGGCTGTGGCCGCGCGGGCTGTCGAAGGATGCCGCGCAGCTGACCGAGTGGTGCAAGGACGCGGCGCCCTCGTCGGAGCTGCGCCGCTGGTACCGGCACGAAGGCGAGCGCTTCGAGCCCTTCGCCGAGCGCTACCGCGAGGAGCTGGCGCAGGAGGCGGCGCGGCCGGCGCTGGACCGGCTGCGGGGGCTGGCGGAGGAGGGGCCGCTGACCTTGCTCACCGCGACGAAGGAGGTGGGGCAAAGCCACGTCATGGTGCTGCTGGGCGTCCTCCGTGAGGGGTCCTGACCGCGTGCGTCGCCCCGCCGGACCGCCGCCGGCCTGCGCGTTCATCGATGCATTGACGAAACATACGAAGGACTGCATACTTATACCCATCAGCGTGTGCACTGTAAGGAGAGACCCGTGACCGAGCGCGTCGTACTCGCCTATTCGGGCGGCCTTGACACCTCTGTCTGCATCGGCTGGATCGCCGAGGAGACGGGCGCCGAGGTCATTGCCGTTGCCGTGGACGTCGGCCAGGGTGGTGAGGACCTGGACGTCATCCGCGAGCGCGCCCTCGCCTGCGGCGCCGTGGAGGCCGAAGTCGCGGACGCCAAGGACGAGTTCGCCGAGGAGTACTGCCTCCCGGCGATCAAGGCCAACGCCCTCTACATGGACCGCTATCCGCTGGTGTCCGCCCTCTCCCGGCCGGCCATCGTCAAGCACCTGGTCGCCGCCGCCGAGAAGCACGGCGCCACCACCGTCGCCCACGGCTGCACCGGCAAGGGCAACGACCAGGTCCGCTTCGAGGCCGGCATCTCCTCCCTCGCCCCCGACCTGACGTGCATCGCGCCGGTCCGTGACTACGCGATGACCCGGGACAAGGCGATCGCCTTCTGCGAGGAGAAGAACCTCCCGATCGCGACGACCAAGAAGTCGCCGTACTCCATCGACCAGAACGTCTTCGGGCGGGCCGTGGAGACCGGCTTCCTGGAGGACATCTGGAACGCGCCGATCGAGGACGTCTACGAGTACACCCAGAACCCGGCCACCCCGCGCGAGGCCGACGAGGTCGTCCTCACCTTCGACCAGGGCGTCCCGGTCGCCGTCGACGGCCGGAAGGTCACCGTCCTGGAGGCCGTCCAGGAACTCAACCTGCGCGCCGGCGCCCAGGGCATCGGCCGGATCGACATGGTCGAGGACCGCCTGGTGGGCATCAAGTCCCGCGAGGTGTACGAGGCGCCCGGCGCCCTCGCGCTGATCACCGCGCACCAGGAGCTGGAGAACGTCACCGTCGAGCGCGAACTGGCCCGCTACAAGCGGCAGGTCGAGCAGCGCTGGGGCGAACTGGTCTACGACGGCCTGTGGTTCTCCCCGCTCAAGCGGGCCCTGGACGGCTTCATCAACGAGGCCAACCAGCACGTCAGCGGCGACATCCGGATGACCCTGCACGGCGGCCGCGCGGTGGTCACCGGCCGGAAGTCCGACGCCTCGCTCTACGACTTCAACCTGGCGACGTACGACACCGGCGACTCCTTCGACCAGTCGCTCTCGAAGGGCTTCATCGAGCTCTTCGGTATGTCCAGCAAGATCGCGGCACAGCGTCAATCGCGGGCATAGCCCGGCGCGACCAGGCCTGAGGCCGCTCGTTTACCTTCGTACGACTGCCGCTTCCCCGCCCCCGCGGCGGGGAAGTTCCGGCACATCCCTAGCAGCCTTGAGGAGCACAGCAAGTGAGCAACGGCAACAGCGGTGACGTACGGCTCTGGGGCGGCCGGTTCGCCGCCGGTCCGGCCGAGGCGCTGGCCCAGCTGTCCGCGTCCGTCCACTTCGACTGGCGGCTGGCCCCGTACGACATCGCCGGCTCCCGCGCGCACGCCCGCGTGCTCCACAAGGCGGGCCTGCTCACCGAGGACGAGCTCGCGCGGATGATCGCCGGGCTCGACCGGCTCGAGGCGGACGTCGCCGACGGCTCGTTCACCGGCACCGTCGCCGACGAGGACGTGCACACCGCCCTGGAGCGCGGGCTGCTGGAGCGGCTCGGCCCGGACCTCGGCGGCAAGCTGCGGGCCGGCCGGTCCCGCAACGACCAGGTCGCCACCCTCTTCCGGATGTATCTGCGCGACCACGCCCGGATCGTCGGCGGCCTGATCGCCGACCTCCAGGAGGCGCTGATCGGCCTCGCCGAGGCGCACCCGGACGTCGCGATGCCCGGCCGCACCCATCTCCAGCACGCCCAGCCGGTGCTCTTCGCGCACCACGTCCTGGCGCACGTCCAGTCGCTGTCGCGGGACGCGGAGCGGCTGCGGCAGTGGGACGACCGCACGGCCGTCTCGCCGTACGGCTCGGGCGCCCTGGCCGGGTCCTCGCTCGGCCTGGACCCCGAGGCGGTCGCCGCCGACCTCGGCTTCGAGCACGGCTCGGCCGGCAACTCCATCGACGGCACGGCCTCGCGCGACTTCGTCGCCGAATTCGCCTTCATCACGGCGATGATCGGGGTCAACCTCTCGCGGATCGCGGAGGAGATCATCATCTGGAACACGAAGGAGTTCTCCTTCGTGACGCTGCACGACGCCTTCTCCACCGGCTCGTCGATCATGCCGCAGAAGAAGAACCCGGACATCGCCGAGCTGGCGCGGGGCAAGTCCGGGCGCCTCATCGGCAACCTGACGGGCCTGATGGCGACCCTCAAGGCCCTTCCCCTCGCCTACAACCGCGACCTCCAGGAGGACAAGGAGCCGGTCTTCGACTCCTGCGACCAACTGGAGGTGCTGCTCCCGGCGTTCACCGGCATGATGGCCACGCTGACCGTCAACCGCGCGCGCATGGAGGAGCTGGCCCCCGCCGGGTTCTCGCTGGCCACCGACATCGCCGAGTGGCTGGTCAAGCAGGGCGTGCCGTTCCGGGTGGCGCACGAGGTCGCGGGGGAGTGCGTCAAGGAGTGCGAGGCGCACGGCATCGAGCTGGACCAGCTCACCGACGACCAGTTCGCCAAGATCTCCCCGCATCTGACCCCCGAGGTCCGCGGCGTCCTCAACGTCCCCGGCGCGCTGGCCTCGCGCAGCGGCCGCGGCGGCACCGCGCCCTCCGCGGTGGCGGTGCAGCTCGGCGAGCTGAAGGCCGATCTGGCGGCGCAGCAGGCCTGGGCCACGGCCAAGCAGAAGTAGCGTACGGACGCGTACGGCGGCCCCTGCCCGGGAACGGGCGGGGGCCGCCGTCGTATGCGCCGGTGCCGGTGAGGTGCACCCCGGCCGGAAGGCCGCCGGCCGTACCCGGGTGGCCCAGTGGCCCGCATGGCGTCCGGGCTCGGCAGCGGCGACATATCGATGAGACATTGATGTCTCATTCGGATACTCTATGTCTCATGGCCGTGGATCGTGAACAGGTACTCACCCAAGCCGCCGCGCTGCTCAGCCGCCGCGCGACGACGTCGATGGACGAGATCGCCCGGGCCGCCGGCATCAGCCGGGCGACCCTGCACCGGCACTTCGCCGGACGGGACGCGCTGATACGCGCCCTCGAACAGCACGGCATCGAACGGTTCGCCCAGGCCATGGACGCCGCCCGGCTCGACGACGGCACCGCCCGCGACGCGCTGCGCCGGCTGATCACCGAGGCCGAACAGGTCGCCGGCGTACTGGCCTTCCTCTTCACCGAGAACCAGCTCTTCGAGGGCGAGGAGGTCAACGCCGGCTGGGCCGGCCTGGACGCCCGCATCAACGCCCTCTTCCGCCGCGGCCAGGAACAGGGCGACTTCCGCATCGACCTCAGCGCCGCCTGGCTCACCGAGGCGTTCTACGGCCTGATCGGCGCCGGCGCCTGGGCCGTCCACGAAGGGCGCGTCGCCCGCAACGACCTCAACCACTCGATCGCCGAGCTGCTGCTCGGCGGCATCCGACGGAGCATGGAGAAATGACCGAGACCATAGCGCCAGGACCGGCCGGTTCGGCCCATGTGGACGACCAGCCCCGCCCGGGCCGCTGGCTCGCTCTCGCCGTCCTCGTCCTCGCCGTCCTGCTGGTCGGCGTCGACGCCACGGTCCTCGGCCTGGCCACGCCCTTCCTCAGCGAAGACCTCAAGCCCTCCGGGACGCAGCTGCTGTGGATCGGTGACATCTACTCCTTCGTCATCGCCGGTCTGCTGGTCTCCATGGGCAGCCTCGGCGACCGCATCGGCCGCAAGAAGCTGCTGCTGATCGGCTCGCTGGCGTTCGGCGCGATGTCGGCGGTGTGCGCCTACGCCACCACCCCGGAGATGATGATCGCCGCCCGCGCCCTGCTGGGCGTGGCCGGCGCGACGCTGATGCCCTCCACCCTGGCGCTGATCCGCAACCTCTTCCACGACCCCAAGGAACGCAGCCTCGCCGTCGGCATCTGGGGCGCGATGGCCTCGGCCGGCACCGCCGTCGGCCCGGTCCTCGGCGGCTTCCTGCTGGGCCACTTCTGGTGGGGCTCGGTCTTCCTCATCAACCTGCCGGTGATGGCGCTCCTGGTGGTCGTCGGCATCAAGGTGATCCCGGAATCGCGTAACCCGGACCCCGGCCCCTGGGACGTCCCCAGCGTCGCCCTGTCCCTGGTGGGCATCGTCGGCGTCGTCTACGCCATCAAGGAAGCGGCGGTGCACGGCTACCGCTGGGACATCCTGCTCTCCGGCCTCATCGGCGCACTCGCCCTGATCGTCTTCGTACGCCGCCAGCTCACCCTCCCCTCGCCCCTGCTCAACATGAAGCTCTTCCACCACCGGGGCTTCTCCGGCGCCGTACTGGCCGATCTCCTCACCATCCTCGGCCTGTCCGGGCTGGTCTTCTTCCTCTCCCAGTTCCTGCAAATGGTGCAGATGCGCTCGCCGCTGAACGCCGGGCTCACCGAACTCCCTGCCGCGGTCGGCGCGGTCGGCGCGGGCCTGGCCGCCGGCTACGTCGCCCGCAGGCTCTCCGTACGCCTCGTGGTGGCCGGCGGCCTCGCGATCGTCGGGCTCTCCCTCGTCGGCTCCACGACCCTGCACGCCGACACCGGCACCGCCTCGATCGGCCTCATCCTCTTCGTCGTCGGCGTCGGCGCGGGATTCTCCTTCACCGTCACCGCCGATGTGATCCTCTCCAGCGTCCCCAAGGAAGAGGCGGGCGCCGCCTCCGCCGTCTCCGAGACGGCCTACGAACTCGGCTCGGCGCTCGGCATCGCGCTGCTCGGCTCCATCGTCACCGGCGTCTACCGCGGCTTCACGGCACCCGCCGGCCTCCCCGTGGCGGCCGACCACGCCGCCCGCGAATCCCTCGGCGGCGCCGTCGAGGCCGCCAAGGACCTCCCCGCCGACCAGGCCGCGGCCCTGATGAAGGCCGCTCAGCAGTCCTTCGTCGACGGCCTGGACATCGCCGTCGGGGTCAGCGCCGTGGTGCTGCTGGGCGCCGCGGTCGCCGCATGGTCCCTGCTCCGCGGGCAGGAACTGGGCAACAGCCCCGCCGAGCCCGGGACGAAGCCGGGCGCCCGCCCCGAGTCGGAGGCCGAGCCGACGGGCGGCGGGGGCGCCTGAGACGGCCGGGTGCCGCTCGGCCCTTGTCCGATGCCGGCGACCTCTGCGACGTTGGGACGGTGCGGGAATGCTGGTTGTGCGGTGAGCCGGTAGAGGCTCGGCAGGTGTACCGCGTCGAGTTGGAGGGCAGCCGCGGCCCCCGAACGGTGGAAATTCCCGGGTGCGGGGACTGCGTGCACAGGTACGAGACCCACCGCAACGAGGGAACCACCGTCGCGGAAGCCTGCTTCTTCGTCGCGCTGACAGCGGGCCCGGCGACAGGCGTCTTCGCCATCGGTCTGCGCTCGTCCGTTCTCGGTGCCGCGGCCCTGCTGCTGCTCGGGACATGCGTGATCTCCATGGTGGCCCTGATCGAACGGGACCGCAGGAAGACCCCACGGCTGACATCCGCACACGGGGGATGGCAGCAACGGCTGAGCAGGCAGCCGGACGTCGCCGCGCTGCTCCAACAGGGTTGGTGGCTGAAGGGAGACCGGCCCGAGCACAGGCAGGGGCCCGGCGGTCCCTGAGATCCTCCGCACGCGGAGCCGCCCGGCGCGGGCAGGAGGGGAACGACCCGCCGGAGCGCATACGGGCCCCGGCCGCGCGGACTCCGCACCTGCGCCTGGCGACATCCGGGTCATGACGAGCCGCTGACGGGCGTGTCCTGCGCGGCCCCGCGCCGCCCACCGGCCATGATCCACACGACACGCCCCGGGGGCGACTGTCCCCGGCCGTTCATGCCCGGTACGCGTCCAGGTGGCCGGACGTCCCGCACGGCTGGCTTGACTCTCCCGTCGTCCCCCTACGGCCGGCCCGCTCAGGAGAGTGACGCAGTGCGCGACATCGGACGACGGTTCTTCTTCACCGCGGCGGGAGCCATGGCGACCACGAGCGCCATCGGCAGCAGCGCCTACGCCACCGGACACGCCCGCGACGCGGGCACCGCCGACGAATACGTCGATGTGCAATTGCTCAACATCACCGACCTGCACGGATATCTTCAGGGCGCGCCGGGCGGCAATTCCGTCATTACCGGGGCGGGCGGCAAGGCGTACACCGTGGGCGGCGTCGCGTACATGGCGGCCCATGTGGAACGGCTACGGGACGGCCACCGCAACTCCCTCTTCTTCGCACCCGGTGACCTCTTCTCCGGCTGGGAGTTCGACGCCGCATCCTTCGCCGAAGAATCCACCATCGAGGCCCTCAACGCCCTGGGCCTGGACTTCGCCTCCGCCGGGAACCACGAATTCGACAAATCCGCGGCCTTCCTCACCTCGCACATCGGAAAGGGCACCACCTACCCCGTCATCGGCCGTGACGACTCCTTCGACGACTCGACCGGCCGACGCTTCCGCGGCGCGAAATTCCCGTACTACAGCGCCAACCTGGTCTGGAACGAGAGCGGCGAGACCGTCCTGCCGCCGTACAACATCGTGCACGTGGACTCCGGCCGCGGCCACACGCTGCCCATCGGCTTCATCCACCTCACCGCCCTCGGCACCGAATCGTTCCCCGGCTCCTACCAGCCGGGACTGCGCACCCTGGACGAACTGGACACCGCCAACCGGTGCGCCGCCGAACTGAAGTCACGCGGCGTCAATGCGATCGTGCTCAGCATGCACGACGGCGCGGTCGCCGGCGGCGACTTCTCCAGCGGCAGCAACCCCTCCGGCCCCGCCTACGAACTGGCGCTCCGGGTCTCGTCGGACATCGACGCCATCGTCACCGGCCACTGGCACTGCGCGTTCACCATGATGCTGCCGGACCCCAACGGCAACCCCCGCCCCTTCGTCGAGGCGGGCTGCTACGGCCAGCTGATCAACGAGATCACGCTGCGCCTCGACCCCGACACCGGCGAGGTGATCCGGCCGCTGACCACGTCCACCAACCACCCCAACACCCGCGACGTGACCCCGCACCCCGAGCTGCGCTCGATCGCCGACTACTGGGCGGGCTACGGCACCCGGCGCGCCGCCACCCCGCTCGGCAAGCAGACCGCCTCCTTCACCCGCCGGCGCAACGCCGCGGGTGAGAGCACCATGGGCGACCTCGTCGCCGACTGGGCACTGTGGGCGGGCGGGCGGCCGCGCGGGCCGATGGACGACGCCGCCACCAACCCCGACACCCCCGCCGAACTCGCCGTCATCGCGGTCGCGCCGCGCGTCGGCCAGGCCGTCATCGCCGGCGACCTGGTGCGTGACGAGGCGTCGGACGGCACCATCACCCTCGGCCGGGCCTGGAGCACCGTCGGCTTCGGCGACCCGATCATGACGGTGACCGTCACCGGCGCCCAGATCCACGACGCGCTCGAGGAACAGTGGGCGCCCACCGCCGGCGGCGGCCTGGGCTTCGCCCCGCTGGCCGTCTCCGCCAACGTCCGCTACACCTTCGACGCCGCCGGCCCGGTCGGCAAGCGCATCGACCCCGCCGATGTCTTCATCGACAACACCGCGCTCGACCCGGCCCGCAGCTACCGCCTCGCCGCCCCCTCGTACACCCTCATCAACCAGGACGGCTACAGCGCCTTCTCCGGATTCACCGCGCCCGTACGGCACACCCGCGACTTCGAGAGCTTCGTGGAATTCGTCCGCACCCGGCAGCAACTGACGCCCGCTCCGCTGAACCGGGTGGCGGTGAAGAACGCGGACGTGCCGGGCGCCCGGATCGGCGGCGTCACCGAACGGCCGCAGCTGATGCAGTCCGACGGCAGCAAGATCCCGCGGCCCGAGGCGGCGCTGCGTACGGCACTGACCGGCGGCCCCGAAGGCCAGCGCGCGCCCGGAGGCTTCCGGGTGCCCTGCTGACCGCCACGCACCGGGACCCGTCCGATCTCGGACGGGTCCCGTTTGTGCCCTGGTGCCTCAGCCATCAAGTGAGGAACCCCGACGGCGAGCAGCCACCTCCGCGAGAGCGGCGGCGGCTTGGCCGCAAAAGAGGGGTTCAGGCGGCCCTGGCCTTGGTGGCGTAGATGTCGACGTACTCCTGGCCGGACAGCTCCATGACGTCGCTCATCACCTCGTCGGTGACGGCCCGCAGGACGTAGCGGTCGCGGTCCATGCCGTCGTAGCGGGAGAAGTCCAGCACCTCACCGAAGCGCACCGTCACCGGAGCGATGCGCGGCCGGCCCTTGCCGCCGGGCTGCACCTTGTCGGTGCCGACCATCGCGAACGGGACGACCGGGGCGCCGGTCATCAGGGTGAGCCGGGCGATACCGGTACGGCCGCGGTAGAGGCGCCCGTCGGGGGAGCGGGTGCCCTCGGGGTAGATACCGAAGACGCTGCCCTCCTCCAGGACGCGCCGGCCGGTCATCAGCGCCGCGACGCCGCCGTGCCCGCCGTCGCGGTCCACCGGGATCATGCCGGCGCTGGTGAAGAACCACGCCATCAGCCGGCCCTTGAGGCCCTTGCCGGTGACGTACTCGTCCTTGCCGATGAAGTAGACGGGACGCTTGACGAGCAGGCTCAGGAACAGCGAGTCGATGAAGGTGACGTGGTTGCCGGCCAGGATCACCGGACCGGTCTCCGGAATGCGCTCCATGCCCTCGACCTTCGGGCGGTAAAGGACGCGCATGAGGAATCCGAGAATCGCCTTGAGCACAATGCGGGACAACGGGTCCTCCGGGTCGTGGCTGGTCAACGTCGAGGCAGCAGCGAACTCTGCAGCCCAGGACGATACTCGCGGGTCACCTGCGCGCGCACATCGGGTTCATGAGGTCGATACGGAGAGTTGACGCTCAGTTGACGTGTGTTACCGCCGTGTTCCGTCCGATGTCGCCGCGCGTCTCCCCGATGCGGCCCGTGCGTGCTTACGATCGGCGGGTGCTTTGGCAGGTGCGGGACAGGAGTGCGGGCCCCCTGGGTTGCCCCAACGGCCCGGGCTGCGCGAACAATTCCGAGGTGGGGGAAGAACGCGGAAAAACGCGGAAAAACCAGGGAGACCCCTGAACCGGCCACGACGAAGCCCTGACGAAGCCCTGAGGCGGCGCCCCCGAGGGCGCACCGCCGAAGCGCCGAGGGAGCCCCGACGGGCCCGACCCCACCCGGAACGCTCGCGCCCCGCCACCACCCCGGCCCCTGGGGCCACCTCCCCCGGGACCGTTGCACCTACCTCCGGATTCACCCCGGACCCATACGACCAAAGGAGCGCGAGCATGCAGAAGCGGCAGCAGCCGGGACGGCGGATGGTGCTGGGGGCAGCGGCCCTCGGCGCGGGTGCGGCGGTGTTCGGCGGGGCCGGGCAGGCGAGTGCGCGCGAGACCGGCGGGGCGAGCGGGGGCGGGGCGGCCCGGGAGCTGCCCGTGCCGCTGATCGTCGGGCACCGCGGGGCCAGCGGTTACCGGCCCGAGCACACCTTCGGGTCGTATCAACTGGCCCTCGACATGGGCGCGGACGTCATCGAGCAGGACCTCGTCCCCACCAAGGACGGGCATCTGGTCTGCCGGCACGAGAACGACATCACGGCCACCACCGACGTCTCCGCGCACCCCGAGTTCGCCGGCCGCAGGACCACCAAGACCGTCGACGGGGTGAAGCTCACCGGCTGGTTCACCGAGGACTTCACGCTCGCCGAGCTCAAGACGCTGCGCGCCAAGGAGCGCATTCCGGGCACCCGCCAGCACAACACCCTCTACGACGGACAGTGGGAGGTGCCGTCCTTCGAGGAGGTGCTCCAGTGGGCCGAGCGGGAGGGCCGCAAGCGGGGCCGCCGGGTCTGGCTGCACATCGAGACCAAGCACCCCACGTACTTCCGCAAGCTGGGGCTGGGCCTGGAGGAGCGGGTGGCCAAGGCGCTGCGGGCGCACGGCCGGCACCGTAAGAACGCGCCGAACTTCCTCCAGTCGTTCGAGCCGAGCAGCATCCAGCGGCTGGGCAAGCTCGTCGGCTGCCCCAAGGTCGTGCTGCTGTCGACGCTCGGCTCGCGCCCGTGGGACTTCGTCGAGGCGGGCGACCCGCGCACGGTCGCCGACCTGGTCACGCCCGAGGGGCTGGCCTGGATAGCCGGGTTCGCCGAAGGCATCGGCCCCGACCTGAGCGTCATCATCCCGCGGGACAAGGACGGCAAGCTCGGCACGCCCACCTCCGTCGTCGAGGACGCGCACGCGGCGGGACTCGTCCTGCACCCGTACACGGTCCGCAACGAGAACAGCTTCCTGCCCGCCGACTTCCGCCGCGGCACGGACCCGAATGCGTACGGGGACGCGCTCGGCGTCTTCAGGGCCTATCTGGGCACCGGCATCGACGGGTTGTTCTCCGACAACCCGGACACCGCGCTGCTGGCCGCCGCGGAGTTCCGCAAGCGCTGACGCCCGCCGCGCCGGACCGGCCCCGCTTCCCGTGGATCCCCTGGAATCTCATCTGAGTTGGGAATGTCACAGAGGAGCTTGGGGCCGGTCCGTTCCCCATGTCCCATATGCCCGCGCACAATGCTCCCGACGGGGATTGCCACTGCCACATTCCGGGGAATCCGGAAGCACGCAGCGAACCGAATAGGGGAGGCATACGCGCATGGGCACGAGCGTGACCATCTCTGCGGCGACCGATCAGGATGCCGAGCAGATCCTCAAACTGCAGTACCTCTGCTACCAGTCGGAGGCCGCGCTCTACGACGACTACGGCATCGAGCCGCTCACCCAGAGCCTGGACGCCCTGCGTGCGGAACTCGACGAGGGGTGCGTGGTGGTGGCCCGGCTCGGTGGCGAGGTCGTCGGGTCCGCACGCGGCACGGTCGACGCGGACGGCACCGCGCAGATAGCCAAGCTCATGGTGCACCCGCGGATGCAGCGGCACGGGCTGGGCGGCCGGCTGCTCGGGGCCGTCGAACAGCGGCTCGCGGCCGAGCGCTCCGCCAAGCGCTACCGCCTCTTCACCGGCCGTCGCAGCGAGGGCAATCTGCGGCTCTACCGCAGTCACGGTTATGTGCCCGTCGGCACCGAGCGCCTCAGCCGCAGGCTGAGCGAGGTCACCCTGGAGAAGGACCCGGGCAAGGGCCCGGTAGCGGACCCAGGGAAGGGCCTGGCGGCGGCCGAGGTGTACGTGGCCGGGGCGTAGCAGCCCCCGCCGCGCCCCGAGAACAGGTGTGCGGGCCCGCTGTGGGGGCGGGCCCGCACACCGTAGCCGTACGGCCCGGCCGCTATGCCGCGGTGCGGGACCGGCGCAGCCACATCAGGCCGGTGACGGGCAGGACGACCGGGATGAAGAGGTAGTCCATCCCGTAGTCCGACCACACGGTGGCGTCGGGGAAGGCGGACGGGTCGACCAGCGTCCAGGTGCCGATGCCCACCACCCCGATCAGTTCCAGCGCGCAGGAGACGACCGCCGCCTTGCGGGCGCCCTCGCCGCCGCGCACCAGCGAGAAGAGGATGAAGCCGTAGACGACCGCGGAGACCGCCGAGAGGCTGTACGCCAGCGGGGCCACATGGAACTGGGCGATCAGCTGGTAGAGGGAGCGGGAGGCGGCGGCGACGGTGAAGACGCCGTAGACGGTGACGAGGAGGCGTCCGGGGCCGGTGCCCAGCGAGCGCCTGGCCGGGGCCGCGGTGACCTCCGCCGCCGTGGTCGTGGTCGGTTCAGGCACTGCCGCCTCCCCAGATGTCGAAAAGCCGTACTTCCAGCACCGCCAGCACGACGCCGCCCGCGGCGACGGTGGCCGAACCCCAGCGGGTGCGCTCCGAGAGCGACATGAAACCGGTCGCCGGGATGCAGGCGGCGGCACCCAGCAGATACGCCACAAAGATCGCGGTGCCCTGGTCCGGCGACTGGCCGCGCGCCAACTGCACGAAACCTATGACCAGTTGGGCGATGCCGAGCACCGACACAAGGGCCATGCCGATGAAGTGCCAGTCCTTCGTCGGCTGGTCGCGGTAGGTGGCGAAGCCGCACCAGGCGGCCAGCGCGAGAGCGGTCACGGCGACCGCGAGCGTCAGCGCGTCGATCACCGGGACCTCCGCGCGGCGCCGAGGTGCGCCGAGGGGATGTGGGGCATGGGGTGATGCTAATCGCCCCGCGGCGGCCGACCGCGTCCGGCCCTGCCGCGGCACGTACGCTCGTGAAACATGAAGATCTCCGCCGATGCGCTCCTTTTCGACAACGACGGCACGCTGGTCTCCTCCATGGAGTCCGTACGCAGGTGCTGGACCCGGTGGGCGCAGGAGTACGGCCTGACCGAGGACGACTTCGTGCGGGTGGGGCTGCACGGCCGGCCGGCCGCCGAGATCGTCGCGGATCTGCTGCCCGCGGACCGGGTGCCCGAGGCGCTGGCCCGGATCGAGCACCTGGAGGTCGAGGACGTCGAGGGCGGCGTCGTCGCGCTGCCCGGCACCCATGCGCTGCTGGCGAGCCTGCCGCCCGAGACGTGGGCCGTGGTCACCTCCGCCACCCTGCGGCTGGCCGAGGCCCGGCTGGGCGAGGCCGGGATACGGCCCAAGACCCTCATAGCCGCCGACGACATCACCCGCGGCAAGCCCGACCCGGAGCCCTTCCTGCTCGCCGCCGAGCGGCTGGGCGTGGACCCGGCCCGCTGCGTCGTCTTCGAGGACGCGCCGGCCGGGCTGGCGGCGGGCCGCGCGGCCGGGATGACGACCGTGGCGTTGACCACAACGCACCGTGCCGAGGAACTGACCGCGGATGTCGTCGTCGCCGATCTGTCGGCGGTATCCGTGCAGGCCACGGCCGGGACGGTGGAGATCACCGTCGGGGAGTAGGGCGCTGTCCACTGGTCGATCAAGCCTGTCCGGTATTCGGACAGGCTTGATCCGGCCGCACCGCTGTCTGGTTTACTTGCCGCCATGACCACGACGAGCAACCGCATCCCTGCGACCGAGGCGATCACGACGCCCGGTGCTCGTTGCATGTGTCGAATGTGTGACCGCTGAGGGCCCCCGCCTGAGCCTCGCGCCCCGAAGCGAGACCCCCCACGCTCCCGTGGAGCAAGGGGGACCTCATTGCGCCGTACGTCATCGACGACGCACCGGCCGCCCCGCGTCACCGGAACCCGAAGCCGGGCCCCTACCCCCCGGGTTCCTCTCAGCCGCACTCGCAAGAATGCCCCGTACCCGGTGGGCGAGCCGCCGGGCACTCGACAGTGACGGAATTCCCTGTGATCACCACAACGGGCCTGACCAAGGTCTACCGTTCAGGAGACCGCGAAGTCACCGCCCTGGACGGCGTCGATCTACACGTCCGCGAGGGCGAGGTGTACGGCGTCATCGGCCAGAGCGGCGCCGGTAAATCCACCCTCATCCGCTGCCTCAACCTCCTGGAGCGCCCCACCTCCGGCACGGTCACCGTCGCCGGCCAGGACCTGACCGCCCTCGCCGGGCGCGGACAGCGCGCCAACGCCGCGCTGCGGGCCGCCCGCAGCCATATCGGCATGGTCTTCCAGCACTTCAACCTGCTGTCCTCGCGGACCGTCCAGGACAACGTCGAGCTGCCCCTGGAGATCCTCAAGGTCGACCGCCGTGAGCGCTCCCGCAAGGCCCTGGAGCTGCTGGACCTGGTCGGTCTCGCCGACAAGGCCCAGGCCTACCCCGCCCAGCTCTCCGGCGGCCAGAAGCAGCGCGTCGGCATCGCCCGCGCCCTGGCCGGCGACCCCAAGGTCCTGCTGTCCGACGAGGCCACCAGCGCCCTGGACCCCGAGACCACCCGCTCCATCCTCCAGCTGCTGCGCGACCTCAACCGCAAGCTGGGCCTGACCATCGTGCTCATCACGCACGAGATGGACGTCGTCAAGACGATCTGCGACTCGGCCGCGCTGATGAAGAACGGCCGCGTCGTCGAACAGGGCACCGTCGCCGAGCTGCTCGCCACGCCCGGCTCCGAGCTGGCCCGCGAGCTGTTCCCGGTGGGCGGCGAGCCCTCCGCCGAGGACCGCACCGTCGTCGACATCACCTTCCACGGCTCGGCCGCCACCCGCCCGGTGATCTCCGAGCTGGCCCGCACCTACAACGTCGACATCTCCATCCTCGGCGCCGCCATGGACACCGTCGGCGGCAAGCAGATCGGCCGGATGCGGATCGAGCTGCCCGGCCGGTTCGAGGAGAACGTCGTCCCCATCGGCTTCCTGCGCGAGCAGGGACTCCAGGTCGATGTCGCGGACATCGCCCCCGCCGACCCCGATCCGGCGATCCCGGCGCCCGCCGCCCCGCTCCAGAAGGAAGGTGCCAAGTGAGCTGGAACGAGATGCAGCCGCTGCTGTACGACAACACGCTCGACACCCTCTTCATGGTGTGGTGGTCGACGTTCTACGCGGTGCTCTTCGGCATACCCGTCGGCGTGGTGCTGCATCTGACCGACCGCGGCGCGATGCTCCAGAACGTCGTGGTGAACAAGGTCCTCGGCGCGATCGTGAACATCGGGCGGTCCTTCCCGTTCCTGATCCTGATCGTCTGGCTGATCCCCTTCACCCGGCTCCTGGTCGGCGTCTCCATCGGCCCGACCGGCGCGGTCGTCCCGCTCAGCATCGCCGCCATCCCGTTCTTCGCACGGCTGGTGGAGGCGGCGCTGCGCGAGGTGGACAAGGGCCTCGTCGAGGCCGGCCACGCGATGGGCGGCGGCACCTGGACGATCATCTTCAAGGTGCTGCTCCCGCAGGCGCTGCCCGCGCTGGTCGCGGCCGCCACCACCACCGTCATCACGCTGATCGGCTACTCCGCGATCGCCGGCGCGGTCGGCGGCGGTGGCCTGGGCAACCTCGCCTACACCTACGGCTACCAGCAGTACGAGACCTCGCTGATGGTCATCACCGTCGTCGAGCTGATCGTCCTGGTCACCCTCGTACAGCTCCTGGGCGACTTCGTCGTCCGCCGCCTCGCCGGCCGCGGCACCCGCGCCTCCTCCGTACGCGTCGGCCTGCGCCGCGCCCGCACCGAGGAGCCGGCCGCCGTCACCGAGGCAGCCTGACCCACCCCCGCATCACCCCTGAGCCCGGACCCTTTGCCGGGCGGACCACCACGCGCGACACGCGCGTGAACAAGAAAGAGGCACTCTTCGTGCGCACCACCGTAAAGATCACCGTGGCGATAGCCGCCGCCTCCGCCGTCGCCCTCGGGGCCAGCGCCTGCAGCGCCCCCTCCGACACCACCGCCAGCACCGACAAGAGCGACAAGAACGCCCCGCTCGTCGTCGCCGCCAGCCCCACCCCGCACGGCGCCATCCTCGACTTCGTCAAGAACGAGCTGGCGGCCAAGGCCGGGCTCAAGCTGGTCGTCAAGCCGTTCAACGACTACAAGATCCCCAACAAGGTCACCGACGACGGCCAGGTCGACGCCAACTTCTTCCAGCACAAGCCGTTCCTGGACACCTTCAACAAGGAGAACGGCACCCACATCGTGCCCGTCCAGAACGTGCTCATCGAGCCGCTGGGCGTCTACTCCAAGAAGATCCACAAGATCTCGGACCTCACGTCCGGCTCCACCGTCTCGGTGCCCAACGACCCCTCCAACGAGGGCCGCGCGCTCAAGCTGCTCGCCGACAACGGCGTGATCACCCTCAAGTCCGGCGTCGGCGCCGACGCCAAGCTCACCGACGTCAAGGACGACAAGGGCGTCAAGATCACCGAGCTGGAGGCCGCCCAGACCGCGCCGCGCATCGACGACGTCGACGCCGCCGTCATCAACGGCAACTTCGCCATCGGCGCCAAGCTCAAGCCCTCCAAGGACGCCCTGGCCCTGGAGAGCACCAAGAACAACCCCTACGCGAACTTCCTGGCCGTCAAGAAGGGCAACGAGAACGACCCGCGGATCAAGAAGCTCGCCAAGCTCCTGAACTCCCCCGAGGTCAAGAAGTTCATCGAGGACAAGTACAAGGACGGCTCGGTCATCCCGGCCTTCGGCCCCGCCAAGAGCTGAACCCCGCCGCTCGTGCACAGGTCGCCGGAGAGCGACCGGCCGCACGGCGGAGCAGTGGGCCCCGGATCCGCGCGTGCGCGGCCGGGGCCCCACGCGTGGCACACCCACGCGTGCATGCTGCATGCTGGTGCACTCAAGACGGTCAATACGGCCCGTGACCTCGCGGTGAACACTCCGCGACGTCCCGGAGCACCTTCGGTCAACGGCGTGGGAGCAGCGGCATGACATCCACCTTTCCGGACATCTCCATCAGCACGGAACGGTTGGTGCTGCGCCCCCTCGACGAGGACGACATCCCCGCCCTGACCGAGATGATGAACGACGAGCTGGTCGCGGCCTGGACCGCGATACCCCAGCCCTACACCGAGGCCAACGCCCGCCACTGGGTCACCGAGTACGCGCCCGCCGAACGCACCGCCGGCCGCGGCATCGACTTCGCCGTCACCGAGTTCCTCACCCAGCGCCTGGTCGGCATCGTCCAACTGGGCAACACCAACTGGCGGGTGCGCTCCAGCGAGATCTCGTACATCGTCGCCTCCTGGGCCCGCGGCGAGGGCTACGCCTCCGAAGCCACCCTCGCCACCGCCCAGTGGCTCTTCCAGGACGAGAAGTTCGAACGCCTGGAGCTGCGCACCGCCGCCGGCAACACCGCCTCCCAGCAGGTCGCCCAGAAGATCGGCTGCATCAGCGAGGGAGTGCTGCGCAACGCCTCGATAGCCCGCAGCCGCACGGAGGACGGCGGCTGGACGGACATCCGCACGGACATGATCGTGTGGAGCCTGCTGCCCGAGGACCTCGAAGGGCTCCCCGGCCGGATGGCGGACGCCAACGGATTCGCGTACCCCGAGTGGAACTGACCCCACACCCACACAAAGGTACGTATCGCTCGGGGTACTCTCGGCCTGCCGCACCCCTCGCCACCAGCGGGGAGCACACCACGGCCCGGCACCCCCGCCGCCCCGCCCGCGTACCCCCAGCAGCCCCAGGAGACTGACGAGCATGGCCGACCGGGTCACGGTGATCGGATGGGACGGCTCCGCGCTGACCGCCCCCGCCCGCTCCGCCCTCGGCGCCGCGACGCTGGTGGCCGGCGCCGCCCACCACCTCGCACTGCCCGAAGTCCCGCCGAACGCCGAGCGCATCCGCCTCGGCAGCGTCGGCCTCGCCGCCCGCCGGATCGCCCAGCACCGCGGCACCGCCGTCGTCCTCGCCGACGGCGACCCCGGCTTCTTCGGCGTCGTCCGCACCCTCCGCGCCCCCGAGCACGGCCTCGAGGTCGAAGTGGTGCCCGCCGTCTCCTCCGTCGCCGCCGCCTTCGCCCGGGCCGGCATGCCCTGGGACGACGCCCAGATCGTCGTCGCCCACAGCCGCGACCTGCGCCGCGCCGTCAACGTCTGCCGCGCCCACACCAAGGTCGCCGTCCTCACCTCACCCGGCGCCGGCCCCGCCGAACTCGCCCTGCTGCTCGGCGGCGTCCACCGCACCTTCGTCATCTGCGAGGAACTGGGCACCGACCGGGAACGGGTGACGGTCCTCACATCCGACAAGGTCGCCGACCATGTCTGGCGCGACCCCAACGTCGTCATCGTCATCGGCGGCTCACCCGGCGGCGCCGCCGCCCAGGGCACCGGCTGGATCGCCGCCCACGAGGTCGGCCACCCGACCGGACCGCGCGGCTGGGGACTCCCGGACGGCGCCTACGGCGGCGCCCTCGACGAGGGGGAGTCCAGCCAGCTGCGCACCGCCCAACTGGCCCGCCTCGGGCCCCGGGTGGGCGACCTGGTCTGGGACATCGGCACGGGCAGCGGCGCGGCCGCGGTGGAGGCCGCGCGGTTCGGCGCCGCCGTCATCGCCGTGGACGCCGCGCCCGACGCCTGCGAGCGCGCCGCCGCCGTCGCCCGCCGCCACGGCGTGCAACTCCAGGTCGTCCAGGGCCGCGCGCCGGGGGTCCTGGAGGACCTCCCCGAACCGGACGTGGTGCGCATCGGCGGCGGGGGAGCGGCCGTCGTCACCGCCTGCGCGGACCGCCGCCCCGAACGCATCGTCACCCACGCCGCCACCCGCGACGAGGCCGAAGCGCTCGGCAGGGCGCTGGCCGACGGCGGCTACCAAGTCGAGTGCGCGTTGCTGCAGTCCGTCGACCTGGACACCACGGCCTGGGTCGAACGTGAACGTTCGGTGGTCTTTCTGCTCAGCGGGTATCGCGTTCCTCACCCATGACCTGGAAGGCAAGCCGTGGGAGGTAGGCTGGCGGATCGTTGCGCCGCTGTTCCGCGTTCGGGTGAGTACGTCAAAATCCGGAAATTGCCGTGGTTTTGGCGGAAAATGAAGCACTAGAGGGCGGACGTGCCGCGCGGCGCGCTCGCTCGTTCTCGCTATCGGGGCGTCGGCGCGCCCCGGTCGAGCGCGTCGCACGAGCGGTTGGAAGGAGCACTAGCACATGGGCGAGGGGTACGCATGACCGACACCGGCCAGGTCCCGGGCGAGGGACAGCCGGAGAACGCAGGCGGGCATCCCGGGCAGCCGCAGCCGGCGGCCGTTCCCTCCCCTGCCGACGCCGGACCGACGCAGCAGCCAGGCACGGTCCCGCAGGCGGACGCGTACTCCTACCTCGAGCCGGCCAATGGCGTCGAGGACGACGATCTGCTGCTGATGCCGGGCGCCCAGGGCGCCTGGAGCGAGCAGCAGGCGCAGCCGATGCCGCAGCAGGCCGCACCCGGCCAGAGCACGCAGCTGCCCGCGCAGGCCGGCGACCACGAGAGCGGCGGCCGGGACTCCGGCGCGGTCGACCTCAGCGCCGTGCGCATCCCGCAGCCCGCGGCACCGCAGCAGGAGCGGATGCAGGCGACCGCGCAGGCCGCGCCCGCACGCCGGCCGCTGCACATGGGCCCGCCCGTCCCGGACCCGACCGGCGGCGTGGTCCGTTCGCTCGCCGACCGCGGCCCCGCGGACGCACCCTCCCAGATGCCCGGCCGGCACGCCGGGCCGCCGACCACCGAGCCCGAGTACCTCGATGCCCAGGCGGCCGCGCCCGGCGAGCCTTCCGCGGCCTTCGCCGGGGAGCAGCCGGTGGCGGCCGAGCAGGCCGCCGTCCAGCCGCCCGCCGGACAGCCGGGCGTGGCGGCGCAGCCGGAGCAGCCGGTCGCGATGCCGCCGTACGGTGAACAGCCCTACGACGGCCAGCTCTATGCCGAACAGTCGTACGGGGCCGCCGGCCAGGGCCCGCTGCCCGGCCCGCAGCTGGGCGAGATCCCCTCGCAGATGCCGCCGTGGAGCGAGACCTCGGCACAGGCGGCCGCGGTCCCGCCCGCCGGAATGCCCGCCGAGACGGTCGCCCCGGTGGCGGCCGAACCGGCCCCGCAGGACGCCGTGCTGCCCGCCGAACAGCCGCCGGCGCAGCCGATGCCGCTGCCGGAAGGCCAGGCTCCGGAGGCGGCGGCCGTCGCGGACGCGGTGGTCGAGGAGGTCGCGGCTGCCGATGCCGCGGCCGATGTTCCGGCCGACGCGGTCCAGGTGGCGTCGCAGGACGAGGTGCCGGCAGCCGACGGTTTTGTGGCCGACACGGCGGCAGCCGATGCCCCGGCACCCGACGTCGAGGCGCCCCCGGCCCCGGAGCAGGTGCCGCAGGCCGAGGCGCCCGCCGAGGAGCCGCACGAGGCCGGGGAGCCGGCCGAACAGCCGGTGCAGGAGGACCAGGGGCAGGCCGCCGAGGCCGCGGCCGCCGCGGTTCGCGCCGCCGCGCCCGTCGAAGCCGCCGAGTTCGCGGACGCCGGTCAGGAGGCAGCGACCGAAACCCCGGTGGCGGCGCAGCCGGTCGCCGCGGCAGCCGACGCCGCGACCGTGACCGACGCGGACGCCGCCGACGCGGACCGGACCCCGCAGGCCGTCGAGCCGCCGCAGGCCGTCGAGGCGGCCGAACCCGGGCCCGAGGCGCCCCAGGTGCCCGAGGCCGCGCCGGTGCCCGACGCCACGGTGCAGGGCCCCATCGCCCTGCCCGCCCCGGAACACAGCGCGCCCCTGGACGAGCCCGCCCCGGAGCAGCCCGAGGCGCCGCTCCCGGACGCCGAACTCCCGCGGCCCGCCGAGGCCGAGGAGACCCCGGCCGACGGACAGGCCGAGGGCCGGGAAACCCCCGCCGCACTCGCCGCCGAGGCCCCGGCGGAGACCCCCGCCGAGCCCGTCGCCGAGCAGCTTGCCGACGACGCCCCCGGCGAGGCGCCGGAGCCCGACGCCGCAGCCGCGGAGCAGGCCGAGGCCGTCGAGCTCACCGAGCCCGCCGCCGAACCGCAGCCCGCCGCCGTCCACATCCCGGCCCAGGCAACCACCGAGCCGGTTCCGGCCGACGCCCCGGTCGTCGCCCCGGCCGACGCCGACGCCGACGCCGACGCCGAGGACCGCCCCCACCAGCAGGACGCCGCCGAACTCGTCCAGCTCGGCGAGGGCCACGACGACGAGCAGCTCCAGGAAGCGGACCCCTCCGGCCCGCAGGCCACCGCCGAGGCGGCCGACGGCGACGACGCCGCCCCGGCCGCCGCCCAGAGTGCCCCCGCCGCCGGATACGACGACTCCGAGCGCGCCGCCGTCCACCGCGTGATCCGCGAACGCCGCGACATCCGCAACGGCTTCCGCAGCGACCCGATCCCCAACGACGTGCTGCTGCGCGTCCTGGAGGCGGCCCACACCGCCCCCAGCGTCGGCCACTCCCAGCCCTGGGACTTCGTCGTCATCCGCTCCGACGAGACCCGCGAGCGGATGCACCAGCTCGCGACGGCGCAGCGCGACGCCTACGCCAAGTCGCTGCCCAAGGCCCGCGCCAAGCAGTTCCGCGAGCTGAAGATCGAGGCGATCCTCGAGACGCCGGTGAACATCGTCGTCACCGCCGACCCGACCCGCGGCGGCCGCCACACCCTCGGCCGGCACACCCAGCCGCAGATGGCCCCGTACTCCTCGGCGCTCGCCGTCGAGAACCTCTGGCTCGCCGCCCGCGCCGAGGGCCTGGGCGTCGGCTGGGTCAGCTTCTTCGACGAGCGGGAGATGGTCCGCGAACTGGGCCTGCCCGAGCACCTCGAAGTCGTCGCCTACCTGTGCGTCGGCTACGTCGACGAGTTCCCCGACGAGCCCGAGCTGCTGCAGGCCGGCTGGTCCAAGCGCCGCCCGCTGTCCTGGGTCGTCCACGAGGAGACCTACGGCCGCCGCGCGCTGCCCGGCGAGGACCCGCACGACCTCCTCCAGGAGACGCTCCAGGGCATCCGCCCGCTGGACGCCAAGGCGCTCGGCGAGGCCTGGGAACGGCAGAAGCGGATGACCAAGCCCGCCGGGGCGCTGGGCATGCTGGAGATCATCTCCGCGCAGCTGTGCGGACTGTCCCGCAAGTGCCCGCCGCCCATCCCGGAGCCGGCCGCCGTCGCGATCTTCGCCGGTGACCACGGCGTGCACGCCCAGGGCGTGACCCCCTGGCCCCAGGAGGTCACCGGCCAGATGGTCGCCAACTTCCTGGGCGGCGGCGCGGTCTGCAACGCCTTCGCCAACCAGGTCGGCGCCGAGGTGTGCGTCGTGGACGTCGGCGTGGCGGGCGAACTCCCCACCACCCCGGGTCTGCTGCCGCGCAAGGTGCGGGCCGGTACCGCCGACTTCACCGCGGGCCCGGCGATGACCCAGGAGGAGGCGTACAAGGCGATAGAGGTCGGCATCGAGACCGCCCGTGACCTCGTCGCGGCCGGCAACAAGGCGCTGCTGACCGGCGAGATGGGCATCGCCAACACCACCACCTCGGCCGCCCTGATCTCCGTCTACACCGGCGCCGACCCGGTCGAGGTCACCGGCCGCGGCACGGGCATCAACGACGAGACGCACGCCCGCAAGGTCGACGTCGTCCGGCGCGCCCTGGAACTCCACCAGCCCGACCCCGCCGACCCCATCGGCGTCCTCACCGCGGTCGGCGGCCTGGAGCACGCCGCCCTCGTCGGCCTGATCCTCGGCGGCGCCTCGCTGCGTACGCCGGTGATCCTCGACGGCGTCAGCGCCGGCGCCGCCGCCCTGGTGGCCCGCGCCATCGCGCCCGAGGCGCTGGCCGCCTGCATCGCCGGTCACCGCAGCGCCGAGCCCGGACATGTCGCGGCGCTGACCAAGCTCGGCCTGCGCCCGCTGGTCGACCTGGACCTGCGCCTCGGCGAGGGCACCGGCGCCCTGCTCGCGCTGCCGGTGGTGCAGAGCGCCGCCCGCGCCATGCACGAGGTTGCCACGTTCGACTCCGCCGGAGTGACGGAGAAGAGCTGACCGGCCGCGGCCGGGACCGGCCGCCCCCGCATGACCCCCGGCCCACAGCCCCATAGGCTGTGGGCCGGGGCACTACCCCTCACCCGGTGTCCCGCGCCGTACCACCCTCCCCAGCCGCTCCAGAGCCGCAGCGACTGAGCCGGTCGTCGACCTCGCACCACCCGCACAAGGAGCCGTATCACCATGGCTGAGCACGTCGCCGAACACGCCGCCTACCCCGTCGGACTGCGGCTGTCCGGCCGCCGCGTGGTCGTCCTCGGGGCCGGCCAGGTCGCCCAGCGCCGGCTCCCCTCGCTGGTCGCCGCGGGCGCCGACGTCCTGCTGATCTCCCCGTCCGCCACCCCCTCCGTCGAGGCGATGGCCGATACCGGCGAGATCCGCTGGGAGCGCCGCCGCTACCGGGACGGCGACCTCGCCGAGGCCTGGTACGCGCTGATCTCCACCGACGACCCCGAGGCCAACGCCGCCGCCTCCCAGGAGGCCGAGCGCCGCCGGGTGTGGTGCGTACGCTCCGACGACGCCGCGGCCGCCACCGCCTGGACCCCGGCCACCGGCCGCAGCGAGGGCGTCACCGTCGCGGTCCTGACCGGCCAGGACCCGCGCCGCTCGGCCGCCGTACGCGACGCCATCGTCGAGGGCCTGCGCGACGGCAGCCTCGCCGCCCCGCACCACCGCCGCCCGCACACCCCCGGCGTGGCCCTGGTGGGCGGCGGCCCCGGCGACCCCGACCTGATCACCGTCCGCGGCCGCCGCCTGCTCGCCGAGGCCGACGTGGTGATCGCCGACCGCCTCGGCCCCCGCGACCTGCTCGCCGAGCTCCCCCCGCACGTCGAGGTCATCGACGCCGCGAAGATTCCGTACGGCCGCTTCATGGCCCAGGAAGCGATCAACAACGCCCTGATCGAGCACGCCAAGGCGGGCAAGGCCGTGGTCCGCCTCAAGGGCGGCGACCCGTTCGTCTTCGGCCGCGGCATGGAAGAGGCCCAGGCGCTCGCCGAGGCCGGCATCCCCTGCACGGTCGTCCCCGGCATCTCCAGCACCATCTCGGTCCCCGGCGCCGCCGGCATCCCGGTCACCCACCGCGGGGTCGCCCACGAATTCACCGTCGTCAGCGGCCATGTCGCCCCCGACGACGCGCGCTCCCTGGTCGACTGGCCGTCGCTGGCCAGGCTGCGCGGCACCCTCGTCGTCCTGATGGGCGTGGAGAACAGCGGCGCCATCGCCGCCAAGCTCATCGAGCACGGCCGCCCCGCCGACACCCCCGCGGCCGTCATCCAGGAGGGCACCACCGCCACCCAGCGCCGCGTCGACGCCACCCTGGCCACCCTGGGCGAGACGGTGCGGGCCGAGGGCGTCCGTCCCCCCGCGGTCATCGTCATCGGCGACGTCGTCACCGTGGGCACCCCCACCCCGGGCACCACCCCCACCTCAGCCGATCCCGCGTAACACGCCATAACCCCGGGTGACCGACCCCCTCCCCGCTCTGGGAACCTCGACACCGACAAGGCACTATCTCTCCGTGGCAGAAATCATCACCGTCGACGACCCGGACGACCCGCGGCTGGCCGACTACACCGGCCTGACCGACGTCGAGCTGCGGCGCCGGCGCGAACCCGCCGAGGGGCTGTTCATCGCCGAGGGCGAGAAGGTCATCCGGCGCGCCAGGCACGCCGGATACGAGATGCGCTCCATGCTGCTCTCGGCCAAGTGGGTCGACGTCATGCGCGATGTCATCGACGAGGTCCCGGCCCCGGTCTACGCCGTCAGCCCCGACCTCGCCGAGCGGGTGACGGGCTATCACGTCCACCGCGGTGCCCTGGCCTCCATGCAGCGCAAACCCCTGCCCGCACCCGCCGAACTCCTCGCCGGTCAGGGCCGCACCGCGGCCACGGAAGCCGTCGACGACCACACCGACACCGGCGCCGTGTCGCCGTCGGGTCTCCCCAAGGGCGCGGGTCGGCGCGTCGCCCTCTTCGAGGACATCGTCGATCACGCGAATCTGGGCGCTGCCTTCCGCAACGCAGCCGCTCTGGGCGTGGACGCCGTGTTCCTCACGCCGCGCTGCGCCGACCCCCTCTACCGGCGGGCCGTGAAGGTGTCGATGGGCGCCGTCTTCCACGTCCCCTGGACCCGGCTGACCTCGTGGCCGCAGGACATCGAGCTCTTCCGCCGGCACGGCTTCGTGACGGCCGCCCTGTGCCTCGGCGAGAAGTCGATCACGGTCGACGAACTGGCCGCCCGCCGGTACGAGAAGCTGGCACTCATGCTCGGCACCGAAGGCGACGGCCTGTCGGTCGACGCCCTCCGCGCGGCCGACGAATGGGTGCGGATCCCGATGGCCGCGGGAGTGGACTCCCTCAACGTCGCCGCGGCCTCCGCCGTCGCCTTCTACGCGACGAGGCTCTGAGAACGCCTGCCGGAACCCACACACGGCAATGGCCGTTCGGTGGATCTGCCGGATGAACGAGCCGGTCGCATCACCCCATGCCGCCGGAAACCGGCGACAAACGCTCCGGTAGGTCAGGCGCTGCCCGTGGTGGACGACTGCAGCACAGCGCACTCGGAATCCCACCACGGAAGGCCTTGGCGGACCTCGCCCAGATGGCGGTCCGTGAACAGCGGCGGAGCGTCCGGGAGCGCTGCGACCTCCAGGAGGTGGAAGTCCGCTCCCTTGCCGACGACGGACAGCTCACCGTCCGGGCAGAGGCCGATGTCCATCCGCCATTCCTTCCCGGCCGTCGACGGCCGGGATCGACATGACTAGGAGCAGCCCGGCACGGCCGGTGAGGGGACACACCCTGCAGCCGAGGAGGCCGACCTCTTGCAGGGCGTCGGGCTCGCGCAGCGGATCCCAGTCGAGGGGATCCGCTGCCTCGCCGTATGCGCCGGCGAAGAGATCTTCAATGGAGGTCATGGCATCGGGAGGTGGTGGGAGGAAGTGGCCTTGCTGTGCAGGGGGCGCATACAACCCCTACGGGATCTGTTCGCCCGCCCCCTGAGCGCGCAGCCCTAGGACGCGCCCGCGCTCCAGTACGACGAGACCGGCGCCGGACGCTCCCAGCCCAGCCCGCGGGCCGGGCCCTGGCAGCCCTGCGCCGCCGCGATGCCGAGCGCCACCAGCAGCGTCACCACCACGAACACGATGACCCGCTGCCGCAGCAGCCTGCGGTCCGGTCCCGGGCGTCGCCCGCCCGGTCCCGTACGGACCGGGGTACGCGAACCGTTTCGCCCCGTGGGCCGCGGCGCCGGGACCCGTCCCGCAGTGCGACCGCCGGTCCGCGGGTTCGTGCCCTTCGTGCCCGATGCCGGCCCCGGGCCGGACGACCGGGAGGTCGCCTCGCGCGGCGCCGGAGGCCGAGAGGCGTGCGGCCGCGGCGGGGGAGTGCCCGCCGTCCGCCGCTCGGTGCGCTGCCGTGCGTACTCCTCCGCGCGCTGCCCCGTCGGCCGAGCCTGCGGACGGCGCTCCGGGCGTTCCCAGCCCGCCCCGCTGTCCACGGGATCGTCCGACAGACCGTGCGCCTCGCGGGCCGCGATCTCCTTGAGCCGCAGCGACAGCGACAGCGTGCTCGGGCGGTCCGCCGGGTCCTTGGCCAGACACGTCGCCAGCAGCGGCGCCAGCGCGTCCGGCACCCCGGCCAGCTGCGCCTCCTCGTGGACGACCCGGTAGAGCATGACCTCCGAACTCCCCTGCCCGAAGGGCGAGTCCGCGGTGCAGGCGTAGGCGAGGGTGGCACCGAGCGCAAAGATGTCGGTCGCCGGCGTCACCGCGGCGCCGCGCACCTGCTCCGGCGCCAGAAAGCCGGGCGAGCCCACGGCCGTACCGACATGCGTCAGGGTGCTGGCGCCGGTGGCCCAGGCGATACCGAAGTCGATGATCCGCGGCCCCTTGGGCGACAGCAGGATGTTCGACGGCTTCAGATCGCGGTGCACCACGCCCGCGTCATGGACGGCCAGCAGGCCCTCGGACAGCGCCGCGCCGATGGAGGCGACCTGTGCCGGGGAGAGCGGCCCTTCCTCGTTGACCTTGTCGTGCAGCGAGGGCCCGGGGACGTACTGCGTGGCGAACCAGGGGCGGTCCGCGTCCAGATCGGCCGCAACCAGGCGGGCCGTACAGCCGCCGCGGATCCGCCGGGCCGCCGACACCTCGCGCGCGAACCGCGAACGGAACTCCTGATCCTCCGCCAGATCCGGCCGGATCACCTTCAGCGCCACCCGCTGCCCGCGCTTGTCCGAGCCGAGATAGACCACGCCCATCCCGCCCGCGCCGAGCCGGCGGTGCAGCCGGAACGTCCCGACGACACGCGGGTCCTCGCGTCGGAGCCGCATCATCGCCATGTCCGTCCCCTACCTGCGGTGGGGAGTCCCCTCCGCTGCCAACCGTCTGACGTGGCACAGCTTACGGATTGACGGCTCGCTGTGCTGAGAGGCCGCGCATGCGTCGGCGACCGGATTGTCAGTGGCGGGTGCCATCCTCGAAGAGCGGGACGGAACCGGCCGCCGTGCGGCCCGACTTCCCGTGCGAGATCCCAATGATCCGTCATAAAAGGGGTTTTGACGCGACGAAAGATGATCGGGGGGAGAGAGCCGTGAATGCCGAAGACACCACCACGGCGTACGACGTGGCGGCGAGTGGAGCGGAGCGCAGGGTGGGGACGGCACTCCACAGGGGAGCGGTCGAAGTGAGCGAAGTCACCCGGGCGGGCCCGGTGGTGCGTACGGCCGGACTCCTGGCGGGCAGGGTCCTCGCTCTCGTCGCACATCCGGTGGCGCGTACGTCTCGGTCCGCGCGTCCTCTCGGGGATGTCCCCAGGTCCTGGCCCCGCTCTCTCCACCCAGGGGAGTACGCCGGGCGCCTTCCCGTCATCCTCTTGGAGGCCAGGAAAGCGGTACGACGGCATGATGCCCGGCGTCCGGCGCTTGCCTACTGTGGTCTCCAAGCGGCGGGCGCAGCACTCGTCCCCCGAGGTCAGACGCCCGCCGCCCCAACACGACAGGAGCGGTGCGATGGCGGAGACCTCAGGACGGACGGCCGACGGTCGACCTTCCGGTACCCGCCACCCGCTGGTCGCCGTGGCCATGGTGGTGCCGCTGGCGATACTCCTGACCGTGGTCTTCGGCGGCTGGGAAGCCGTCGTCACACAGGCGTCGTCCGTGGCCGGAATGCTGGGGCGCTGAGCGGCGCCCCGGTCCCGGGAGAGCGGCCCGGGACGGGGGACCTCCGGCCGAAACCCCGTGGGGACGGGGGTGCGGCGGACGGCACGAATGGCCGGGCATCTGGGGAGATGCCCGGCCATCGAGTTTCCCCGGGCAGCCGCCGCCCGCACGGTCCCGCACCGCGCGTACGATCCCAGGCCGGGCGCCGTACGGCCCGACCGCACCACGCGCACAACCGGCGCAGCACGCACGGCTCGCAGGACCCGGGGGCACCATGACCACCACCGCAGCGCTGCTGCGCCGTCTCACCACCCTCGCGGCGCCGACCACACCGGGGGCCGCCTCCGAGGTGCTCGCCGACCGCCCCGACGGCACGGTCGTCCGCAGCGGCCGCACCGTCGCCAAGGCCCACGCCTGCGACTGCGACCCGCACGACCTGTCCGCCCGGCTCCGTATCGCCGCGCACCCCCTCCTGCACGGCATCCTGCTGCCCCCGCTCCCGGTCACCGCGCCCGACGGCTTCCTCACCCTCACCGACGACGGCCGCGCCCTGACCCGCTGGCCCTACGGCAGCCCCGTCCCGCCGGACGACCCGGACGCCGCGCCCTGGGAAGACGCCGCCCGCCTGCTGGCCCGCCTGCACTCCGTGGACGTCCGCCAACTTCCCGGCGCCCTCGCGCCGATGCGCGGCCCCGCCAAGGCCGCCCGCGCCCTGACCCGTATGCGTACCGCGCTCGCCCCCGGTGCCCGTCCCGCGCCCCTTCCCGCGGCCGCCGCCGCCGTCGAACGCGCCTGGGCCCTCCTCCCGCCCTGGGCCCGCGCCGCCGCCCCGCCGCCCCGTACGGACCTCCTCTGCCACGGCGACCTGCACCTGGGCCAGCTCGTCCGCCACCCGGCCCCCGACGGCCCCTGGCTCCTGATCGACATCGACGACCTGGGCCCGGGCGACGGAGCCTGGGACCTGGCCCGCCCTGCCGCCTGGTTCGCCACGGGCCTGCTCGCCCCCGCCCTCTGGTCCCGCTTCCTGGCCGCCTATCGCGCCGCCGGCGGCCGCGCCGTACGCCCCGACGGCGACCCCTGGCCCGGCCTGGAGATCCCCGCCCGCGCCCTGACCGTCCAGACCGCCGCACTTGCCGTCGCCAAGGCAGCCACCGCATCCCGCCCCCTGGACGAGATCGAGACCGCGGTCGTCGACGCCTGCGCCCGGATGATGTCCCTGCCGCGCCAGTTGGCACCCGCCGGTCCCGACGTAGGGTGAACCCCTCATCGCCGGGAGGCCGTTCCGGCGGTGCCGCAGTGAGCGGCAGTCGATGACGGGAGTTGAGCCGACGATGCAGTGCCCCAAGTGCCATGCACCGATGCATACGTACAACCGCAATGGCGTCCAGATCGAGCAGTGCGCCGGCTGCCGGGGGGTCTTCCTGGACTACGGCGAGCTGGAGTCGCTGACCCGCCTCGAGGCGCAGTGGGCCCAGCAGGCCCCGCCGCCGCCCGCCCCGCAGGCCTACCCGGCCGCCCCGGCCTGGGGCGCCCCGCACCAGGGCCACCATGGTCACCACGGGCACCACGGCCATCACCGCAGCTTCGGCCACATGCTGTTCTCGTCCTGACCGATGACCGCCTGAACGACGGAAAAACACCGTAGGGCCGGAGCGATCGCTCCGGCCCTACGGCTCAGATGTGGACGATACTGGGATTGAACCAGTGACCTCTTCCGTGTCAGGGAAGCGCTCTCCCGCTGAGCTAATCGTCCTCGGGACCGCGGCCGGGGGCCGCGGGGCACTGCGTGCGCGATACTGGGATTGAACCAGTGACCTCTTCCGTGTCAGGGAAGCGCTCTCCCGCTGAGCTAATCGCGCGGGGCCCGGTGGAACCGGACCAGTGGACGATACTGGGATTGAACCAGTGACCTCTTCCGTGTCAGGGAAGCGCTCTCCCGCTGAGCTAATCGTCCTTGGAGGTGGAGACGGGATTTGAACCCGTGTAGACGGCTTTGCAGGCCGTTGCCTCGCCTCTCGGCCACTCCACCAGGAGTGAGGGGGTTCGGGAAGATCCCCCACATCGAGCGGACGACGAGACTCGAACTCGCGACATCCACCTTGGCAAGGTGGTGCTCTACCAACTGAGCTACGTCCGCAGGTGTCTCTCCCAGACTACGTCCGGGAGCTACTTGGCCTCCGGGGCGTTGCTGCGTCCCGGCGACGTGTTGAACTCTAGCGGATTCCGGGGCCAGTACAAAAACGCGTTTGTGCAGCGTGCTGCGCTGCTCACTCGGCCAAGGCGGTGGTCGGGCCCCCGCCATAGACTCGGTGACGTGCGCGACTTCCCTCCCTTGGCCCGCTTCGACGGCCTGATAGCCACCGACCTGCGCGATGTCACCACCGATCCCGCGGCCCTGGACTCCGAAGGCTGGTGGGCCGTGGTGGCCGGCTTCGAAGGGGATGTGGTCTGCGCCCGCTTCGGCGACGTCCGCCCCGCCACCGCCGCCGACGGGCCCGCCCCCGACGGCTGGACCGGCCCCGCGCGCGAGGACTGGGGGAGTTCCATGGACCGCGACGCCTATACCGCCGGCGTGCGGCGGGTCCGTGAATACATCGCGGCGGGCGAGGTCTACCAGGTGAACCTCTGCCGGGTGCTGTCCGCTCCGCTGCCCGATCCCGCCCGCAGCGACGTGGACGCGCTCTCCGCGGTGCTGGCCCGCGGCAACCCCGCCCCGTACGCGGGCACGATCCGGCTGCCCGCGCACGGCGTCGAGGTCGCCTCCGCCTCACCGGAGCTGTTCCTGCGCCGCGACGGCCGTACGGTCGAGTCCGGGCCCATAAAGGGGACCGGCCGGACGGCCGAGGACCTGTCCGGGAAGGACCGCGCGGAGAACGTGATGATCGTGGACCTGGTCCGCAACGATCTCGGCCGGGTCTGTGCCACCGGCACGGTGACCGTCCCGGCACTGTGCGCCGTCGAGCCGCACCCCGGCCTCGTCCACCTGGTCTCCACGGTGCGCGGCGAACTGGCCGAGGCCCACGAGAAGACGGCCTGGGCGGATCTGCTGGCCGCCACCTTCCCGCCCGGCTCGGTCACCGGCGCCCCCAAGTCCAGTGCGCTGCGGATCATCGACGAGCTGGAGACCGCACCCCGCGGCCCGTACTGCGGCGGCATCGGCTGGGTCGATGCCGACCGCCGCACCGGCGAGCTCAACGTCGGCATCCGCACGTTCTGGATCGACCGCGCCGCGCCCGGCGGGCCCCTCCTGCGGTTCGGTGCCGGCGCCGGGATCATCTGGGACTCCGACCCGGAGCGGGAGTGGGCGGAGACCGAACTGAAGGCGAGCCGACTGCTCGCGGTAGCGTCGGGCGTGCACGAAGTGAGCGGAGGAAAGCGACGATGAAGATCTGGCTCGACGGGGGACTGCAGGACGCCGACGGCGCCCGGATCTCGGTCTTCGACCACGGGCTGACGGTCGGCGACGGGGTCTTCGAGACCATCAAGGCCGACCGAGGACGCGCCTTCGCCCTCACCCGTCACCTCGAGCGCCTGGCCACCTCCGCCCGCGGGCTCGGCCTGCCCGAACCCGACCTCGACGAGGTGCGGCACGGCTGCGCGGCCGTCCTGGACGCCAACCCGATGGCGCTGGGCCGGCTGCGGATCACCTACACCGGTGGCCTCTCCCCGCTCGGCTCGGACCGCGGCGACAGCGGCACCACGCTGGTCATCGCGGCCTCCGAGGCCCACCGCCGCCCCGACACCACCGCCGCCGTCACCGTCCCCTGGACCCGTAACGAACGCGGCGCGCTCAGCGGTCTGAAGACCACCTCGTACGGCGAGAACGTCGTCGCGCTGGCCCGAGCCCGCGAACTGGGCGCCTCCGAGGCGCTCTTCGCCAACACGGTCGGCGCGCTGTGCGAGGGCACCGGCTCCAATGTCTTCGTCGTCCTGGACGGCGAGCTGCACACCCCGCCGCTGCACTCCGGCTGCCTGGCCGGCATCACCCGCGCCCTGACCGTCACCTGGGCGGGCGCCAAGGAGACCGATCTGCCGCTGGACGCCCTCGAGCGGGCCGAGGAGATCTTCCTGACCTCCACCTTGCGCGATGTCCAGGCCGTGACCCGCATCGACGGCCGCCAACTGGCCGACGGTCCGGGCCCGGTGACGGCCGAGGCCATGCGGATCTTCGACGAGCAGGCGGCCGCGGACTTCGACCCCCGGTAAGGCCCCGGCGGCCGCCGGGTGCGGTCCGGGTGATGCGTGGTGCGCGGCAGGGTAGGAAGTCCCCGTGACCACTACGCTGCGCCCCGCGGGAGCCGAAGAACGCCATGACGACGGGGGCCGGGCCCGTTCCTACGACGTCTGTGTCAACAGCCGCCGCGTCGGCGGGATCCGGCTGGCCACCGATGCCCGGTTCGGGCCGGTCGCCGGCCGGATCGAGGCGCTGGACATCGACCGGCCGGACCGGCACCGCGGCCGCGCCACCGTCGCCGCGCTGGCCGCCGAGGAAGTGCTGCGCGGGTGGGGCTGCAAGCAGATCGAGGTGACCGTCCCGGCCGACGCGGAGGCCGCCGTACGCCTGGCCGCCGCCCTGGGCTACACCGAGCGCAGCCGCAGGATGACCAAGGCGCTGGACGTGCCGCCCGAGCTTCCCGAAGGCAGCCATGAGCGCCGGATGAGCGCGGCGGAGTACCCGGCCTGGCGCGACGCGGCGATCGCCGAGCACATCCGGGTGCAGACGAGCCTGGGCGTGCCCCGGGAGCGGGCCGAGCGGGCGTCGTACGACGGGCACGCCGCGATGCTGCCGGACGGCGCGCAGACGCAGGGCCACGCGTTGCGGATTCTTTCGCGCCACGGGGCGGACGTCGGCACCTTGTGGCTGGCGGTGGAGATCCCCGGGCATCCCGGTGGCTATGTCGTCGACGTGACGGTGGACCCCGGGCACCGCGGCAGGGGCCACGGCCGCACGCTGATGCTCGTCGCCGAGCGCGTCTGCCTCGCGGCGGGCCGGCCGGTGCTGGGGCTCAATGTGTACGCGGACAACGCCCCCGCGCTCGGGCTGTACGGCTCGCTGGGCTACCGGCCCACCGGGTACGAGCTGTGGAAGCGGGTCCTGTAGCCGAGGGCGGGGGGCCGGCGTCTCAGTCCTGCTCGCGCTCGGCCAGCAGCCGGTCGGCGATCTCCTCGATCCGCGTGCGCAGCCCCTCCTGGCTCGTGCCGCCGTCCGGCCGCTCGCCGCCGATCACATACGTCGGGGTGCCGGTCACGCCGATCGCCTTGCCCTCGGCCTGGTCCGCGTCGACGATCAGCAGATGCCGCCCGTCGATCAGCGCGGTGTCCATCTCCTCGGCGTCCAGCCCCAGCTCCCCGGCGACCTTCAGCAGCAGCTTCTCGCCGCCCTTGGCGAGCTCCTCGGTGCGCGCCAGCACGGCCTCGATGTACGGCCAGCCCTGCCCCTGCTCGGTGGCCTCCTCGGCGGCCTGGGCCGCGGTGTAGGCATGCTTGTGCTTGGCCAGGGGGAAGTGGCGCAGCCGGATGTCCAGCCGGTCGCCGTAGCGCTCGCGCAGCGCCCGCAGATCGTCCAGGGCGGCATGGCAGTCGGGGCACTGCAGCTCGCACCACACATCGAGGACGGGGTGCGGGGGACGGGCGGGGCCGGAGGCGGTGGCGTCGTTCATGGGGCCAGTCTTCCAGCCCGTACGCCGGAGCCCGAACCGGCACCTTCGGAGGAGGCCGACCCCGAGATGTCCCTGAAGCCGGGCGGAACATGTCCGTTCGGGCGCGGGAGAGGGCAGGATGGAAGGGAACACATCGAGCACGCGGTACGGAGCACATCGCGCGCTCGGCCATCCACCGGCAGGAGGACCGGATGCTGACCTCGACCGTCTGTGCCGCGGTGTCGGCGGCGGGCCTGTGCATCGCCGCGCTGACGGCCTACCGGAAGCGGTTCCTGGCCGCCACGCGCATCGCGGCGTTCTCGCTGATCCCCATCGGCCTGGTGATGACGGGCGTCATCGACTGGGTCACCAACGTCGTCTTCAAGCCCACGGTCTGGGCCGGATTCGGCGTGCTCGCGCTCTCGGTCGTGCTGTTCATGATCAGCAGGATGGTGGAGCGCCGCAGGGGCGGAATGGGCGGCCGCAAGGAGCGCAAGGCCGCCGCGGCATCCGGATCCGACGCGGTGGCGCCGGCCGCCTCCGCGCCGTCCCTCACCACCGGTCGCGGCGCCGCTCAGCCGGTCGCGAAGCCCGCCGCAAAAGCCAAGGCCAAGGGCAAGGGCGGTGCACCGAAGGATGACTTCTCGGACATCGAAGCGATCCTGAAAAAGCACGGGATCTGATGAACTCCCGCTGCTGAGGCGGATATTGGGGGCACGAAGACGATCATCTGCGCCATGATGCGCGCGAGATGAACGATGAGTGCGCCCTGGCCCGGGACGACGTCCCGGCCCCCGAAACGCGCGGCTGTCTTTTCGCGCTGTCCCAGCCACCGCTGATGCTCTTCCTCGGCATCATCGGCTTCCTGCTCCTCCTCGGTGCCGTACACGACCTTTACATCCTGTGACCCGTCGCGGGCCGGCGCCACGCCGTCGGCCCGCCGCGCGGCGTCCCGTGGCCGCCGGGGTCCTCAGCCCGCGGCATCCCGCTGCCGGGCCCGGTACGCGGCGACATGCAGCCGGTTTCCGCAGGTGCGGCTGTCGCAGTAGCGCCGGGAGCGGTTGCGGGAGAGATCGACGAAGGCGTGCCGGCAGTCCGGTGCCTCGCAGTGCCGCAGCCGCTCGCGCTCCCCGGCGACGACGATGAAGGCCAGCGCCATCCCGCCGTCCGCGGCCAGATGATCGGCGACCGAGGCGCCCGGTGCGAAGTAGTGGACATGCCAGTTGTAGCCGTCGTGATCGGTCAGCTGCGGAGTGGTGCCGGCCGAGGCGACCAGCGCATTCAGCAGCTCGGCGGCCTCGCGGTCGTCCTGCGCCGCGAAAACCTGGGACAGCCGCGCCCGCAGCGCCCGTACGGCCGCCAGGTCGGCCTCCCCGAGGACGCCCACATCGCTGATGTCGTTGCGCTGCACGAACTCCTCGAGCGCCGCGAGACCGGCCAGCGTGTCCGGAGCGCCCGGCGCCTCGCCCTCCGGAGCGGTGTTGAGCAGATCGACGACCGCGTCGAGGGCGCACCGGGTGTCATGGGTGATCAGCACGGTTCCGCTCCCTGGCCGAGTGGGGAGCGGACGGGTCCCGCCCCCGGTGTCGTTGCCGAATGGTCGCCGACTCTAGCGCCTGGAACAAGCCTCGGCGCCGTCTCCGCGGTGGGTCCGCGGCGACGGCGCCGAAGTGTGCCGTGTGAACTTGTCGGTCCTGCGCCGTCTCCCCGAGTCGGACGGTCGCAAGTGTGAGCGGGTAGTTGCGGTGGGCGGCTGTGGTGCGTCTCAGCTCTCCGCCAGGATGTGGGAGAGCTCGGTGTCGAGATCGAAATGCCGGTGTTCCGTACCGGGCGGTACGGCGGCGTCGGTCCTCTTGAGGAAGGATTCGAGAGCCCGCGCCGGGGCCTCCAGCAGGGCTTCGCCTTCCGGAGAGCTCAGGGCGATGCAGACAACACCCTGACCGTGGCTCCGGGACGGCCATACGCGGACGTCTCCGGTGCCCGTGGGCCGGTGCAGGCCCTCGGCGAGGAGGTCGCGGGCGAAAACCCACTCCACTGTCTCCTCGGCTCCGGTGTGGAAGGTGGCATGGACGGCATAGGGATCGGCCGTGTCATACCGCAGGCCCGCGGGTACAGGCAGTGAGGACTCGCTCGACACAACGAGGCGCAGGTGCAGCTCGCAGCTGACCGTGGTGTTCATAAGCGCCAGGGCCTTTCGCTCAGTGTGCGCTCGGGGATTCGCACGTCGGCGAAATCGACATGCCACCTACGGTGCCGTTGTAAACCCCTCTGACGGTTTTGGGTGGCTTCACGTACCTCTTACGGCGGATTGCGGGATCGTCCTCGGCGGTAATTCCGGCGGACGGATCACGTCCGGTAGGTTGGCCTTATGGATACGGAGAGTAACGGGGGGCCGGAAAACGCCGATGAGGGTGCCGCGTCGACCGAACGACCGCTCGGTTCGCGGGCGCCGCACTTCATCAAGCGGTCCCGGCCGCTGCATCTGAGCTGGCAGGTCGGGGTCTTCGTGGTCGGCCTCGCGGTGGTGGTCATCGGCGTGATCATGCTGCCGCTGCCCGGCCCCGGCTGGCTGGTGATCTTTGCCGGAATGGCGATCTGGGCGACCGAATTCGTTTGGGCCCAGCTGGTGCTGCGCTGGACCAGGCGGAAGGTCACCGAGGCGGCGCAGAAGGCGCTCGACCCCAAGGTGCGGCGTCGCAACATCATTCTCACGGTCATCGGCTTGGTGATCATCGCCGTGCTGCTCGCCGTCTATGTGTGGAAGTTCGGCTTCGCGATGCCGTGGAACGTCGGCGAGTGACCCGAAATTGGTCGGGAGCGCCCTCCGACGTGCGGTAATGTTGGCCGTGCGCCGGGCGATTAGCTCAGTGGGAGAGCGCTTCGTTCACACCGAAGAGGTCACTGGTTCGAACCCAGTATCGCCCACCCCGGCAGACGGCCCGGAGACACGAAGTCTCCGGGCCGTTGCGGTTGTTGGGCGCGCCGCGCCGTCCAGGGGCGCACACTGGGATCATGCCCGACTGGTCCAGCCGACTGCACCGCTACCGCTTCCGCAGCGAATGGCTGCTCAACGCCGCACCCGCCGTCGTCTACGCCGTCCTCGAACGGGCCGAGGCCTATCCCCGCTGGTGGCCGCAGGTGCGCGAGGTGACGCCGATCGACGACCACAGCGGGCTGGTCCGGTTCCGCTCCTGGCTCCCCTATGACCTGACGGTCGTGGCGACCGAGCGGATACGGGATCCCGGGACGGGCGTGCTGGAGATAGCGCTGCGCGGCGACATGGGCGGCTGGGTGCGCTGGACGATCCGGCCGGGCCGCGGCGGGACGCGGGTCGTCTTCGAGCAGGACGTCGAGGTCTGCAAGCCGCTGCTGCGTCGGCTCGCGCTGCTGGGCCGCCCGCTGTTCCGGCTCAATCACGCGCTGATGATGCGGGCCGGGCGGCGCGGGCTGGCCGCCTGGCTGGCCCGGGGGTGAGGCGGCCGGGAACAGGAATTTGATGGAAGGCCGCGGCGGCCTGTATTGTTCTGCTCGTTCGCGAGGGAAACCCCGCAGACACCCGGGCGATTAGCTCAGTGGGAGAGCGCTTCGTTCACACCGAAGAGGTCACTGGTTCGAACCCAGTATCGCCCACCGGGATCAAGGACCGGGCCGTCAAGAGACGGCCCGGTCCTTTTCGTTGGGGCGCGCGAGGAAGAATCGCCGGTAATGCCGTACCGCCGGCAATCGGGGAATGGCCCGGAATTGGTGAGGCCCTTTCAGGCCACCGCGGGGAGTTCCGGACGCAGCGGCCAATGGGGATCGACCGCCTCGGGGGTGCCGCTGCGGTCGAACCACGCCTGGAGTCCGCGGGCCTGTGCGGCGTGCCAGATCGCCTGGCGGGTGTGCAGCTCGCCCGGCTGCAGCCCGTCCAGCCTGGCCGCGAAGCGGCTGCCCAGCGCCCGTACGACCCGCAGCGCGGCCAGCGCGTCGGCGGCCGCCTCATGGGCGTCGGTCAGCTCGACCTCGTAATGGGCGCACAGATCCGTCAGCGTGCGGCGGCCCTTGCGGTAGCGGTCGAGGTGCTTGTCCAGCACCCGGGGATCGAGGACGCACAGGGGGTGCCCGCCCAGGTACGTGGCGAGCGAGCTGGCGCGATGGCGCTTCAACTCGCGGTCCAGGAGGGTCAGATCGAACGGGGCGTTCATCACGACGAGCGGCCGGCCGGCCACCGACTGGGCGGCCAGGGCGCGCGCGACCTCCTCCAGCACCGGCGCCGGCCAGCGGCCGTGCAGGGCGAGATGGTCGGCGGTCAGGCCGTGCACCGCGGTCGCCGCCTCGGGTATCTCGACGCCCGGATTGATCAGCCAGCGGGTGATACGCGGGGCGGAGCGCGGGGTCTCCTGGATCACCAGGGCCGCGGAGACGATGCGGTCCCGCTCGACGTCGATTCCCGTCGTCTCGGTGTCGAAGGAAGCCAGTGGACCGTCGTACCAGGGCGGCATCATCCCAACTCCTCGCATTCGTGGGGCGGATGACGACGCGGGTCATCCGAGCTGGTGATACCCGACCCGCCGCCTTCTCGAACCGTCCTTTGTTTGACGGCCACTTGACGCGGAGACAACCACATGGACGGGCCGCGTCGTCCTCTGCGGTCGCCCCGTCAGCCAGACGCATCGATCGGCACGGCCCGGAAGGCACCCGCGATGACCATCGCGCAGCCCGAACCGGGCGGGCTACTGCCTCAGCGGATCACCCCGCAGCGCGGCGGACTCGCCACGACTGCCTGCATGGAGACCCTCCAGGTGGGCTATCTGCACGCGATCGCCGCCGCCTCCGGGTGCTCCCTGGCGCAGCCCTTCCCGGACAACGGAATCGACTGGCACGTCAGCCACGCCGCGCCAGGACACACCGTCGACGACGAGATCACCATCAAGGTGCAGCTCAAGTGCACCTACCAGACCGCCCCCCGCCCGCCCGGGCCGACCTTCGCCTTCACGCTCGACAACGACCATCTGGTGAAGCTGGCCCGTACGCCCGTCTCGGTGCACAAGATCCTGGTCGTGATGCTGGTGCCACGGACCCAGGACGACTGGCTGCGGGCGAGCCACGACCGTCTCGAACTGCGCCACTGCTGCTACTGGATCAATCTGGCCGGCCACCCCGTGACCGGCCGGCGCAGGACCACTGTGCGCATCCCGACCACGCGGATCTTCGACGACCGAGCGCTCTGCGAGATCATGACGCGGGTCGGGGCGGGAGGGAGACCCTGATGTACCGGCCGACCGATGGATACGACGCGCGGCTGCTGGATCCCGCGCAGCTCGACCCCGGGGTGCTCAGCGCTCTGCTGGCCCGGCACGGCTGGCGGCGCAGGGGCGGGGCCGCCGGCCACTACGCCCGGTGGACGCCGCCCGGCACCGGCGGCGGCACCAGCCTGCTGGTGCCGCACGACCGCCGGTTCCCCGACAGCGGGGAGCTGCTGGCCGAAGCGCTGGCGGCGCTGGCGCAGAGCGCCGTACCGTCCGCCCGCGAGGTGCTGGTGGGGCTCGCGGTGCCCGGCGACGAGGTGCGCTGGGAACGGGAGATCCCGGACGACGGGTCGGGGGCGGCGCACTGGGTGGCGCAGGAGCAGTTGCGCGGCGCGGCCCGCTCGATGCTGATCGCCGGGGCGCTGGGCACCTACGCCCGGGCCGGGTATTACGGCGCCCGGCACAAGCGCAAGGCGGAGGCGTTCCTGGGCGAGGTGCTGGTCGGGCCGGTCTCGGCCGGGAGCCGGTTGACGGCGTTCGTCCCGGTGCACGGCGGGCGCAGCGCCGTCTCCGGGCTGCAGCGGGCGCTGCACGCGATCCGGGACGCCACCGACTACCAGCGCGCCACGGGCCGGATGGAGGCCTTCGACGCCGCCGTGGAGCTGGGCGTCTGCCATGAGCTGGCGCAGTCGTTGATCGCGCTGGTGCGGGACGCGGAGGGGGTCCGGATCGCGGTGGAGTGGTCGCCCGCGGCGGGGACCCCGGTCGGGTTCGCGGCCCGCCCCGAGCCGGTGGAGTTCTCGCCCGGCGATCTGCCCGCGCTCCAGCAGGCCGCCCAGCGGTACGTACGGGAGGAGCCCTCGCTGCCGGTACGGGTGACCGGTGCGGTCGTCCGGCTGCGCCGGGAGCGGCCGGGCGGGCCCGGCACGGTGCGGCTGCGGGTGATCGCCGGCGCGGATGTGGGGCAGGTGCGGGTCGCGCTCGGGGAGGAGGACTACCGGATCGCCGGGCATGCGCATCTGGTCGGGCTGCCGGTTCGGGTGAGCGGGCGGCTGGAGAGCCGGGGCGGGTTCCGCCGGATCACCGGGGGCTGCGAGGTCACGCCCGTACAGGTCGACGAGGCGGAGCGGGACCGGCTGCTGAAGTCGCTCCAGGAGAATCTCGACTTCTTCGAGGAGGCGTGCGGCGGCGAGGAATAGCGGCGCGGAACACCGGCTGCCGCATCCGTGCGGGCAAACCGTTTCGCGGTCGGGTCGGATGGCTCGGTACGATTCGGCTGCGCAGCAATCGCTGACGTGGAAGAAACATGAGTCAGGAGAGACCGGTGTCAGACGTCCGTGTGACCGTCCAACGCGATTCCGAGCGGGAAGAACGCGTGGTGACCACGGGCACTACGGCCGCCGACCTCTTCCAGGGCGAGCGCAGCATCGTCGCCGCGCGGGTGGCCGGAGAGCTCAAGGACCTCGCGTACGAGATCGCGGACGGCGACGAGGTCGAGCCCGTCGAGATCACCTCCGAGGACGGCCTGAACATCCTGCGGCACTCCACCGCGCATGTGATGGCGCAGGCCGTGCAGGAGCTGTTCCCGGAGGCGAAGCTCGGCATCGGCCCGCCCATCAAGGACGGCTTCTACTACGACTTCGACGTCGAGAGCCCCTTCCACCCGGACGATCTCAAGCGCATCGAGAAGAAGATGCAGGAGATCCAGAAGCGCGGGCAGAAGTTCGCGCGCCGGGCGGTCAGCGACGACGCCGCGCGCGAGGAGCTGGTGAGCGAGCCGTACAAGCTGGAGCTGATCGGGCTCAAGGGCTCCGCCGCGGACGCCGCCGAGGGCGCCTCCGCCGAGGTCGGCGCCGGCCAGCTGACCATCTACGACAACCTCGACGCCAAGACCGGCGAGCTGTGCTGGAAGGACCTGTGCCGCGGCCCGCACCTGCCCAGCACCCGGGTCATCCCGGCGTTCAAGCTGATGCGCTCGGCCGCCGCGTACTGGCGCGGCAGCGAGAAGAACAAGCAGCTGCAGCGCATCTACGGCACCGCATGGCCGACCAAGGACGAGCTCAAGGCGTATCTGGAGTTCCTCGCCGAGGCCGAGAAGCGCGACCACCGCAAGCTCGGCGCCGAGCTGGACCTCTTCTCCTTCCCGGAGGAGCTGGGCCCGGGCCTGGCGGTCTTCCACCCCAAGGGCGGCGTCGTCCGCAAGGTGATGGAGGACTACTCGCGCAGGCGGCACGAGGTCTCCGGCTACGAGTTCGTGAACACCCCGCATCTCTCGAAGGAGCGCCTCTTCGAGATCTCCGGGCACCTCCCGCACTACTCCGAGGGCATGTTCCCGGCCATCGAGTTCGACGAGCAGAACTACCGCCTCAAGGCGATGAACTGCCCGATGCACAACCTGATCTTCAAGTCGCGCGGCCGCTCCTACCGTGAACTGCCGCTGCGCCTCTTCGAGTTCGGCACGGTGTACCGCTACGAGAAGTCGGGCGTCGTGCACGGCCTGACCCGCTCGCGCGGCTTCACCCAGGACGACTCGCACATCTACTGCACCAAGGAGCAGATGCCCCAGGAGCTCGACACGCTCCTCACCTTCGTGCTCGACCTGCTGCGCGACTACGGCCTGACCGAGTTCGAGCTGGAGCTGTCCACCCGCGACCCGGAGTCGGACAAGTTCATCGGCTCGGACGAGGACTGGGAGGAGGCCACCGAGGCGCTGCGCCAGGCCGCCGAGAAGCAGGGCCTGCCGCTGGTCCCGGACCCGGGCGGCGCCGCGTACTACGGCCCGAAGATCTCCGTGCAGGCGAAGGACGCGATCGGCCGGTCCTGGCAGATGTCGACCCTTCAGGTGGACTTCAACCAGCCCAAGCGGTTCGGCCTGGAGTACACCGCGGCGGACGGTTCCAAGCAGCAGCCCGTCATGCTGCACCGCGCCCTGTTCGGCTCCATCGAGCGGTTCTTCGGCGTGCTGCTGGAGCACTACGCGGGCGCGTTCCCGGCGTGGCTCGCGCCGGTGCAGGCCGTCGGCATTCCGATCGGCGACGCACACGTGCCGTATCTGCAGGAGTTCGCCGAGAAGGCGCGGGCCAAGGGGCTCCGGGTCGAGGTGGACTCGTCGTCGGACCGGATGCAGAAGAAGATCCGTAACGCGCAGAAGTCCAAGGTTCCGTTCATGATCCTCGCGGGTGACGAGGACATGGCCGCCGGTGCCGTCTCCTTCCGCTACCGCGACGGGTCGCAGAAGAACGGGATCCCGCGCGACGAGGCGATCGCCGAGATCCTGGACATCGTGGAGCGCCGCGCCCAGGTGTGACGCCCGCTGCATGAGCGCACGGCCCCGGGGAGCGACCCGCTCCCCGGGGCCCGCTCATGTCTCGCCCTCCTGCCGGAAGCGGCGCAGCAGCCAGGAGGAGAAGGAGCCGACCACCGCTCCGACCAGGGCGACCCCGACGAACATCAGCCCCACCCCGGTCACCCGGCCGCGTCCGGTGACGGGCGTGGCGTCGCCGTACCCGGTGGTGGTCAGGGTCGAGGCGGCCCACCACACCGCGTCGCCGAAGGTCCGGATGTCGGCGTGCGGGGCGTTGCGCTCGTCGTGGTAGACGGCGAGGCTGGCGGCGAAGCCCAGGAGGAGAGAGGTCAGGCCGGCGTAGGTCATCACGCGGGTCTCCAGGGCGAGCCGCGGATGGTCCCTGCGCCGCTGCATCCGCTCGTGCATGTCGACGATCCGCAGCGGCCGCAGCAGCGGCAGCACGGTCACGATCAGGTCCAGCCAGCGGGTGCGCACGAAGCGCTTGCGGTCCGTGCTGTACGCCAGCCGTGCGAGGTACTCCGCTGCGAAGACGCCCCAGCTCACGGCCGTGACGGTCGTCCACAAGGCATTCCAGCCGGGGGAGAGGCCGGGGACCAGGACCCGGACCGCGTAGGAGGTCAGGAAGAGGAGGGAGGCAACGAGGAGATACGGCTCGGCGTGATTCTCCCAGTCCCGCAACCGCGCTTCCCTGTCCACCGGCACAGCATCGCGAGCCCGCCGTGAGGTCCGCCCCAGCGACACGCTGCCAAAGGGCGACGCAATATGCTGGCCCGTATGACAAGCGAGCCGGAACAGCAGATCGGAGTCGGGACACAGGACGCCTTTCAGCGCCTGTGGACGCCCCACCGGATGGCCTACATCCAGGGCGAGAACAAGCCGAGCGGCCCGGGGGCCGACGACGGCTGCCCGTTCTGCACGATCCCCGCGAAGTCGGACGAGGACGGCCTCGTGATCGCTCGCGGCGAGCGGGTCTATGCGGTGCTGAACCTCTACCCGTACAACGGCGGCCACCTCATGGTGGTCCCGTTCCGGCATGTCGCGGACTACACCGAGCTGGACGGCCCGGAGACGCTGGAGCTCGCGGAGTTCACGAAGCGGGCGATGACCGCGCTGCGTACTGCCTCCGGGGCGCACGGCTTCAACATCGGGATGAACCAGGGCACCGTCGCCGGGGCCGGCATCGCGGCCCATCTCCACCAGCACGTCGTACCGCGCTGGGGCGGCGACACCAACTTCATGCCGGTGGTCGGCCACACCAAGGTGCTGCCCCAACTCCTCGCGGACACCCGGGCGATGCTCGCGCAGGCCTGGCCCGCGTAGGCGCCGGGCCGAGGGCGTCCCGGACGACACGCAATCGGATAAATCGGATAGATCACCTAAAATTCGGCTAGTTGCCACTGTAATGGTGTGGTGACCTCCCTCGCTCGTCGCTCCGTGCTGCGCGCGGCCGCCTCGGCCGCGGCGGCCGGAGCGTTCGCCTCGGGCTGCGCCCCGGCCCGCACCGGCGCCACGGCCGTACGGGCCTCCCCGCCCCCGCACTCCGGCGGGCCGAGCGCGCCCGGCCCCGCCCCGGCGCACGCCGCCCGGCCGCCGACCAGGGTGCCCGGCCGGCCCGTACAGCTCGCGCACGGGCCGCAAGACGGCCGGGCGGTCGCGCTGACCTTCCACGGCAGGGGCGACCCGGCGCTCGCCACCGCCCTGCTGGGCGAGGCCGAGCGGGCCGGCGCCCGGGTGACCGTGCTCGCCGTCGGCGACTGGCTGGACGAGCACCCCGAGATGGCCCGCCGGATCCTCGACGGCGGCCATGAGCTGGGCAATCACACGATGCATCACCGCAATATCTGCGCCCTGCCCGAGGATGCGGCATACGCCGAGATCAGCCAGTGCGCCGACCGGCTGCGGCGGCTGACCGGCAGCATCGGCAGCTGGTTCCGGCCCTCGCAGGCCCAGCGGGCCACGGACCTGGTGACCCGGCTGGCCCGGCGGGCCGGCTATCCGCACGTCCTGTCCTACGACGTGGACTCCCTCGACTCCGACGACCCCGGTGCCCGGGCCGTCCGGCGCACGGTCCTGGACCGGGCCGGTCCGGGCTCGGTCGTGAGCCTCCACCTCGGGCACGCCGGCACGGTGGCCGCGCTGCCCCCGATCCTCGACGGACTCCGCCGGCGCGGGCTGCGCGCGGTGACGACAACGGAGCTAATGACCTGATGGCTGACCGGAACCGTACCCCCGTCCGCAGATTCCCCCGCCCCGGCCGCCGCGCCGCGCTGCTCGCCGTGGCATGTGCGCTGCTGGCGGCGGGCTGCTCCGGCGGCGGTGAGACCAAGGCCGCCGGCGACAGTCCGCGCCCCGCGAAGCCGTCGGAGGCCAAGGCCGTCGGGGCGGGCCTGCCCGGGATGCCGCCGCTCGTGGACGAGAACGACCTCTACGCCGCGGACCGGCCCAACAAGCTGGCCCGGCAGGTGCGGGACTTCCCCTCACGGGTGTACGTGCCCAACACCGGCTCCGATTCGGTCAGCGTCATCGACCCGAAGACGTACAAGGTGATCAAGACGATCCCGGTGGGCGTGCAGCCCCAGCACGTCGTGCCGTCATGGGACATGAAGACGCTCTGGGTCAACAACAACCGGGGGCACGACCTCACCCCGATCGACCCCGCCACGGGCGAGGCCGGCAAGCCCGTCAAGGTCCATGACCCCTACAACCTCTACTTCACGCCCAACGGGAAGTACGCGGTCGTGATGGCCTCGATGGACCGGCAGCTGGTCTTCCGGGACCCGCACACCATGGAGGTCCGCAAGACCCTCCCGGTGAGCTGCGCGGGCGTCAACCACGCCGACTTCTCGCCCGACGGGCGGTACTTCATCGTCTCCTGCGAGTTCTCCGGCGAGCTGCTCAAGGTCGACACCGAGAAGATGAAGGTCATCGGGCAGGAGAAGCTGCCCTTCGAGGGCGCGATGCCCCAGGACGTGAAGATCTCCCCGGACGGCAGGACCTGGTACGTCGCCGACATGATGGCCGACGGGGTGTGGGTCCTGGACGGCGACCGCTTCACCAAGCCGCGGCTGCTGCCCACGGGCAAGGGCACCCACGGCCTCTACGTCAGCCGCGATTCGCAGAAGATGTACATCTCCAACCGGGGCGAGGGAACCATCTCGCTGCTCGACTTCAAGAGCGGCGATCTCGTGGAGAAATGGAAGATCCCCGGCGGCGGCAGCCCGGACATGGGCGGGGTCTCGGCGGACGGCAAGGTGCTGTGGCTGTCCGGGCGCTACAACTCCGAGGTCTACGCGATGGACGCCCGTACCGGCAAGACGCTCGCGAAGATCCCGGTGGGCCAGGGCCCGCACGGGCTGGCGGTGTATCCGCAGCCGGGACGGTACTCACTGGGCCACACGGGGATCTTCCGGTAGGAGCGGCGTCGCTCCCCGGCCGTAGGGGCGTAACTAGGCGCTGTACTCGTCGGCGTTCCTCGGCTCCACGCTCTGGACCATGCCGCTCAGCACCAGCGAGCGGTTGTCGAAGCGCTCGGTGTCCACGCCGTTCTCCTTCAGGACGCTCATGGCGGCGGAATGCACGACCCGCAGCACCGGGGTCGCGGCGCGCAGCGCGTCGTCGGCCATGAAGCGGTGCCGCCAGGGCTTGTCGGCCCAGACATGGCGCAGGCCGAACGGCTCGGGAAGGGTGAGTTTGCCGCCCAGGAAGTCCAGGACCGGCGGGAACCAGGTGAGCGGGGCGCGGGCGGCGAGGCGGACGACCTCGCCCGCGTCGATCAGCGGGAGCGTGACCTTCTTGGTCTCCCAGAACCTGACGGTCTTGGCGACGTCCTTGGTCTTGGGCTCCGGCTTGCTCGTGAAGAGGCCGTTGACCGGGCCGAGGGCGTGACCGGTCACCTCGATGCGCAGCGTCTCGTGCAGAACCGTGACCGTGATCATCAGCGTGAGCACCAGCTGGCCGTCCCACAGGACGAACTGGACGCCCAGATAGTGGCGGTTGCCGGCGCCGAACTGCTGCTCGTTGCAGATGCGCTCTATCTCGTGCCCGCGGATCTGGTACGCGTCGGTGTCCGTGCCGTCCGGGCGGGAGACCGCGCCGGCCTTCTCGCCGACCGGTGAGACGATCCAGTGGCGCACCGAGGGGGCCGGGAAGCCGCCGGTGTGCAGAGGGGAGCGCTCCAGCAGGCGCAGCTTGTCGTGGATCACCCGGACGACGTCCCAGCTGCGGAACGGATGGATCTCGACGCCCTCCTGGGCCGGCCGCAGCTCCTCGGCGAGCTGCCAGCTGCCCCAGCGCGTGCCCATGCCGAGTATCCCCTTGGGGCCGGCGTAGAAGACGACATTGCTCTGCTGCTCGGCGGAGACTTTGGCGAGATTCTGACGGAGCGTCTCGGCGGCGGTCTGGTTCGGGTCCTGGGGCACCGCCTCGGGAATCTTGGCGGCCACCCCGCCGCCCTCGAGCAGCCCCTTCCAGGCCTCCCGCATCGTCACCGCGGCCTTCTCGCTGATCTGCTTGGCCCACCACCAGCCGACCACCGGGGCGATGACCATGGCGCGGACGTACAGCGGCCACAGGCCGTTCAGCGGCAGCTTGACCATGAAGAACAGGGCGGCGCCCGCCAGCACCACCAGCAGCGCCCCGCCGAGCAGGGAGAGGCCGCCGCTCTCGCCGTCCTTGGACAGCATCTTCTTCAGCTGGAAGACGCCCAGCCACAGCAGCACGCCGGGCAGGAACAGCAGGCCGAACAGGACCATGATCAGGGTCAGTTTGGCGTCCCGCTGCTTGCGCAGCCGCGTGGCGGACAGGCAGTGCTCGACGATGGTCTGCGGTTCCGTCCCGAAGGACTGGATGAGCGCCTTGCGGCCGCCGCCGAGCATCCGGACCTGGACCGCGCGCGCGAACGCCTCGCCGAGGTTGGGCGCGAACAGCGACAGCTTCGGCTTCTTGATCTCGGACTTGCCGGAACCGGAGTCGGCCTCGGAGATCTTGGAGAGCAGACAGTCGCGATAGGCGGCCGAGGCCAAAGCCTGGGTCGCCGCCGTCTGCCCGGCGCCACCGGCGATCGGTACCTGCGCCCCCGGGCTGAAGTCAAAGCCGTCTGCCACTACCGCCCCCATCACCGCGCGCATCCGATGATGCGGCTCTTTCCCGACTACCGCTCACGGCACACCTGCTGAGCCGGTGACCTCCGCATCTCAGCGTACAGCCGCCGTCCAGCCCAAGGGGGTTGAGCCGGACGGCGGCTGACGCACCGTCGACTATGCGCCGTTCTCGGCCTCCTCCCGCACCTTGCCGGCCAGCTGCGGCGGCATCGGCTCATGCCGTACGTAGACGCGGGTGAAGCGGCCGGTGCCGTGGGAGAGCGAGCGCAGATCGACGGCGTACCGTCCGAGCTCGATCTCGGGGACCTCGGCGCGTACGAGGGTGCGGCCCGCCCCGGACTGCTCGGTGCCCACCACCCGGCCGCGCCGCCCGGACAGATCGCTCATCGCGGGGCCGACGAAATCGTCCGGAATGAGCACGGCCACCTCGGCCACCGGCTCCAGCAGATCGATCCGGACGCCGGCGGCCGCCTCGCGCAGCGCCAGCGCCCCGGCCTTCTGGAAGGCGGCGTCCGAGGAGTCGACGGAGTGCGCCTTGCCGTCGAGCAGCGTGACGCGGATGTCGACGAGCGGATGCCCGACGGCGACCCCGCGCGCGGCCTGGGCGCGCACGCCCTTCTCCACGGACGGGATGAACTGCCGGGGCACCGCGCCGCCCACCACCTTGTCGACGAACTCGATGCCGGAGCCGCCCGGCAGCGGATCGACCGTGATCTCGCAGATCGCGAACTGGCCGTGCCCGCCGGACTGTTTGACATGGCGGCCGCGCCCGGACGTGGCCTCGCCGAAGGTCTCCCGCAGCGCCACCTTGTGCGGGACCGCGTCGACCTGCACGCCGTAGCGGGAGCGCAGCCGCTCCAGCGCCACATCGACATGCGCCTCGCCCAGACACCACAGCACCATCTGATGGGTGTCCGGGTTGTGTTCCAGGCGCAGCGTCGGATCCTCCGCCACCAGGCGGGCCAGGCCCAGCGAGAGCTTGTCGTCGTCGGCCTTGCTGTGGGCCTCGATGGCGACCGGGAGCAGCGGATCCGGCATCGTCCACGGCTCCATCAGCAGCGGAGCGTCCTTGGCCGACAGGGTGTCGCCGGTCTCGGCCCGGGTCAGCTTCGCCACGCACGCCAGATCGCCGGCGATGGCCCGGGACAGCGGGCGCTGCTGCTTGCCGAACGGCGCGGTCAGCGCGCCGATCCGCTCGTCGACGTCATGGTCCTCGTGCCCGCGGTCCTCCATGCCGTGCCCGGAGACGTGCACCGTCTCGTCGGGGCGCAGCGTGCCGGAGAAGACCCGTACCAGCGAGACCCGGCCGACGTACGGGTCGGAGGAGGTCTTGACCACCTCGGCCGCGAGCGGGCCGTCGGGATCGCAGGTCAGCGCCGGGCAGGGGGAGCCGTCGGTGCCGGTCACGGCCGGTGCCTCACGCTCCGCGGGCGTCGGGAAGCCGCCGGTGATCAGCTCCAGCAGCTCGATGGTGCCCAGGCCCTGCTTGGCGCCGTCGGAGGGCGGGGCGGCGGCCAGTACGGGATGGAAGGTGCCCCGGGCGACCGCCGTCTCCAGATCCCCGACGAGCGTCTTGATGTCGATTTCCTCGCCGCCGAGGTAACGGTCCATCAAGGACTCGTCCTCGCTCTCGGCGATGATCCCCTCGATGAGGCGGTTACGGGCCCGCTCGATCAGCGGGAGCTCGTCCGCCGTCGGTGCCCGCTCGGTACGGGTGCCGGAGGAGTGGTCGAAGACCCGCTGGGAGAGCAGGCCGATCAGGCCCTCCACGGGGGCGTGGCCGTCGGCGCCCGGGGTGCCGTACAGCGGGAGGTACAGGGGCAGCACGGCATCGGGATCCTCGCCGCCGAAGGTGTCGCGGCACAGCCGGGTCATCTCTTCGAAGTCGGCGCGGGCCGCCTCCAGGTGGGTGACGACCAGGGCGCGCGGCATGCCGACCGCCGCGCATTCGTCCCAGACCATCCGGGTCGCCCCGGCCACCCCGTCGGCGGCCGAAACGACGAAGAGGGCCGCGTCCGCTGCCCGCAGACCGGCCCTCAACTCCCCGACGAAATCGGCGTATCCGGGGGTATCCAGAAGATTGATCTTGATGCCGCCCCAGTCGACCGGGACCAGGGAGAGCTGTACGGAACGCTGCTGCCGGTGCTCGATCTCGTCGTAGTCCGACAGACACGCGCCGTCCTCGACGCGGCCCGCCCGGTTGACCGCGCCGGATGCCAGCGCGAGGGCCTCGACCAGAGTGGTTTTTCCCGAGCCGCTGTGGCCGACCAGCACCACATTCCGCAGGGCGGTGGGCCGGTCGGCCGTGGGTGCCCTTCCGGCGGCTCCCGGGTGTGTACTCGACTTCTCGCTCATGTGTCTCGCCTCCAGGTCGACACTTTGCGGTGATTCGAGCTTTCCACCGAGGTCACCATGCGTCCATACATGGCACAACGGGCGCACCCGGATCCCGCCGTTTACCATGCGCCCGCGAGCGCCCCGAGGCGCACGCCGACGGCCGTGCGCCCTGCGTGGCACCCGGCGCCGCGATGCGTTCGTGGTCGCCGGTGGCCGCCTGGCTACGATGGGCCAGCCGGTGGCCTCTTGACCGCGCGGCCCGTATCGACCTCCGGGAAGGCCATGCTGAACAAGTACGCGCGTGCTTTCTTCACGCGTGTTCTCACACCGTTCGCCGCCCTGCTCATCCGCCTGGGGGTCAGCCCGGACGCGGTCACCCTCGTCGGGACCGGCGGCGTGGTGGCCGGCGCTTTGATCTTCTACCCGGAGGGCGAGTTCTTCTGGGGCACGATCGTCATCACGCTGTTCGTCTTCTCCGACCTGGTCGACGGCAACATGGCGCGGCAGCTGGGCCGCTCCAGCCGCTGGGGCGCCTTCCTCGACTCCACCCTCGACCGGGTCGCCGACTCGGCGATCTTCGGCGGGCTGGCCCTGTGGTACGCCGGAGGCGGCGACGACCTGCTGCTCTGCGCGATCGCGATCTTCTGCCTCGCCAGCGGCCAGGTGGTCTCGTACACCAAGGCGCGCGGCGAGGCGATCGGGCTGCCGGTGAACGTCAACGGCCTCGTCGAGCGCGCCGAACGCCTCGTCATCACGCTCGTGGCCTGCGGTCTCTCCGGACTGCACGCCTTCGGCGTGCCCGGCCTCGAGATCCTGCTGCCGATCGCGCTGTGGATCGTCGCCCTCGGCAGCGCCGTCACCCTCGGCCAGCGTGTGGTGACGGTACGCCGCGAGTCGGCCGAGGCCGAGGCTGAGGCCGAGGCCGTCGTACACGGGGGGAACGGCGCATGAGGACCGTCACCGACAAGCTCACCGACGCCCTGTACGGCCTGGGCTGGAGCGCCGTGAAGAAGCTGCCCGAAGGGGTCGCCACGGCGCTCGGGCGGCGGATCGCCGACACGGCCTGGAAGCGCCGCGGCAAGGGCGTCCTCCGCCTGGAGGCGAACCTCGCCCGCGTCGTCCCCGACGCCTCCCCGCAGCGCCTCGCCGAGCTCTCCCGGGCCGGCATGCGCTCGTACATGCGCTACTGGATGGAGTCCTTCCGCCTGCCGTCCTGGAGCAAGGACCGGACAAGGAACGGCTTCGCCCCCGAGGACGTGCACCATCTCGTGGACGGCCTCGCCGGCGACCGCGGCGTCATCCTGGCCCTCCCGCACATGGGCAACTACGACCTCGCCGGCGTCTGGGTCACCACCAAACTCGACACCCCCTTCACCACCGTCGCCGAACGCCTCAAGCCCGAATCCCTCTACGACCGCTTCGTCGCCTACCGCCAGGGCCTGGGCATGGAGGTGCTGCCGCACACCGGCGGCGCCGCCTTCGGCACCCTCGCCCGCCGGCTGCGGGCCGGCGGCCTGGTCTGCCTGGTCGCCGACCGCGATCTGTCCAGTTCCGGCATACCGGTGAAGTTCTTCGGCGAGGCGACGAAGATGCCGGCCGGCCCCGCGATGCTCGCCGTACAGACCGGCGCGATGCTGCTGCCCGTCACCCTCTGGTACGACGAGGGCCCCGTCATGCGCGGCCGCGTCCACCCGGAGATCGAGGTCCCCGAAACCGGCACCCGTACCGAAAAGGCCGCCCAGATGACCCAGGCGCTCGCCGACGCCTTCGCCTCCGGCATCGCCGACCACCCCGAGGACTGGCACATGCTCCAGCGTCTGTGGCTCGCCGACCTGGAGCCGCGCGAGACGCCCGGCGCACCGGCCGCCGGAACGGAGACGGCATGAAGATCGGCATCGTCTGCCCGTACGCCTGGGACGTCCCCGGCGGCGTCCAGTTCCACATCCGCGACCTGGCCGAGCACCTGATCCGCCTGGGCCACGAGGTCTCCGTCCTGGCCCCCGCCGACGACGAGACCCCGCTGCCCTCGTACGTCGTCTCCGCCGGCCGCGCCGTCCCGGTCCCGTACAACGGCTCGGTCGCCCGTCTCAACTTCGGCTTCCTCTCCGCTGCCCGGGTCCGCCGCTGGCTGCAGAACGGCGCCTTCGACGTCATCCACATCCACGAACCGGCCTCCCCCTCGCTCGGCCTGCTCTCCTGCTGGGCGGCCCAGGGCCCGATCGTGGCGACCTTCCACACCTCCAACCCGCGCTCCCGGGCCATGATCGCCGCGTACCCGATCCTGCAGCCCGCGCTGGAGAAGATCAGCGCCCGGATCGCGGTGAGCGAGTACGCCCGCCGCACCCTCGTCGAACACCTCGGCGGCGACGCGGTGGTCATCCCCAACGGCGTGGACGTCGACTTCTTCGCCCGCGCCGAGCCCGAGCCCGCATGGCAGGGCAGGACCCTCGGCTTCATCGGCCGCATCGACGAGCCCCGCAAGGGCCTGCCCGTCCTGATGAAGGCGCTCCCCGCGATCCTCGCCGAGGTGCCCGACGCCCGCCTCCTGGTGGCCGGCCGGGGCGACGAGGAAGAAGCGGTCGCGGCCCTGCCCCCCGCAATGCGCTCCCGGGTCACCTTCCTCGGCATGGTCACCGACGAGGACAAGGCCCGCCTCCTGCGCAGCGTCGACCTCTACGTGGCTCCCAACACCGGCGGCGAGTCCTTCGGCATCATCCTCGTGGAGGCCCTGTCGGCCGGCGCGCCCGTCCTGGCCAGCGACCTGGACGCGTTCGCCCAGGTCCTCGACCAGGGCGAGGCCGGCGAACTCTTCGCCAACGAGGACGCGGACGCCCTCGCCGCCGCCGCCGTACGCCTCCTGAACGACCCGGCCAGACTCGCCGAACTCCGCGAACGCGGCGCCAAGCACGTACGCCGCTTCGACTGGTCGACGGTCGGCGCCGACATCCTGGCCGTCTACGAAACGGTGACCGCGGGCGCCGCCTCGGTGGCGACGGACGAACGGGTGGGCCTGCGGGCACGGTGGGGCCTGGCCAGGGACTGAGGCCCCGCGCGGCGGGAACAGCCCGCCGCGGGCTGAACGGCGGGCGGGCCGCCGCGTCCGGGTAACGTGACGGCCCGTGACCACCCTGATCTGGATCGCCGTCGCGATCGTCCTCATCGGTATCTACCTGAGCTGGACGGCCGGCCGCCTCGACCGCCTGCACGCCCGCATCGACGCGGCCAAGGCGGCCCTCGACGCCCAGCTGCTCCGGCGGGCCTCGGTCGCCCAGGAGGTGGGAACCTCCGGCGTCCTCGACCCGGCCGCCTCGATCGTGCTCTACCAGGCCGCCCACGAGGCCCGTCAGGCCGAGGACGACCACCGCGAGGTCGCGGAGAGCGAGCTCAGCCAGGCGCTGCGCGCGATCTTCGCCGAGGACGCCCAGCTGGAGGCCGTACGCGAGGCGCCCGGCGGTGAACGGACGGTCACCGAACTCACCGCGGCCGTGCGCCGCGTCCCGATGGCCCGCCGCTTCCACAACGACGCGGTACGGGCCGCCCGGGCCGTCCGGCGCCACCGCCTCGTCCGCTATCTCCGGCTCGCGGGCCATGCGCCGTTCCCGCTGGCCTTCGAGATGGACGACGAGCCGCCGGCGGTCCTGGACGACCGCTCGGCGGGCGGCTGACAATGGGAACACCGGAGGCGGAGCGGGCCGCGAAGGCGGGAGAGGCCAGGAGGGCCAGGAAGGACGGCGGCCACCGGCCGGCAGGCCCGCGGCCCACGTCTTACGGCCATGCGACGCCAGGCCCTCACGAGCCACCCACCTTGAATTGGCCCTTTCCCTCGCCCGCACGCAAACGGTTGTGTGGTCAACACGCATAACCACCCGCAATCAGTGAGGTCAACCGTGTCCAGCACGCCCACCACGCCCCAGAACCCCGAGACCGGAACCGCGCGCGTCAAGCGCGGGATGGCCGAGCAGCTCAAGGGCGGCGTGATCATGGACGTCGTCACGCCGGAAGAGGCGAAGATCGCCGAGGACGCGGGCGCCGTCGCCGTCATGGCCCTGGAGCGGGTCCCCGCCGACATCCGCAAGGACGGCGGCGTGGCCCGTATGTCGGACCCCGACATGATCGACGGCATCATCGACGCCGTCTCCATCCCGGTCATGGCCAAGTCCCGCATCGGCCACTTCGTCGAGGCCCAGGTCCTGCAGTCCCTCGGCGTCGACTACATCGACGAGTCCGAGGTCCTCACCCCGGCCGACGAGGTCAACCACTCCGACAAGTGGGCCTTCACCACCCCCTTCGTCTGCGGTGCCACCAACCTGGGCGAGGCGCTGCGCCGGATCGCCGAGGGCGCCGCCATGATCCGCTCCAAGGGCGAGGCCGGCACCGGCAACGTCGTCGAGGCGGTCCGTCACCTGCGCCAGATCAAGGGCGAGATCGCCAAGCTGCGCGGCTGCGACAACAACGAGCTGTACGCCGCCGCCAAGGAGCTGCGCGCCCCGTTCGAGCTGGTCAAGGAGGTCGCCGAGCTCGGCAAGCTGCCGGTCGTGCTGTTCTCCGCCGGTGGCGTGGCCACCCCCGCCGACGCCGCGCTGATGCGCCAGCTCGGCGCCGAGGGCGTCTTCGTCGGCTCCGGCATCTTCAAGTCCGGTGACCCCGCCAAGCGCGCCGCCGCGATCGTGAAGGCCACCACCTTCTACGACGACCCCAAGGTCATCGCGGAGGTCTCCCGCAACCTGGGCGAGGCCATGGTCGGCATCAACTGCGACACCCTCCCCGAGGCCGAGCGCTACGCCAACCGCGGCTGGTAGGACGTAGGAACAGGGACGTAAGAACGCAGATGAGTACCCCCACCATCGGTGTGCTGGCCCTCCAGGGCGACGTCCGCGAGCACGTCAAGGCGCTCGCGGACGCCGGTGCCCAGGCGCGGCCGGTGCGCCGCCCCGAGGAGCTGGCCGAGGTCGACGGCCTGGTCGTACCGGGCGGCGAGTCCACCACGATGTCCAAGCTGGCCGTCGTCTTCGGCATGCTCGAGCCGCTGCGCGCGTTCGTCGCGGCCGGGAAGCCGGTCTACGGCACCTGCGCCGGCATGATCATGGTCGCGGACAAGCTGCTGGACGCCCGGGACGACCAGGAGACGTTCGGCGGTGTCGACATGATCGTGCGCCGTAACGCCTTCGGGCGGCAGAACGAATCCTTCGAGGCGGCCATCGAGGTCGCCGGCATCCCCGGCGGACCGGTCGAAGGCGTCTTCATCCGGGCGCCCTGGGTCGAGTCGGTCGGCGCCGCGGTCGAGGTCCTGGCGACGTACAACGGGCACACCGTGGCCGTGCGGCAGGGTAACGTCCTCGCCACGTCCTTCCACCCGGAGCTCACCGGCGACCACCGCGTTCATGCGCTGTTCGTGGACATGGTGCGTCACGCCGTGTGACGTGGCCCCGGTAGGATCGATGGCGTTCGTTTCGGAATTGGGTTACGCGAAGGAGACAGGCGGATGTCCGGCCACTCTAAATGGGCTACGACGAAGCACAAGAAGGCCGTGATCGATGCCAAGCGCGGCAAGCTCTTCGCGAAGCTGATCAAGAACATCGAGGTCGCGGCGCGCACCGGTGGCGCCGACGTCGAGGGCAACCCGACCCTCTTCGACGCCATCCAGAAGGCGAAGAAGAGCTCGGTGCCGAACAAGAACATCGACTCCGCGGTCAAGCGCGGTGCCGGTCTCGAAGCGGGCGGCGCCGACTACGAAACCATCATGTACGAGGGTTACGGCCCCAACGGTGTCGCGGTGCTCATCGAGTGCCTCACCGACAACCGCAACCGCGCCGCCTCGGACGTCCGCGTCGCGATGACCCGCAACGGCGGTTCGATGGCCGACCCGGGCTCGGTGTCCTACCTGTTCAACCGCAAGGGCGTGGTGATCGTCCCCAAGACCGGGCTGTCCGAGGACGACGTGCTCGGCGCGGTCCTGGACGCGGGCGCTGAGGAGGTCAACGACCTCGGCGAGTCCTTCGAGGTGCTCAGCGAGGCCACCGACCTGGTCGCGGTCCGCAGCGCGCTCCAGGAGGCCGGCATCGACTACGACTCGGCCGACGCCAACTTCGTCCCGACCATGCAGGTCGAGCTGGAGGAAGAGGGCGCGCGCAAGATCTTCAAGCTGATCGACGCGCTGGAGGACAGCGACGACGTGCAGAACGTCTTCGCCAACTTCGATGTCTCGGACGACGTCATGGCCAAGGTCGACGCCTAGGCCGACAGCGCGCGGCGGGCCGGACACCACGCGGCCGGGCCGCATCCGTTCGCACGACGGGCCGACGGGGACACCCCCGTCGGCCCGTCGCGTTGTCGGTGCCACTTGATTGTCAGTGCCACCCGATACTGTGCTGAGCAGGGGATCTCCGTCCCCCCATGGGGGAGCGGCGGGCCGAAACGGTACGGCACGGCACGGTAAAGCACGGTACGGACGTTCGGACGTACGGGCACGAGGGGAGGGCACCGTGAAGGTGCTCGGGGTGGACCCGGGGCTGACGCGCTGCGGCGTCGGTGTGGTCGAAGGCGTGGCCGGACGGCCGCTGACCATGGTCGGCGTCGGCGTCGTGCGCACGCCCGCGGACGCCGACATCGCGCACCGCCTCGTGCTGATCGAGCGCGGCCTGGAAGAGTGGCTGGATACCCACCGACCCGAATACGTCGCCGTGGAGCGGGTGTTCAGCCAGCACAACGTCCGCACGGTCATGGGCACCGCCCAGGCCAGCGCGGTCGCCATGCTGTGCGCCGCCCGCCGCGGGCTGCCGGTCGCGCTGCACACCCCCAGTGAGGTCAAGGCCGCCGTCACCGGATCGGGCCGGGCCGACAAGGCGCAGGTCGGCGCGATGGTCACCCGGCTGCTGCGGCTCGACGCACCGCCCAAACCGGCCGACGCCGCCGACGCCCTGGCGCTGGCCATCTGTCACATCTGGCGCGCCCCCGCGGTCAACCGCCTCCAGCAGGCGCATGCCGCGGCCCGCCGCGCCGCTCCCGTACGCACGCTGAAGGGCAACCGATGATCGCTTTTGTCTCCGGCCCGGTCGCGGCCCTGGCCCCCGACACCGCCGTCGTCGAGGTCGGCGGCATCGGCATGGCCGTCCAGTGCGCACCGAACACCCTGTCCGGGCTGCGCATCGGTGAGCACGCCAGGATCGCCACCTCCCTGGTCGTCCGCGAGGACTCCCTGACCCTGTACGGCTTCGCCGACGACGACGAGCGCCAGACCTTCGAGCTGCTGCAGACCGCCAGCGGCGTCGGGCCCCGGCTCGCGCAGGCCATGCTGGCCGTGCACTCCCCGGACACGCTGCGGACGGCGGTCGCCAACGGCGACGAGAAGACGCTGACCGCGGTGCCCGGTATCGGCAAGAAGGGCGCCCAGAAGCTGCTGCTGGAGCTCAAGGACCGGCTCGGCGCGCCGGTGGGCACCGGCCGCGCGGGCGCCGGCAGCCCCGTCACGGCCGGCTGGCGCGATCAGCTGCACGCCGCGCTCATCGGGCTCGGCTATGCCACCCGCGAGGCGGACGAGGCGCTGGACGCGGTCGCCCCGCAGGCCGAGGCGGCGCTCGCCGAGGGGACGCAGCCGCAGGTGCCCAAGCTGCTCAAGGCCGCCCTGCAGAGCCTCAACCGCGCCCGATGACCGCCGCCGGACGGGCCGCGCGCCCCCGACCGTACGACCACCCCGGCGGCCCCGCCGCCCCGACCCCGCGAGGCATTCCGCAGTGAACTGGGACGACACCGCACCGTCCGCCGCAGACGAGGCACCCACCGGCGCGCCCGACCGGCTGGTGGCGGCCGACGCCGACGGCGAGGACACCGCCGTCGAGGCCGCGCTGCGGCCCAAGGACCTGGAGGAGTTCGTCGGCCAGGAGCGGGTGCGCGAACAGCTCGACCTGGTGCTGCGGGCCGCCCGCGCCCGCGGCGCCACCGCCGACCACGTCCTGCTCTCCGGAGCCCCCGGCCTGGGCAAGACGACCCTCTCGATGATCATCGCGGCCGAGATGGGCGCCCCGATCCGGATCACCTCCGGCCCCGCCATCCAGCACGCCGGCGATCTCGCCGCGATCCTCTCCTCCCTCCAGGAGGGCGAGGTCCTCTTCCTCGACGAGATCCACCGGATGTCCCGGCCCGCCGAGGAAATGCTGTACATGGCGATGGAGGACTTCCGCGTCGACGTGATCGTCGGGAAGGGGCCGGGCGCCACCGCCATTCCCCTCGAACTTCCGCCGTTCACGCTGGTCGGCGCCACGACCCGGGCCGGTCTGCTGCCGCCCCCGCTGCGCGACCGCTTCGGCTTCACCGGCCATATGGAGTTCTACGCCCCGGCCGAGCTGGAGCGGGTCATCCACCGCTCGGCCGGCCTGCTGGATGTCGATATAGCGGCAGCGGGCGCCGCGGAGATCGCCGGACGCTCCCGCGGCACGCCCCGTATCGCCAACCGCCTGCTGCGCCGCGTCCGCGACTACGCCCAGGTCAAGGCGGACGGCGTGATCACCCGCGAGATCGCCGCCCAGGCCCTCGAGGTCTACGAGGTCGACGGCCGCGGCCTGGACCGCCTCGACCGCGCCGTGCTCACGGCCCTGCTCAAGCTCTTCGGCGGTGGCCCGGTGGGTCTGTCCACGCTGGCGGTCGCGGTGGGGGAGGAGCGCGAAACGGTGGAGGAGGTCGCCGAGCCGTTCCTCGTACGGGAAGGGCTGCTGGCCAGGACGCCCCGCGGCCGGATCGCCACTCCGGCGGCCTGGGCCCACATGGGGCTGGTCCCGCCGCAGCAGCAAGCCGGGGCGAGTGGGCAGCAGGGCCTGTTCGGGCCGTGACGGCGCGGAGACTCGCCCGGTCAGGAACTGCGGTGCGATGCTGGGCGTTGTTCCTGTGGTGGGGACTCGCTTAGACTCCGCCGATGCCGTCCGTATGGACCGGCATACCCACCCCCGTATATCAGACCGCGGAGCAGCGGTCGTGCGAAGGATTTCCGTCCCGTGAGTATCGTGACTCTCCTCCCCTTCATCGTCCTCATCGGGGCCATGTTCCTGATGACGCGGTCTGCCAAGAAGAAGCAGCAGGCGGCGCAGCAGATGCGCAACGAGATGCAGCCTGGCACCGGCATCCGGACGATCGGGGGCATGTACGCCACCGTCAAGGAAATCCACGAGGAATCTGTCCTCCTGGAGGTCGCACCGGGCGTGCACGCCATTTACGCCAAGAACGCCATCGGCGCGGTGCTCGCCGATGACGAGTACAACCGCATCCTGGACGGCGCCGACCCGATCAAGACCGACGAGCCGGTCGTTCCGGACGACGCCTCGTCGCTGACCGGTGACGTCGCGGACGAGGACACCGCCAAGGCCGAGAAGATCGACCTGGGCAAGGACGCCCCCGAGGCCGACGCCGACAAGCCGGCCGCCGAGGACGCCAAGTCCGACGACGCCGCGTCCGACGCCGATGAGGCCAAGGACGACGTCAAGGCCGACGCGGACACCGCCAAGGAGGACAAGAAGGCCGGCGGCGCCGACGCGAAGTAGTCCGCCCCGATGGAACCGCGCTGCGCCGCGCGTACGGCGCACCGCGGTTCCACGACGGTCTAGGCTCCGGCGGGGGGCACGTCCCCACAACACTTCGTGGCCGCTCGGCGACACCCGAAGCCGAGGGGTTGGACAGGGAGATACGAGAAGGTGGCAGCACCGAAAAAGGGCCGCAGGGCGCCCACGGGCCAGGGTCATCCGGGCCGCACCCTGGTCCTGATCCTGATCGCGATGATCGGGCTGGTCGGCGGGATGTTCTACTACGGCCATCTGACGCCCCGGCTGGGCATCGACCTGGCGGGCGGCACGAGCTTCACGCTGGCGGCCAAGAACCAGCCGGGCAAGCCCAACGCGATCAACGAGACCAACATGAACACCGCCGCCGGGATCATGGAGCGGCGGGTCAACGGTCTGGGTGTGTCCGAGACCGAGGTCCAGACGCAGGGCAGCGACCACATCATCGTGAACATCCCCAAGGGGACGAACGCGAAGCAGGCCCGCCAGCAGGTCGGCACCACCGCCCAGCTCGGCTTCCGGCCGGTGCTGACCACCACCGCGGGCACCAAGACCCCCGAGCAGCCCAAGCCCAGCCCCTCCAAGGGCGGCAAGAACGGTCAGGGCAAGAACGACCAGGGTGAGAAGGCCACCGGCAAGCAGGGCACCGAGCAGAAGGCCTCCGCGCCCAGCGCCACGCCCACCGCACAGGGCCGCGCCGTCACGGACTCTCTGAAGAAGGCGCCCTCCGCCAAGCCCACCCCCTCCGGCTCCCCCAAGCCGTCCACGCCGCCGGTCGGTGGCGACGAGGCGATCCCGCCGGCCCTGCAGAAGCAGCTCGCCGCGCTGGACTGCTCCACCAAGCAGGGACGGGCCGTGGCGGGCCAGCAGGCCGCCGCCGCCAAGCCGTCCGACCCGGTCGTGGCCTGCAACCAGGAGGGCTCGCAGAAGTACGTGCTCGGCCCGGTTGCCGTCGAGGGCATGGACGTCAAGGACGCCAAGGCCGTCTTCGACAGCCAGGGTGGCCAGGGCTGGATCGTCCAGATGGACTTCACGTCCGAGGGCGGCAAGAAGTTCGCGGACATCACCGGCAAGCTCGCCACCAAGGCTCCGCCGCAGAACCAGTTCGCGATCGTCCTGGACGGCGCGGTGGTCTCCGACCCGCGGGTCAGCCAGCAGCTCAACGGCGGCAGCGCCACCATCTCCGGCGGCTTCACCCAGCAGTCCGCCGAGGACCTGGGCAACATGCTGTCCTACGGCGCCCTGCCGCTCTCGTTCAAGATCGACGACGAGACCACGGTCACCGCGGCGCTCGGCGGCGAGCAGCTGCACGCCGGCCTGATCGCCGGCGCGATCGGCCTGGGGCTGGTCATCATCTACCTCGTCGCCTACTACCGGGGCCTGGCGCTGGTCGCACTGGCCAGCCTCGGGGTGTCGGCGATACTGACGTACGCGATCATGACGTTGCTCGGGCCGGCCATCGGGTTCGCACTGAACCTGCCGGCGGTCTGCGGCGCCATCGTCGCCATCGGTATCACCGCCGACTCGTTCATCGTCTACTTCGAACGCATCCGGGACGAGATCCGCGAGGGCCGCACGCTGCGCCCTGCCGTCGAGCGCGGCTGGCCCCGCGCCCGCCGGACGATCCTGGTCTCCGACTTCGTGTCGTTCCTGGCCGCCGCGGTGCTGTTCATCGTCACCGTCGGCAAGGTGAAGGGCTTCGCGTTCACGCTGGGCCTGACCACCGTGCTCGATGTCGTCGTGGTCTTCTTCTTCACCAAGCCGCTGATGACGCTGCTGGCCCGGCGGAAGTTCTTCTCCGAGGGCCACCACTGGTCCGGCCTCGATCCCAAGCGCCTGGGCGCCAAGCCGCCGCTGCGCCGCCGTCGCGGCAGCGCCCCCACCCAGACGAAGGAGGCGTGAGATGTCCAAGCTCGGAAACATCGGCGCCCGGCTCTACCGCGGTGAGGTCGGCTACGACTTCATCGGCAAGCGGAAGATCTGGTACGGCATCTCCATCCTCATCACCATCACGGCCCTCGTCGGCCTGGCGGTGCGGGGCATGAACTTCGGCATCGAGTTCTCCGGCGGCGCGGTCTTCACCACCCCGCCGACCTCCGTGTCCGCCTCGCAGGCGCAGCACGACGCAGAGTCGGCGGCCCCCGGCCATCAGGCCGTGGTGCAGAAGCTCGGCGGCAGCTCGCTGCGCATCCAGATCAGCGGCCTGGACACCAAGCAGTCGCTGCCGGTCCAGGAAGAGCTCGCCAAGGACCTGAAGGTCCCGGTCAAGGACATCAACACCCAGCTGGTCGGCCCGAGCTGGGGCGAGCAGATCGCCAACAAGGCGTGGCTGGGCCTGGGCATCTTCATGGCCCTGGTGGTGGTCTACCTGGCCATCGCCTTCGAATGGCGGATGGCGCTGGCCGCCCTGGTCGCGCTGATCCACGACCTCACGATCACCGTGGGCATCTACGCCCTGGTCGGCTTCGAGGTCACCCCGGGCACGGTCATCGGTCTGCTGACGATCCTCGGTTACTCCCTGTACGACACGGTCGTCGTCTTCGACAGCCTGAAGGAAGCCTCCAAGGACATCACCAAGCAGTCCCGCTTCACCTACAGCGAGATCGCCAACCGCTCGATCAACGGCACCCTGGTGCGGTCGATCAACACCACGGTCGTGGCGCTGCTCCCGGTCGCCGGTCTGCTGTTCGTCGGCGGCGGTGTGCTGGGCGCGGGCATGCTCAACGACATCTCGCTGGCCCTGTTCGTCGGCCTCGCCGCCGGTGCGTACTCCTCGATCTTCATCGCCACTCCGCTGGTCGCCGACCTCAAGGAGCGCGAGCCGCAGATGAAGGCGCTGGCCAAGCGGGTGAAGGCGAAGCGCGCCTCGGCGGCGGCCAAGGAGTCCGACCAGCAGGGCCCGCAGGACGGCGCCACCGGCACGTCGGACACCGAGGACGACTCCGCCGTCGTCGGCCCGCGCCACCAGCCCGCCTCCCGCAACCGCGGACGCGGCCGCCCGTCGGGCAAGCGCCGATGAGCGCCTCCGTGGCGCTGCGCGAGCTGCTGCTGAGCCGGATCGAGGACGTCCCGGACTACCCCAAGCCCGGCGTGATGTTCAAGGACATCACCCCGCTGCTGGCCGATCCGGCCGCCTTCGGCGCGCTGACCGACGCGTTCGCCGATCTGTGCGCGCGGCATCGGGTGGACAAGGTCGTCGGCCTGGAGGCGCGCGGTTTCATCCTCGCCGCCCCCGTCGCCGTACGAGCCGGCGTCGGCTTCGTCCCCGTACGCAAGGCGGGCAAGCTGCCCGGTGCGACGCTCGCGCAGGCCTACGAGCTGGAGTACGGCACGGCCGAGATCGAGATGCACGCCGATGCGCTGGCCCCGGGCGACCGGGTCCTGGTGATCGACGACGTGCTGGCCACCGGCGGCACCGCCGATGCGTCGGTGCAGCTCGTCCGCCGTGCGGGCGCCGAGGTCGCGGGCGTCGCGGTGCTGCTGGAGCTCGGCTTCCTCGCCGGGCGGCAGCGGCTGGAGCCCGGCCTCAAGGGCGCTCCGGTGGAGGCCCTGATCACGGTCTGAGCCGACCTCTCCCGGCACATCGGCAGCGGGGGCGCCCGGAAGAAATCCGGGCGCCCCCGCTGCTGTGTCATGTACGGAACCATGGCCGCGCGAGAGCGACGGCCGTGGGGTCGATACCATGGCACCCCGGCCTGTTCGTGGCCCCGGGGTCCGGAACCGCTTGAGGAGTGCTCTTGCCAGACGAGGCCCAGCCGCTCTCCCCCGGACTGCGTCCGAAGGGATCCACCGCCGCGCGCCAGGACGAGCCGAAGGCCAAGGACGCGGCGTCCCCGGCCACGCCCCGGTCCGACAAGAACGGCGCCGGGGGCAGTGACCGGCCCGGTCCGGCCTCGCAGCCGAAGCCGGGTGCCGCCGCTCCCCGGTCCGAGCCCGCCACCGGCGCAGGCGCACCCAAGCCGCCCGCCAAGGCCGAACCGGCCGGCGCGCACGCCTCCCAGGCGGCCAAGCCCGCCGCATCCGCCTCCGCGGGCCGCTCCGGCACCCCCAACCGCGTACGGGCCCGCCTCGCCCGACTGGGCGTACAGCGCTCCAGCCCGTACAACCCGGTCCTCGAACCGCTGCTGCGCGCCGTCCGCGGCAACGACCCCAAGATCGAGACCGCGACGCTGCGCCAGGTCGAGCGGGCCTATCAGGTCGCCGAGCGCTGGCACCGCGGCCAGAAGCGCAAGAGCGGCGACCCGTACATCACCCACCCGCTCGCCGTCACCACCATCCTCGCCGAGCTGGGCATGGATCCGGCCACCCTGATGGCGGGCCTGCTGCACGACACCGTCGAGGACACCGAATACGGCCTGGACACCCTGCGCCGCGACTTCGGCGACCAGGTGGCGCTGCTGGTCGACGGCGTCACCAAGCTCGACCGGGTCAAGTTCGGCGAGGCCGCGCAGGCCGAGACCGTGCGCAAGATGGTCGTCGCGATGGCCAAGGACCCGCGCGTCCTGGTGATCAAGCTCGCCGACCGGCTGCACAACATGCGCACCATGCGCTATCTCAAGCGGGAGAAGCAGGAGAAGAAGGCCCGCGAGACCCTCGAGATCTATGCCCCGCTGGCCCACCGCCTGGGCATGAACACCATCAAGTGGGAGCTGGAGGACCTCGCCTTCGCGATCCTCTACCCCAAGATGTACGACGAGATCGTGCGGCTGGTCGCCGAGCGGGCGCCCAAGCGGGACGAATACCTGGCGATAGTGACCGACGAGGTCCAGGCCGACCTGCGCGCCGCCCGCATCAAGGCCACCGTCACCGGACGCCCGAAGCACTACTACAGCGTCTACCAGAAGATGATCGTGCGCGGCCGCGACTTCGCCGAGATCTACGACCTGGTGGGCATCCGCGTCCTCGTCGACACCGTCCGCGACTGCTACGCCGCCCTCGGCACCATCCACGCGCGATGGAACCCGGTCCCCGGCCGGTTCAAGGACTACATCGCGATGCCGAAGTTCAACATGTACCAGTCGCTGCACACGACGGTCATCGGACCCAGCGGCAAGCCCGTCGAGCTGCAGATCCGCACGTTCGACATGCACCGCCGCGCCGAGTACGGCATCGCCGCCCACTGGAAGTACAAGCAGGAGGCGGTGGCCGGCGCCTCCAAGATCCGTACGGACATCCCCAAGGGTGTCGGCAAGGGCGCGGGCCAGGACACCGTCAACGACATGGCCTGGCTGCGGCAGTTGCTCGACTGGCAGAAGGAGACCGAGGACCCGGGCGAGTTCCTGGAGTCGCTGCGCTTCGACCTCTCCCGCAACGAAGTCTTCGTCTTCACGCCGAAGGGCGATGTGATAGCGCTGCCGGCCGGCGCCACCCCCGTCGACTTCGCCTACGCGGTGCACACCGAGGTCGGCCACCGCACGATAGGCGCGCGGGTCAACGGCCGCCTCGTACCGCTCGAATCGACCCTGGACAACGGCGACCTGGTGGAGGTCTTCACCTCCAAGGCGCCGGGCGCCGGACCGTCCCGCGACTGGCTCGGCTTCGTCAAGTCGCCGCGCGCCCGCAACAAGATCCGCGGCTGGTTCTCCAAGGAGCGCCGCGACGAGGCCATCGAGCAGGGCAAGGACGCCATCGCGCGCGCCATGCGCAAGCAGAACCTGCCCATCCAGCGGATCCTGACCGGCGACTCCCTGGTCACCCTGGCGCACGAGATGCGCTACCCCGACATCTCCTCCCTCTACGCCGCCATCGGCGAGGGCCATGTCGCGGCCCAGGGCGTCGTGCAGAAGCTGGTGCAGGCGCTCGGCGGCCAGGACGAGGCCACCGAGGACATCGCCGAGTCCACGCCGATCCGGCCGCGCTCCAAGCGCCGCTCCAGCGCCGACCCCGGTGTGGTCGTCAAGGGCGTCGACGATGTGTGGGTCAAGCTCGCCCGCTGCTGTACGCCGGTGCCGGGCGACCCCATCATCGGCTTCGTCACCCGCGGCAACGGCGTCTCGGTGCACCGCGCCGACTGCGTCAACGTCGACTCGCTGTCCAAGCAGCCGGAGCGGATCCTCGACGTCGAATGGGCGCCCACCCAGTCCTCGGTCTTCCTGGTCGCCATCCAGGTCGAGGCGCTGGACCGCTCCCGGCTCCTGTCGGACGTCACGCGCATCCTCTCCGACCAGCACGTCAACATCCTGTCCGCCGCCGTCCAGACGTCCCGCGACCGGGTCGCCACCTCGCGCTTCACCTTCGAGATGGGCGACCCCAAGCACCTGGGCCATGTGCTCAAGGCCGTACGGGGCGTGGAGGGCGTGTACGACGTGTATCGGGTGACGTCGGCGCGCAGGCCGTAGACGCAGACACGAAGCGGGCCCCGGTACAGGTACCGGGGCCCGCTTCGTGTGCCGCGCTCCTGCTCAGCCGCCGAACTCCTCAAGGCCCTTCAGGGCCTGGTCCAGCAGTGCCTTGCGGCCTTCCAGCTCGCGGCCCAGCTTGTCGGCCTTGGCGTTGTTGCCCGCCGCGCGCGCCGTCTCGATCTGCTTCTCCAGCTTGTCGACGGCGTCCTGGAGCTGGCCGGTCAGCCCCGCGGCACGGGCCCGCGCCTCGGGGTTCGTCCGGCGCCACTCGGTCTCCTCGGCCTCCTGGATGGCGCGCTCGACGGCATGCATCCGGCCCTCGATCTTCGGGCGGGCGTCCCGCGGGACGTGGCCGATGGCCTCCCACCGCTCGTTGATCGACCGGAACGCGGACCGCGCGCCCTTCAGGTCCGAGACCGGGAGCAGCTTCTCGGCCTCGATGGCTAGCTCCTCCTTGCGGGTGAGGTTCTCCCGCTGCTCGGCGTCGCGCTCCGCGAAGATTTCGCCGCGCGCCTGGAAGAAGATGTCCTGGGCGCCACGGAAGCGGTTCCACAGGTCGTCCTCGTGCTCGCGCTGGGCACGGCCGGCGGCCTTCCAGTCGGCCATCAGCTCGCGGTAGCGGGCGGCGGTGGTGCCCCAGTCCGTCGAGTTCGACAGCGACTCGGCCTCGGCGACCAGCTTCTCCTTGGCCTTACGGGACTCCTCGCGCTGCGCGTCCAGCGAGGCGAAGTGCGCCTTGCGCCGCTTGGAGAACGCGGAGCGGGCGTGCGAGAAGCGGTGCCACAGCTCGTCGTCCGCCTTGCGGTCCAGCCGGGGCAGGCCCTTCCAGGTGTCGACCAGCGCCCGCAGCCGCTCACCCGCCGCCCGCCACTGCTCGCTGGCGGCCAGCTCCTCGGCCTCGGCGACCAGCTTCTCCTTGGCGTGGCGGGCCTCGTCGCTCTGCTTGGCCTTCTGGGCCTTGCGCTCCTCGCGCCGCGACTCGACGGCCTCGACGAGCTTGTCCAGCCGCTTCCTCAGCGCCTCCAGATCGCCCACCGCGTGGTGCTCGTCGACCTGCTGCCGCAGATGATCGATCGCGGCGGTGGCGTCCTTCGCCGACAGGTCGGTGGTCCTGACCCGGCGCTCGAGGAGGCCGATCTCGACGACCAGGCCCTCATACTTGCGCTCGAAGTAGGCGAGGGCCTCCTCGGGAGTGCCCGCCTGCCACGATCCGACGACCTGCTCGCCGTCGGCGGTACGCACGTACACGGTCCCCGTCTCATCGACGCGGCCCCATGGGTCGCTGCTCACAGCGCCTCCTCCACATGATGCCGACGGGGGCGTGCGGCCCCCCGGCATCGTCCACAGTTTCTGTCCGGCAGAGCCGCGCCCTGACCGGTCCGACGTGCTGTCTTGCGGGCGAGGGCGGCACCCGTCGGAGCGGGCACCCTCACCCAACGCCAATCTAGGCGACCGGCGGTCGGCTGTCCGCATCCAGCACGACCGAAATTCAGCGGTTCGCCCCGCGGCGAACGGCGGAAAGCCGCATGCCGGTCAGGGCGGTCAGGATTTGGTGACGGCCGCCTTGTCGATGACGACGGTGGCGTTCGGCGCCGTGCTGCCGATTTTCGGGTCGGGGCGCGTACCGGCCGCGGCGATCTTCTTCAGGACGTCCATGCCGCCGGTGACGGTCCCGAACGGTGTGTAGTTCGGGGGCAGCGGGCTGTCCTGATAGACGAGGAAGAACTGACTGCCGCCACTGTTGCGGGTGTTGTCGTGCTTGCCGTCGTAGTTGTTGGCCATCGCGACCGTGCCCGCCGGATAGACGTCACCCTTGAGCCGGGGGTCCTTGAGGTTCTCGTCCGGGAGGGTGTAGCCGGGCGAGCCCCCGCCGGTGCCGGTCGGGTCGCCGCACTGCAGGACGTAGATCTGCTGGTCGACCAGGCGGTGGCACCTGCTGTGGTCGAAGAAGTGCTTCCCGGCCAGGAAGGCGAAGGAGTTCACGGTGTGCGGCGCCTCGGCCGCGTCCAGCTTCAGCTCGATCCCTCCGCAGGTCGTGCCCAGCTTCGCGGTGTAGGAGGCGGCGGTGTCGATGGACATGGCCGGTTCCTTCTTCCACGTCCGCTGCGAGGGTGCGCCCTTGGCGGGCTGCTCGCACGGGTCCGGGGGCGTGGTGGGCGAGGGGTCCGAGGCGGCCCGGTCGGCCTTCCCGTCGTCGCCCGCCAGCCCGGCCGAGGCGTAGGCGGCGACGCCCGCGGCGAGCACCACCGCCAGGGTGGACGCGATGATCACGTTGCGGCGCTTGGTCTTGCGCTGAGTCGCGGACCGCCGTTGCTGCTGGCGCTCGAACTTCTCCCGGGCGAGCTGCCGCCGCCGCTGATCCTTGCTGACCACCGGTCGTCTCCTTGTCTGAGCATCCGACGTCTGGGCATCTGTGCGCATCGAGGTCCGGGCATCGGGAGCTGCCGTCTGCCGTGGCCGTACCGTATACGGGTTCGCCCTGGTGGGAGTCGCGCCGGTAGGCTCTGGAGCTGCCGAGATGTTCCGGGAGCGGTCCCGCGGACCGACCTCCACCGACCTTTAAGGACGAACGTGCTGATTGCCGGGTTCCCCGCCGGGGCCTGGGGGACCAACTGCTACCTGGTCGCCCCCGCCGCAGGCGAGGAGTGCGTCATCATCGACCCGGGCCACCAGGCGGCCCAAGGAGTCGAGGACGCGGTCAGAAAGCATCGGCTCAAGCCCGTCGCGGTCATCCTCACCCACGGCCATATCGACCATGTCGCCTCGGTCGTCCCGGTGTGCGGCGCGCACGACGTCCCGGCCTGGATCCACCCCGAGGACCGCTTCATGATGAGCGACCCGGAGAAGGCGCTCGGCCGCTCCATCGGGCAGCAGCTCATGGGCGAGCTGACCGTGGGGGAGCCGGACGACGTCAAGGAGCTGACCGACGGCAGTGCGCTGGAACTCGCCGGGATGGAGTTCTCCGTCGCGCACGCACCGGGCCATACCAAGGGGTCGGTGACGTTCCGGATGCCCGAGCAGGCGGACATTCCGCCGGTGTTCTTCTCGGGCGACCTGCTGTTCGCCGGCTCCATCGGACGTACCGATCTGCCGGGCGGCGACCACGCCGAGATCCTCCAGTCGCTGGCGCGCGTGTGCCTGCCGCTGGAGGATTCCACGGTCGTCCTGTCCGGCCACGGCCCCCAGACCACCATCGGCCGCGAGCGCGCCAACAACCCGTATCTGCGGGAAGTGGCCGCCGGCCTTGGAGACGGCCTCAGTGCCCCTCCGCGACGAGGAATGTGACGAGTCTTTCCGTGAGCACCTTTCAGGCACCCAAGGGCACCTACGACCTGCTGCCGCCGAATTCCGCGACCTATCTCGCGGTCCGCGAGGCGATCTCCGGACCGCTGAAGAACTCCGGCTACGGCTACATCGAGACCCCGGGCTTCGAGAGCGTCGAGCTGTTCGCCCGCGGCGTCGGTGAGTCCACCGACATCGTGACCAAGGAGATGTACGCCTTCGAGACCAAGGGCGGCGACCGGCTCGCGCTGCGCCCCGAAGGCACCGCGTCCGTGCTGCGCGCGGCGCTGGAGGCCAACCTCCACAAGGGCGGCAACCTCCCCGTCAAGCTCTGGTACTCGGGCTCGTACTACCGCTACGAGCGTCCGCAGAAGGGCCGCTACCGCCACTTCTCGCAGGTCGGCGCCGAGGCGATCGGCGCGGAGGACCCGGCGCTGGACGCCGAGCTGATCATCCTGGCCGACCAGGCCTACCGCTCGCTGGGGCTGCGCACCTTCCGCATCCTGCTGAACTCGCTGGGCGACAAGGAGTGCCGTCCGGTCTACCGCGCCGCCCTCCAGGACTTCCTGCGCGGGCTGGAGCTGGACGAGGACACCCGGCGCCGGGTCGACATCAACCCGCTGCGCGTCCTGGACGACAAGCGCGAGGCCGTACAGAAGCAGCTGACCGGCGCGCCGATGCTGCGCGACTACCTCTGCGAGGCCTGCAAGGCGTACCACGAGCAGGTGCGCGAGCTGCTGACCGCGGCGGGCGTGGCCTTCGAGGACGACGAGAAGCTGGTGCGCGGGCTGGACTACTACACCCGCACCACCTTCGAGTTCGTCCACGACGGCCTGGGCTCGCAGTCCGCGGTGGGCGGCGGCGGCCGCTACGACGGGCTCTCCGAGATGATCGGCGGCCCCGCGCTGCCGTCCGTCGGCTGGGCGCTCGGCGTGGACCGTACGGTGCTGGCGCTGGAGGCCGAGGGGATCGAGCTGGACATCCCCTCGGCGACGGCCGTGTACGCGGTGCCGCTGGGCGAGGAGGCCCGCCGGGTGCTCTTCGGCGCGGTCACCGAGCTGCGCCGGGCCGGCATCGCGACCGACTTCGCGTACGGCGGCAAGGGCCTGAAGAACGCCATGAAGTCCGCCAACCGCTCCGGCGCGCGGCTGGCGCTGGTGGCGGGCGAGCGGGACCTGGCGGAGGGCGTCGTCCAGCTCAAGGACCTCCAGAGCGGCGAGCAGCAGCCGGTGGCGCTGGACGCCGTGGTGGACGAGGTCAGGCGGACGCTCGGCTGAGGTGTGCGGCGCCGGACACGGTCCGGCGTCAAGGGGCTGCCCGCGGATTCATCCGGTCCGGGGGCAGCCCCTTTATGCGCAGCAAACGGTGGCCGGCGGCGGAGTTGGGGCAGAATGAGGGGCGCGCCCGCGGTCTCGCGGGCCCGCCCGGCCTCATCTCCCCAGCGACCGACGGAACGGCGATATGACGACGACAGCGGTTGATGACGTGTCCCTAGACGACGAGCACACGAGCGACTCGGGCGCCGTCGGCTCGGGTCGCGGCTACGCCCTGCTCCTGGTGATCACCAGCGCGCTGGGCCTCCTGGCGGCGTGGGTCATCACCCTGGACAAGTTCGAGCTGCTGAAGGACCCCAGCTACAAGCCGGCCTGCAGCATCAACCCGATCATTTCCTGCGGCAACATCATGAAGAGCGCGCAGGCGGAGGTCTTCGGCTTCCCGAACCCGATGGCGGGTCTGGTCGGCTTCGGCGTCGTGATGGCCATCGGCGTGGGCCTGCTGGCCGGCGCCCGCTTCCGCCGCTGGTACTGGATCGGGCTGAACGTCGGCACGCTGGCCGCTTCGGTCTTCTGCATGTGGCTGATGGCCCAGTCGCTGTACGTGATCAACTCGCTGTGCCTGTGGTGCACGCTGACCTGGCTCGTCACGATCCTGATGTTCTGGTACACCACCGTGCACAACATCAAGCACGGCATCGTCCCGGCCCCCGCGGGGCTGCGCCGGACCGTGGTCGAGTTCCACTGGGCCCTGCCGGTGATCTGGTACGGCGTGATCGCGCTGCTGATCCTCACCAAGTGGTGGTCGACGTACTGGAGCACCCTGATCTAGGTTCCGCACCGCTTCGCACCGCTGCGGACCGCGCCCCGGCCGCCGTCGATGACGGGGGACGGGGCGTTGTCAGTGGGGTGACATAGGCTCGTCGACGTGGAGCCCGACCTGTTCACCGCCGCCGCCGAAGACCGCCAGGAGAAGGACCCCGCGGGGTCTCCTCTCGCCGTTCGGATGCGTCCGCGCACCCTCGACGAGGTCGTGGGCCAGCAGCATCTGCTCAAGCCGGGGTCGCCGCTGCGGCGCCTGGTGGGCGAGGGCGAGGGCGGTCCCGCGGGGCCGTCCTCCGTCTTCCTGTGGGGGCCGCCCGGCATCGGCAAGACGACGCTCGCCTATGTCGTCAGCCAGGCGACCAACAAACGCTTTGTGGAGCTCTCCGCGATCACCGCGGGCGTCAAGGAGGTCCGGGCGGTGATCGACGGCGCCCGGCGCGCCTCGGGCGGCTACGGCAAGGAGACCGTTCTCTTCCTCGACGAGATCCACCGCTTCAGCAAGGCCCAGCAGGACTCCCTGCTGCCGGCCGTGGAGAACCGCTGGGTCACCCTGATCGCGGCGACGACCGAGAACCCGTACTTCTCGGTGATCTCCCCGCTGCTGTCGCGGTCCCTGCTGCTGACGCTGGAGCCGCTGACCGACGACGATCTGCGCGGGCTGCTGCGGCGCGCGCTGACCGATGCGCGCGGGCTGGCCGGCGCGGTCACCCTCCCCGAGGACACCGAGGCGCATCTGCTGCGGATCGCGGGCGGCGACGGCCGGCGCGCGCTGACGGCGCTGGAGGCCGGGGCCGGATCCGCGCTGGCCAAGGGCGAGAAGGAGATCACCCTCCAGACGCTGGAGGAGTCCGTCGACCGCGCGGCGGTGAAGTACGACCGCGACGGCGACCAGCACTACGACGTGGCCAGCGCGCTGATCAAGTCGATCCGGGGCTCGGATGTCGATGCCGCGCTGCACTACCTGGCGCGCATGATCGAGGCGGGGGAGGACCCGCGCTTCATCGCCCGCCGGCTGATGATCTCGGCGAGCGAGGACATCGGTCTCGCCGATCCGACGGCGCTGGGGACCGCGGTCGCCGCGGCCCAGGCGGTGGCCATGATCGGTTTTCCGGAGGCCCGGATCACGCTCAGCCAGGCCACCATCGCGCTCGCGCTGGCACCGAAGTCGAACGCCGCCTATCTGGCCATCGACGCCGCGCTGGCGGATGTCCGGGCGGGTCAGGCCGGTGCGGTGCCGCCCCATCTGCGCGACAGCCACTACAAGGGCGCCCAAAAGCTCGGCCACGGCCAGGGCTACCAGTACCCGCACGACCTGCCGGGCGGCATCGCGGCCCAGCAGTACGCACCGGACGAGGTGCACGGCAAGCGGTACTACGCCCCGACGCGGCACGGCGCGGAGGCGCGCTACGCCGATGTCGCGGAGCGGGTCCGGGCGCGGCTGCGCGGGGAGAACGGCGACTGAGGGGCGGGCCCGTCACACGACGCGGGCCCGGCGTACCCGTCGGGGCGTCACTCCGCCGCGGCGTCGAACAGCACATGCATCGCCCGCCGCAGCTCCGCCACGTCGCGCACCGGCTCCGGGAAGTCGAAGCGGGCGTCGAACGAGCGCCGGTCGCTGTCGGTGAAGCGGACGCGGAGGCCGAAGCGGTCGAGGCCGACGGGGACGGCCTGCTCGCGCACCCCGCACGCCGCCGAGCGGTCGCCGAGAAGGGCGCACAGGCCACGTACCTGTTCGCTGTGGGCGGAGTGCAGATGCTGGAGCAGCTCCGCCTCGTGGGCGATCAGCGGGTCGGGGGACGCGGCGGCGAACTCGTCCGGTTCGACGGGCTCGGCGCCCCACAGGTCGTCCACCGCGCCCTCGCCGACCTCCAGGCGCAGCATCATCCAGGCGGACCGCTCGTGCAGCCCCGGCGCCGGGTGCGGCTGGAGCGCCTCGCCGATGCCCAGCAGCTCGCCGACGGGGTGCCGCTCGGCGAGCAGCATCGCGGCCTCGGCGCGCTGCTCGTTGCGTACGGCGGTGAGCCAGCCGGCCACCCAGGCGCGGCCGCGGATGCGATGGGGCACGGAGACGGGTGCGACATCCGTGATCTCCATCACGGCGGTGAGGTCGTCGTCCTGGGCGTAGGCGGCCGCGCGGGCCGCCGCAGAGTCGCCAGGAACCAGCAACAGCACGTCTCCGTCGGGTGTCACGGTCCGGCAGACGGGCGCCGAGAGCCCCGTCTCGTCGGGATCCTCGACTCCAGGAATGCTCAGCGACCCCATACCATTGGACTCGACGAGGGTTCGTGCACGCTCGGCGGCAGTGGGCCGCTGGGCGTTTTCCACGGGACGCGGCTGACCCGCCTCGGTGCTGTGTGTGCCGGGCAGGGGGATCCCAGGTCGAAACATGCGTTCTCCTCGCGCTAAGGTAAGCCTCACCTAACTTACACGGAGGTCCGTTCCACGTGAACCAGTCGCGTCCCAAGGTCAAGAAGTCCCGCGCGCTCGGCATCGCGCTGACGCCGAAGGCCGTCAAGTACTTCGAGGCCCGTCCCTACCCGCCCGGCGAGCACGGCCGTGGCCGCAAGCAGACCAGTGACTACAAGGTCCGGCTGCTCGAGAAGCAGCGTCTGCGTGCGCAGTACGACATCAGCGAGCGCCAGATGGCGCGTGCCTACGACCGCGCTCGGAAGGTCGAAGGCAAGACCGGCGAAGCGCTGATCATCGAGCTTGAGCGCCGTCTGGACGCGCTCGTCCTGCGTTCCGGCATCGCCCGCACCATCTACCAGGCCCGCCAGATGGTCGTGCACGGCCACATCGCGGTCAACGACCGCAAGGTCGACAAGCCGTCCTTCCGCGTGCGCCCCGGCGACGTCGTGCAGGTCCGCGAGCGCAGCCGCGAGAAGCACCCCTTCCAGGTCGCGCGTGAGGGTGGCTACGACACCGACGGCGAGACCCCGCGCTACCTCGAGGTCAACCTGCCGGCTCTCGCGTTCCGCCTCGACCGGGACCCGAACCGCAAGGAGATCCCGGTGATCTGCGACGAGCAGCTCGTCGTCGAGTACTACGCCCGCTAAGCACCACCGCAGGCGCAGCACCACCTCAGCCCGCCGTCTCCCCGCCGCTCGCGGAGGGGGAGGCGGCGGGCTCGTTGGTGGCCGGCGGCGCGATGCGGACCGTACGGCACGGCCCCGGCGCCCCCTCGGTGCTCCCCAGGATCCGGGCCACCGTACGGTCCAGGTCCAGCCCACCCCCGGCCCGTACGCACGCCTCGTAGCGCTCCGCGCCCAGCCGCTCCCGGGCCTGCTCCTCGCACAGCGCATGCGGCTGGTTGAAATAGCGCGAGCCGAACAGCGGCAGTCCCACCGACGGCCAGATCCGGCCCGCCGCGCCCTGGAGCACCGCCGCCTCCTCCGCGTCCCCCTCGCCGAGCGTCACCAGCGCCAGCAGCTCGATCGCCAGCACCGCCCCCAGCAGATCGTGGAAGGTGTGGTCGATGGCCAGGCACTCCTCCAGCAGCTCCCGGGCCCGTCCGCCCTCGCCGCCGGTCCACGCCGCGAAGGCCAGCACGAACAGCGCATACGCCAGCGTCCAGCGCTCGCCGTGGTCCCCGCACACCTGCTGCACGTCCTCGCACAGCCGCACCGCGTACGCGAGCTCGCCCTGGAAGGCCACCGCCATCGCCAGCTCGACCTGCCCCATCAGCACATTGCTGTTGAGCTCGCCGATCTCCCGGTAGCGCACCAGCGCCCCGCTCAGCAGCTTCTCGGCGCGCGGCATGTCGTCGCAGACCAGCGCCAGGCAGCCGGTGCGGTGCAGCGCGTACGCGGCCGCGGTGGCGTTGTCCGTACGCTCGGCCTCCTCGCGGCACTCCTGGAGCGCCGCCATCGCGCCGAGGGTGTCGCCCTGGAGCACCGCGACATAGCCGACCACCCACAGCGCCTTCAGCCGCGCTTCGTCGTGATCGCTCTCCAGCTCCAGCGCCCGGTCGAGCCACTGCCGGCCCTCCGAGAGCCGTCCGCAGCCCACCCAGTAGAACCACAGCGTGCCCGCCAGGTACTGGCCGAGATACGCGTCCCCCTCACCCTCCAGGCTCTGCTCCAACGCGACCCGCAGATTGGGCAGCTCGGCCTCGATCCGGGCCGCGACCTCGGCCTGCCGGGGGCTGAACCAGTCCAGCTCGCACCACGTGGCCAGCCCCAGGTACCAGTCCCGGTGCCGCCGCCGCAGCCGGTCGCCGTCCTGCGTCGCCTCCAGCCAGTCGGCGCCGTAGGCCCGCACGGTGTCCAGCATCCGGTAGCGCACCCCGGCCGCGATCTCCTCCCGTACGAGCACCGACTGCGCCACCAACTCCCCGATGACGTCGAGGAGTTCATCGGCGGGCAGGTCCGGGCCCGAGCAGACGTACTCCGCCGCCTCCAGGTCGAACTGCCCGGCGAAGACCGACAGCCGGGCCCACAGCAGCCGCTCCTGGGGCGTGCACAGCTCATGGCTCCAGCCGATGGCCGTACGGAGCGTCTGGTGGCGGGGCGGGGTGCCGCGGGTCGTCCCGGTCAGCAGCCGGAAGCGGTCGTCGAGGCGGTGCAGCACCTGGTCGACGGAGAGGGCGCGCAGGCGCCCGGCGGCCAGTTCCAGGGCGAGCGGGATGCCGTCGAGGCGGCGGCAGAGCTCGGCGACGGAGGCCTCGTCGGCGGGGCCGACGGCGAAGTCCGCGACGACCGCCCTGGCGCGGTCACCGAAGAGGGCGGCGGCATCGGCCTCGTTCATCGGCGCCAGCGGCAGGTTCTGCTCGCCGGGCAGCCCGAGCGGACGCCGGCCCGCGGCCAGCACCCGCAGCCCCGGGGCGCGGCGCAGCAGCTCCCCGGTCAGCTCGGCGCACTCGGCCACCAGATGCTCGTACCCGTCCAGGACGAGCAGCAGTTCGCGGCCGGCGAGGTGGTCGCACAGCGCGGCCCGCGGCGGCCGGCCGGTGTGGTCGACCGGCGCCAGTGCCTCGACGAAGGCGTGCTCCAGGACCTGGGGATCGCGCAGCGACGAGATCTCGACCAGCCGGGCACCGTCGCAGAAGCGATCCTGCAAGATCGCTGCCGCTCGGAGGGCGAGCCGGGACTTGCCGACGCCGCCCAGGCCGGTCAGCGTCACCAGGCGGGCGGATTCCAGCCGCTGCGCCAGCGCGGACAGTTCGTCGTCGCGGCCGATGAACCGATTGAGTTCCGCGGGCAGGTTCCCCGGACCTCCCGGTAGCGGCGGACGCGAGGAAGAGGGGCCGGACGAGCCGTCGGGGCGCGGAATGCGTCGCATGGCACACGGAGCGTACTCGGACCCGTGCGGACCGTACAATCGCAGCTTTCGATTGCCGTCGCGGCACGGGGAACGGGGTACGGACGGACAGTCACGGCGCGATAAGGTCGAGGTTGCCGTTCGAGCAGGACGAGGCGAGCGGGACGAGACCAGCCCCAACCAGTCGGAGAGTGGTGCCAGCGTGTCCGGTGGAGAGGTGGCCGGGATCCTCGTGGCCGTCTTCTGGGCGATCCTCGTGTCGTTCCTCGCCCTCGTGCTGGTGAGGCTGGCCGCGACCCTCAAGGCAACGACCAAGCTGGTGGCCGAGGTGTCCGACCAGGCGGTGCCCCTCCTGGCCGACGCCTCCGCAACGGTCCGCTCCGCGCACACCCAGCTGGCCCGCGTCGACGCCATCGCCGCCGATGTCCAAGAGGTCACCGCCAACGCCTCCGCGCTCTCCTCGACCGTCTCCTCCGCCTTCGGCGGACCGCTGGTCAAGGTCGCCGCGTTCGGTTACGGCGTGCGCCGCGCGATCGGCAAGAAGGGCGAAGGCGAGCCCAAGCGCACCGTCGTCGTCGGCCGAACCCTGCCCGGCGCCCGCCGCGGCGGGCGCCGTAACCGTCGCTCCAAGGACTGATCACAGCGATGTTCCGCCGCGCATTCTGGTTCACCACCGGCGCCGCCGCCGGAGTGTGGGCCACCAACAAGGTCCACCGAAAGCTGCGCAAGCTGCAGCCCGACAGCCTCGCCGCGCAGGCCGCGGACAAGGCCGTCGAGACCGGACACCGGCTGCGCCAATTTGCATTGGACGTACGCACGGGAATGGCGGACCGTGAAGAACAGCTGCACGACGCGCTCGGACTGAACGGGACGAGCGAGGTTCGCGAGCTGCCCGCGCCGCGCTCCCACGCGGCGCTCGAAACGCACCACCGCACCACGAGAACCCCGGGACAGCCCGGGTTGACCGGACCGACTGGAAATGAGGACCACTGATGGAGTCGGCTGAAATCCGCCGCCGCTGGCTGCGCTTCTTCGAAGAGCGTGGGCACACCGTCGTGCCGTCGGCGTCGCTCATCGCGGACGACCCGACGCTGCTGCTCGTCAACGCGGGCATGGTCCCCTTCAAGCCGTACTTCCTCGGCGAGGTCAAGCCGCCCGCGCCGCGCGCCACGAGCGTCCAGAAGTGCGTGCGTACGCCGGACATCGAAGAGGTCGGCAAGACCACCCGGCACGGCACGTTCTTCCAGATGTGCGGCAACTTCTCCTTCGGCGACTACTTCAAGGAAGGCGCCGTCAAGTACGCCTGGGAGCTGCTGACCGGCTCGCAGGCCGACGGCGGCTACGGCCTCGACCCGGAGAAGCTCTGGATCACCGTCTACCTCGACGACGACGAGGCCGAGCGCCTCTGGCACGAGGTCGTCGGCGTGCCCAAGGAGCGCATCCAGCGCCTGGGCAAGAAGGAGAACTACTGGTCCATGGGCGTCCCGGGCCCCTGCGGCCCGTGCTCCGAGATCAACTACGACCGCGGCCCGGAATTCGGCATCGAGGGCGGCCCGGCCGTCAACGACGAGCGGTACGTGGAGATCTGGAACCTGGTCTTCATGCAGTACGAGCGCGGCGCCGGCACGGGCAAGGAGGACTTCGAGATCCTCGGCGACCTGCCCAGCAAGAACATCGACACCGGCCTCGGCCTCGAGCGCCTGGCGATGATCCTGCAGGACGTCCCGAACATGTACGAGACGGACACCCTCCGCGTCGTCATCGACAAGGCCACCGAGCTGACCGGCGTCCGCTACGGCGCCGCGCACGACAGCGATGTCTCGCTGCGCGTCGTGGCCGACCACATCCGTACGTCCACGATGCTCATCGGCGACGGCGTCACCCCCGGCAACGAAGGCCGCGGCTACGTCCTGCGCCGCATCATGCGCCGCGCCATCCGCAACATGCGCCTGCTCGGCGCCAAGGGGCTGGTCGTCGGCGAGCTGCTGGACGTCGTCATCAAGACGATGGGCCAGCAGTACCCGGAGCTGCTGGAGGACCGCCGCCGCATCGAGACGGTCGCCCTCGCCGAGGAGGCCGCCTTCGTCAAGACGCTGAAGGCCGGCACGAACATCCTCGACACCGCCGTCACCGAAACCAAGGCCTCCGGCGGCAAGATCCTGGCCGGCGACAAGGCCTTCCTGCTCCACGACACCTGGGGCTTCCCGATCGACCTCACCCTCGAAATGGCCGCCGAGCAGGGCCTGTCGGTGGACGAGGACGGCTTCCGCCGCCTGATGAAGGAGCAGCGGGAGCGCGCCAAGGCGGACGCCCAGGCCAAGAAGAGCGGCCACGCCGACCTGTCGGCCTACCGCGAGGTCGCCGACAAGTCCGGCGCCACGGAATTCACCGGCTACAGCGCCACCGAGGGCGAGTCCGCCGTCGTCGGCCTGCTGGTCAACGGCGTCCCGGCGCCCGCCGCCCACGAGGGCGACGAGGTCGAGGTCGTCCTGGACCGCACCCCCTTCTACGCCGAGGGCGGCGGCCAGCTCGCCGACACCGGCCGGATCAAGCTGGACTCCGGCGCCGTCGTCGAGGTCCGCGACGTCCAGCAGCCGGTACCCGGCGTCACGGTCCACAAGGGCGTCGTCCAGGTCGGTGAGGTGGTGCTCGGCTCCGCCGCGTACGCCGCCATCGACGTCACCCGCCGCCGCGCCATCGCCCGCGCCCACAGCGCCACCCACCTCACCCACCAGGCGCTGCGCGACGCGCTGGGCCCGACGGCCGCCCAGGCCGGCTCGGAGAACTCCCCGGGCCGCTTCCGCTTCGACTTCGGCTCGCCGGCCGCCGTGCCCGGCACGGTCCTCACCGACGTCGAGCAGAAGATCAACGACGTCCTCGCCCGTGAGCTCGACGTCCACGCCGAGGTCATGAGCATGGAGGACGCCAAGAAGCAGGGCGCCATCGCCGAGTTCGGCGAGAAGTACGGCGACCGCGTCCGCGTGGTCACCATCGGCGACTTCTCCAAGGAGCTGTGCGGCGGTACGCACGTCCACAACACCGCCCAGCTGGGCCTGGTGAAGCTGCTCGGCGAGTCCTCCATCGGCTCCGGCGTGCGCCGCGTCGAGGCGCTGGTCGGCGTGGACGCCTACCGGTTCCTGGCCCGCGAGCACACCGTCGTCTCGCAGCTGACCGAGCTGGTCAAGGGGCGTCCGGAGGAGCTGCCGGAGAAGATCTCCGGGGTCCTGGCCAAGCTGAAGGACGCCGAGAAGGAGATCGAGAAGTTCCGCGCCGAGAAGGTGCTCCAGGCCGCCGCCGGGCTGGCCGCGGGCGCCAAGGACGTCCGCGGGGTGGCGCTGGCCGTCGGCCAGGTCCCGGACGGCACGTCCGCCGACGACCTGCGCAAGCTGGTCCTCGACGTGCGGGGCCGGATCCAGGGCGACCGCGCCGCCGTCGTGGCCCTGTTCTCGGTCGCCAACGGGCGCCCGGTGACGGTCATCGCCACCAACGAGGCCGCCCGCGAGCGCGGTATCAAGGCCGGTGACCTGGTCCGTACGGCCGCCAAGACGCTCGGCGGAGGCGGCGGCGGCAAGCCGGACGTCGCCCAGGGCGGCGGCCAGAACCCGGCCGCCGTGCCCGAGGCCATCGAGGCCGTCGAACGGCTCGTCACCGAGGCGGCCTGAAGCGCGTGAGTGAGATGCGACGCGGCCGGCGCATCGCCGTGGATGTCGGGGACGCCCGTATCGGGGTCGCCTCGTGCGACCCCGATGGGGTCCTCGCCACCCCCGTCGAGACCGTGCCGGGGCGGGACGTGCCGTCGGCGCACCGCCGTCTCAAGGCGATCATCGACGAGTACGAGCCGCTCGAGGTCGTGGTCGGCCTGCCCCGCTCCCTCAGTGGGGGAGAGGGGCCGGCCGCGGCCAAGGTGCGCGCCTTCGCCCAGGAGTTGGCAAAGAACATCGCGCCCGTGGGCGTCCGGCTGGTCGACGAGCGGATGTCGACGGTCACCGCGACCCACGGCCTGCGGGCCTCCGGAGTGCGCAGCAAGAAGGGCCGCTCGGTGGTCGACCAGGCGGCCGCGGTGGTCATCCTGCAGAGCGCGCTGGAAACCGAACGGACCTCCGGTCAGGCGCCGGGGGAGAGCGTCGAAGTGGTCATCTGATCGCGATACGGTAACGTTCCGCGCGATGTGGCGGCGGTTCGAACAGCCGCGCGTGCAAGTAGAGGCGGATCGGTAACACCGCAGTCGCGCTGCCAGGCCGGAGCGCGACCGCCTCTCGGCTCTAGGGGATCGATGACCGAGTATGGCCGGGGCTACGGCTCCGAACCGTGGCATCCCGAGGACCCGCTCTACGGAGACCAGGGTCCCTACGGAGGCCAGGCACAGCAGCCCCAGTGGAACGGACAGCAGTCCGCTCCCTACCCCCAGCAGCACCATCCCCAGCAGCAGTACGACGGCGGCTGGGACGGTACGCAGGGCGGGCAGCTGCCGTACGACCCGTACGACCCCTATGCCCAGCAGCAGCAGCAGCCGGCCGATCCGTACGGCGGGGCGGGGCAGGACTACTACGGTCAGCAGGACCCGTACCAGCAGCAGCCGCAGCAGCATGCGCAGCACCAGCAGCAGTACGCGCCACAGCAACAGCACCAGCAGCAGTACGCGCCGCAGCAGCATGCGCAGGAGTACGACCAGTACGGGCAGTACGAGCAGCACACGGAGCCGCCGTACCAGGACACGGCGGGCGACGACTGGCGGGCCGATCCCGAGCGGCCGCGGGAACCGGAGCCGGAGCACTCGTTCTTCGCCGCGGACGAGGACGACGATGACGACGGCCACCCCGACGACGACCCGCGCGGGCGCCGGGGCGGCCGCGAGCGGCGCGGCACGAAGAACGGCAAGAAGAGCGGCAAGAAGAACAAACGCCGCAGCGGCCGGGCCTGTCTGGTCGTGACGCTGGTCTTCGCCGGAGCGGTCGGCGCCGTCGGCTACTTCGGCTATGACTTCGTCATGGCCCACTTCGGGCCGGCGCCCGATTACGAGGGAGAGGGATCCGGCACCGTACAGGTCGAGATTCCGGACGGTTCGCTTGCTTCGGACATGGGCGAGATCCTCGCGAAAAAGGGCGTGATCAAGAGCGCCAAGGCGTTCAGCGACGCGGCGTCCGAGGACGACAAGAAGTCGCGGTCCCTGCAGCCCGGCACGTATTCGCTGCACAAGCACATGTCGGCGGCCGCGGCCATGGAGATGATGCTGGACCCCAAGAGCCGTAACGGCCTCACGATCCGCGAGGGTCTGCGCGCCAAGGACATCTACGCGCTCATCGACAAAAAGCTCCAGCTCAAGACGGGCACGACCAAGAACGTCGCCGAGGCCGAGGTCAAGCATCTCGGCCTGCCCTCCTGGGCCGACGACAACGGGAAGATAAAGGACCCGCTGGAAGGTTTCCTCTATCCGTCCACGTACAGCGTGGGCGACCACGCGAAGCCGGCCGCGGTCCTCAAGCAGATGGTCGCGCGCGCCAATCAGGTCTACGCGAAGTACGACCTGGAAGGCAATGCCCGCAAGCTCCACCTGCGGTCGCCGCTCCAACTGCTCACCGTCGCCAGCCTCACGCAGGCCGAGGGCAAGTACAAGCACGACTTCGTCAAGGTCGCGCGGGTCGTCTACAACCGCCTCAAGCCGGACAACACCGAGACCTACGGGCTGCTCGACTTCGACTCGACGGTGAACTACGCCAGGTCGCGAAGCACCCTGGACACCGGGACCGTCGACGATCTGCGGAAATTCAACGACGCCTACAACACCTACAAATTCAAGGGACTGCCGCCGGGGCCGATCGGCAATCCGGGTGAGGTGGCGATGAATTCGGCCATCCACCCGGCCGACGGCAACTGGTACTACTTCGTCTCGATCAGCCCGGAAAAGACGCTGTTCGCCGCGACGAACGAAGAGCAGGAGCGCAACCGCCGCATCTACCTGAAGGAACACGGAAAACCCGAGCAATGAGTCCCACATGCCGCGCCGCGGTCCTCGGTTCCCCGATCGCCCATTCCCTCTCCCCGGTCCTGCACCGCGCCGCCTATGCGGAACTGGGCCTGACGGGCTGGACGTATGACCGCTTCGAGGTGGACGAGGCCGCGCTGCCCGGATTCATCGAGAAGCTCGGCCCCGAATGGGCGGGCCTTTCCCTGACCATGCCGCTGAAGCGGGCGGTGATCCCGCTGCTCGACGAGGTCTCCGACACCGCGGCCTCGGTCGAGGCGGTGAACACCGTCGTCTTCACGGCCGACGGCCGCCGCACCGGCGACAACACCGATATCCCGGGCATGCTCGCCGCGCTGCGCGAGCGCGGCGTGGAAACGGTCGAGCGGGCATCCGTCCTGGGCGCGGGCGCCACCGCCTCCTCCGCCCTCGCCGCGCTCTCCCGTGTCTGCACCGGCGAGGTCACCGCGTACGTCCGCAGCGACGCCCGCGCCGAGGAGATGCGCGGCTGGGGCGAGCGGCTGGGCGTCGCGGTCACCACCGCCCCCTGGGAGGACGCCGCCGAGGCCTTCGGGGCGCCGCTGACCATCGCCACCACCCCGGCCGGCACCACCGACGCGCTCGCCGCCGCCGTGCCCGACCGGCCCGGCACGCTCTTCGACGTCCTTTACGAGCCCTGGCCGACGGCGCTGGCCACCGCCTGGGCCGACCGCGGCGGCGCGGTGGTCGGCGGGCTCGACCTGCTGGTCCACCAGGCCGTTCTCCAGGTCGAGCAGATGACCGGCCGCTCACCGGCCCCGCTGGCCGCGATGCGCACCGCGGGCGAGGCGGCGCTCGCCGCTCGCTGATCCACTCGACGGACGGCCCGGTCCGCTCCCTGGACCGGGCCCCGCCTCCCCGGCGCGACGTGGGAGGATCGGGGGGAGACCGTACGCGGATGAGCAGTACATGAGGAGCACCGTTGAGCAGGTTGCGCTGGCTGACGGCGGGGGAGTCGCACGGCCCCGCACTCGTGGCGACGCTGGAGGGCCTTCCGGCCGGAGTCCCGATCACCACCGATCTGGTGGCGGACGCGCTGGCGAGGCGCCGGCTCGGCTATGGCCGCGGTGCCCGGATGAAGTTCGAGCGGGACGAGATCACGTTCCTGGGCGGCGTGCGGCACGGTCTGTCGCTGGGCTCGCCGGTGGCCGTGATGGTCGGCAACACCGAGTGGCCCAAGTGGGAACAGGTCATGGCGGCCGACCCGGTGGACCCGGAGGTCCTGGCCGAGCTGGCCCGTAACGCGCCGCTGACCCGCCCCCGCCCCGGCCACGCCGACCTGGCCGGCATGCAGAAGTACGGCTTCGACGAGGCCCGCCCGATCCTGGAGCGCGCCTCCGCCCGCGAGACGGCCGCCCGGGTCGCCCTGGGCGCGGTGGCCCGCTCCTTCCTCAAGGAGACCGCCGGCATCGAGATCGTCTCGCATGTGGTGGAGCTGGCCGCGGCCAAGGCCCCGTACGGCGTCTACCCCAAGCCCTCCGACGTGGAGAAGCTGGACGCGGACCCGGTGCGCTGCCTGGACGCGGACGCGAGCAAGGCGATGGTGGCCGAGATCGACCAGGCCCACAAGGACGGCGACACCCTCGGCGGCGTCGTCGAGGTGCTGGCGTACGGCGTGCCGGTGGGCCTCGGCTCGCACGTCCACTGGGACCGCCGGCTGGACGCCCGGCTGGCCGGCGCCCTCATGGGCATCCAGGCCATCAAGGGCGTTGAGGTCGGCGACGGCTTCGACCTGGCGCGGGTGCCGGGCTCCAAGGCGCACGACGAGATCGTGGCCACCGAGGACGGCATCAAGCGCACCTCCGGCCGCTCCGGCGGCACCGAGGGCGGGCTGACCACCGGTGAACTCCTGCGGGTGCGGGCCGCGATGAAGCCGATCGCGACCGTGCCGCGGGCGCTGGCGACCATCGATGTGACCACCGGCGAGGCGGCCCAGGCGCACCACCAGCGCTCGGACGTCTGCGCGGTCCCGGCCGCCGGCATCGTCGCCGAGGCGATGGTGGCGCTGGTCCTGGCCGACGCCGTGGTGGAGAAGTTCGGCGGCGACAGCGTCGCCGAGACCCGCCGCAACGTCCGCGGCTACCTCGACAACCTGGCGATCAAGTGACGTCGCCGGCTGTCGTACTCATCGGCCCGCCCGGCGCGGGCAAGTCCACGGTGGGCGCGCTCCTGGCCGAGCGGCTCGGCGTGCGCTACCGGGACACCGACGCGGACATCGTCGCCACGGCCGGCCGGCCGATCGCGGAGATCTTCATCGACCAGGGCGAGCCGCACTTTCGTGACCTCGAGCGGGAGGCCGTACGGGTCGCGCTCGAGGACCACCCGGGCGTGCTCTCGCTCGGCGGCGGCGCGATCCTGGACGACGGCACCCGCAAGCTGCTGACCGGCCTGCCGGTGGTCTTCCTGGACGTCGAACTCGCCGACGCCGTCAAGCGGGTGGGCCTGGACGCGCCGCGCCCGCTGCTGGCCGTCAACCCGCGCAAGCAGTGGCGCGAGCTGATGGAGCGCCGCCGTCCGCTGTACACCGAGGTCGCACGCGCCGTGATCGCCACCGGCGAGCGCACCCCCGACCAGGTCGCCGAGGCGATCCTGGACGCTTTGGAGCTACGGGGGGCCGCGGCGGATGCCCCGCGGCCCGCCCACAGGGAGGAACAGGCATGACGGAGCAGGCCACCCGTATCCAGGTGGGCGGTACGGCGGGCACCGACCCGTACGAGGTGCTCGTGGGGCGGCAGCTGCTCGGCGAGCTGCCCGGCCTGATCGGCGAGGGCGTCAAGCGGGTCGCCGTGCTGCACCCGGAGGCGCTGGCCGCCACCGGTGAGGCGCTGCGCGAGGACCTCGCGTCCCAGGGCTACGAGGCGATCGCCGTCCAGCTGCCGAACGCCGAGGAGTCCAAGACCGTCGAGGTCGCCGCGTACTGCTGGAAGGCCCTGGGCCAGACCGGCTTCACCCGCACCGATGTGATCGTCGGCGTCGGCGGCGGCGCCACCACGGACCTGGCCGGCTTCGTGGCCGCCACCTGGCTGCGCGGGGTGCGCTGGATCGCCGTACCGACCACCGTGCTGGGCATGGTGGACGCGGCGGTCGGCGGCAAGACCGGCATCAACACCGCCGAGGGCAAGAACCTCGTCGGCGCCTTCCACCCGCCGGCCGGTGTCCTGTGCGACCTCGCCGCCCTCGACTCCCTCCCGGTGCACGACTACGTCTCCGGCCTGGCCGAGGTCATCAAGGCCGGCTTCATCGCCGACCCGGCGATCCTCGAGCTGATCGAGGCCGACCCGGAGGGCGCCAGGCGTCCCGACGGCGCGCACACCGCCGAGCTGATCGAGCGGGCCATCCGGGTCAAGGCGGAGGTGGTCTCCGCCGACCTCAAGGAGTCCGGTCTGCGCGAGATCCTCAACTACGGGCACACCCTCGCGCACGCCATCGAGAAGAACGAGCGCTACAACTGGCGGCACGGCGCGGCCGTTTCGGTCGGCATGGTCTTCGCCGCCGAGCTGGGCCGGATCGCCGGCCGGCTGGACGACGCCACCGCCGACCGGCACCGCGCCGTCCTGGCCTCCGTCGGACTGCCGCTGACCTACCGCGGCGACCAGTGGCCCAAGCTGCTGGAGACCATGAAGGTCGACAAGAAGTCCCGCGGCGACCGGCTGCGCTTCATCGTCCTGGACGGCCTCGCCAAGCCGACCGTCCTGGAGGGCCCGGATCCGGCCATGCTGCTGGCCGCCCACGCCGAGATCGCCGAGTGAGCCGCATGACCCACCGCGTCCTCGTCCTCAACGGGCCCAACCTCGGCCGGCTGGGCTCCCGCGAGCCCGACGTCTACGGCGCCACCTCCTACTCCGGCCTGGTCGAGCAGTGCACCGCGCTCGGCAAGGAGCTGGGCTTCGAGGTCGAGGTCCGCGAGACCAACGACGAGGGCGAGATGATCCGCTGGCTGCACGAGGCCGCGGACGGCTCGCTCCCGGTCGTGATCAACCCCGGCGCCTTCACGCACTATTCGTACGGCATGCGGGACGCGGCCGCCCAGCGCACCGCCCCGCTCATCGAGGTGCACATCTCGAACCCGTACGCGCGCGAGGAATTCCGCCACAATTCGGTTATCGCGGCCGTGGCCAGCGGTACGGTCGCCGGTTTCGGCATCGGCTCGTACCGCCTCGCGCTGCGTGCGCTGGCCGAGGAACTGAACGGCTGACCCGCCCTTGCGGGCACTCTCCGCCACCCCCGGCCGTTCCTGTAGCGAGCGCCGGGGGTGGCGGAGCACGGTAGCGCCTCCACTCAGCGGCAGTTGGGAGGGTAGCGTTCGCAGCAGCACCACCCACGCCGACGGCTGTGGGGCACAACGGCCCGCCCGGGCCGCTGGGTTACCGCACGAGCACCGGGCCGTACGGCCCGGCACCGCACACGTCGACCGCACGAGACGGAGAGCCACCGGATGCAGTACGCAGTGGGGGCTCCGCTGCCACCGCCCCGCCGGCCGGGACCGGACACGGGGGCCGGCATGAACTGGACCCCCAACCAGGGACAGCCCATACCGCCCGCCTCGCCTCCGCCTCCGCCCGCCGCCCCGCCCGCCCAGGGCCCCGGCTGGAGCGGCCCCGCGCCGTACCAGGAGGCCCCCACCCCGCACAGCACGGACATCACCGGTCACCTCCGCCTGCCGCCGGGCGCGCCGGTGGCGCTGCCCGACCCGCCCGCCGGCGCCGCGGCCCAGGACTCCGCGCACGCCACCGTCGCGGTGCTGCTGATCGGCCCGGCCGGCGCCGGCAAGACCAGCGTCGCCCGCCACTGGGCCGACTCCCGGCGGGTGCCGACCGCGCACATCAGCCTCGACGACGTGCGCGAGTGGGTCCGCTCCGGCTTCGCCGACCCGCAGAAGGGCTGGAACGACAACTCCGAGGCGCAGTACCGCCTCGCCCGCCGCACCTGCGGCTTCGCGGCCCGTAACTTCCTCGCCAACGGCATCTCCTGCATCCTCGACGACGCCGTCTTCCCGGACCGCCCGGTCGTCGGCCTCGGCGGCTGGAAGCGGCACGTGGGCCCCGGACTGCTGCCGATCGTGCTGCTGCCGGGCCTGGAGATCGTCCTGGAGCGCAACGCCCGGCGCAGCGGCAACCGCCGGCTCTCCGACGAAGAGGTCGCCCGGATCCACGGCCGGATGGCCGGCTGGTACGGCTCCGGGCTGCCGATCATCGACAACTCCCAGCACGACGTCGCCACGACCGTGCGGGTGCTGGACGACGTCGTCGCCCGCTCCATCGCCAGCCCGCCCAGCTGGTAGCGCGCGCCCCGGCGCGCTCCGCCGGGCCGCGTCCCCCGGGCGGCCGTCTCCGACCGGCCGCCCGGACGGTCCGGCCGTACTCTCGGGATATGTCCGAGTTGTATGCGGTTCGACGCACGCGGCTGCGCGACCGCTGCGCCGCAACCGGAAGCACCGCCGCCCTGATCTCGCGCCCCGCCAACGTCCGCTATCTCACCGGCTGCGCCCCGCCCGGCGCCGCGCTGCTGCTGGGCCCCGCCGACGACATCCTGGTGTGCGGCATGCCGCCGAGCGGTGACCCGTCCGAGGGCCGGCCCGCCGAGGACGTACGGGTCTCCGTGCTGCCCACCCGCGGCGGCGACCCCGTCGTGGCGGGCGCCGACCTCGCCGCGAAGTCCGGCGCTGAGATCCTGGCCGTCGAGGAGCACCATCTGACCGTCGCCCGCCACCGGGCGCTCGCCCAGGTCGCGCCGCGTATGCGGCTCGCGGACCTGGGCTGCGCGGTCGAGGCGCTGCGGCTGGTCAAGGACGACGACGAGATCGCCTGTCTGCGGATCGCCGCGGAGATCACCGACCAGGCGCTGGGCGAGCTGCTCGAATCGATCCTCGTCGGGCGCACCGAGCGGCATCTGGCCCTGGAACTGGAGCGCCGCCTCGTCGACCACGGCGCGGACGGCCCGGCCTTCCCCACCTCCGTCGCGACCGGCCAGAACTCCGGCCGCCCCGGGCATCTGCCCACCGACCGGCGGGTCGAGGAGGGCGACTTCCTGACCGTGAACCTGGGTGCCAACTACCGCGGCTACCGCTGCGAGATCGGCCGGACCTTCGTCATCGGCACCACGCCCGCGGACTGGCAGATCGATCTCTACGACCTCGTCTTCGCCGCCCAGCGGGCCGGCCGGGAGGCGCTGGCACCGGGTGTGGAATGCCGCGAAGTGGACCGGGTGACCCGCCATGTCCTGGTCGCCGCGGGCCACGGCGAGCGGCTCGGACCATGGACCGGGCACGGCGTGGGACTCGAAATCGATGAGGACCCTCAGCTGTCGCCCGCCGCCATGGGTAAACTGGACGCTTGCGTGCCGGTCACCGTCGAACCGGGGGTTCACCTCCCCGGCCGCGGAGGTGTCCGGATCGACGACACACTCGTCGTCCGCCCCGAGGCGGACGGCGGGCCCGAGCTACTCACGATCACGACCAAGGAGCTGCTCGCACTCTGAGCCGTAGCGGCCGGGTGCACGGCTCTGTGGTCCCACCACCTGCAGTCCAGGAGATTCCGCAACCGTGGCATCCACGAACGACCTCAAGAACGGCATGGTGCTCAAGCTCGAAGGCGGCCAGCTCTGGTCCGTCGTCGAGTTCCAGCACGTCAAGCCCGGCAAGGGCCCGGCCTTCGTCCGCACCAAGCTCAAGAACGTGCTGTCCGGCAAGGTGGTGGACAAGACCTTCAACGCCGGCGTGAAGGTCGAGACGGCCACCGTCGACAAGCGCACGATGCAGTTCTCGTACATGGACGGCGAGTACTTCGTCTTCATGGACATGGACACCTACGACCAGCTCATGGTCGACCGCAAGTCCGTCGGTGACGCCGCGAACTTCCTCCTCGAGGGCTTCGAGGCCACCGTGGCGCAGCACGAGGGCGAGGTGCTCTTCGTCGAGCTGCCGGCCGCCGTCGAGCTGACGATCGCGGAGACCGAGCCGGGCGTCCAGGGCGACCGCTCCACCGGTGGCACCAAGCCGGCCACCCTGGAGACCGGGTACCAGATCCAGGTCCCGCTCTTCATCACCACCGGCGAGAAGATCAAGGTCGACACCCGCTCGAGCGACTACCTCGGCCGGGTGAACAGCTAACCGTGGCTGCCCGCAACAAGGCCCGTAAGCGCGCCTTCCAGATCCTCTTCGAGGCCGATCAGCGCGGCGCCGACGTGCAGTCCGTGCTCGCGGACTGGATGCGGCACGCCCGGACCGACTCTCGGCAGCCGCCCGTGAACGAATACACCCTGCAGTTGGTCGAGGGGTATGCGGAGCACACCGAGCGCATCGACGAGCTGATCTCCACCTACTCCGTCGAGTGGGAGCTGGACCGGATGCCGGTCGTCGACCGCAACATCCTGCGGCTCGGCGCCTACGAGCTGATCTGGGTGGACGAAACGCCGGACGCGGTGGCGATCGACGAAGCGGTACAGCTCGCCAAGGAGTTCTCCACGGACGACTCCCCGGCCTTCGTCAATGGCCTCCTCGGCCGCTTCAAGGAGCTGAAGCCGGGGCTGCGGCGCGAGACGCACTGACGCGACGCGTCAGAAGGACCGCTGAGCACACGAACGGGCCCGGAGCGATGCAGATCACTCCGGGCCCTTCGTATGCCCGCAGAACGCCGTCTGGCCCCCGTGCAGCCGCCTCACCGGCCTCCTGCACACGTGCCGGGCGGGGCATAAAGCCCGCTTCGGCCGGACATAATGCGACCGCCGCCCCGGGAGTCCCGGAGCGGCGGTACGTTTCTGCAGGTGACGGTGGGCGTCAGATTTCCTCGTGGGCCACCGCGCGGCGCGCGTCGGCATCCAGCACGCCCCAGCTGATCAGCTGCTCGGTGAGCACCGAGGGCGACTGGTCGTAGATCACCGCGAGGGTGCGCAGGTCGTCCTGGCGGATCGACAGGACCTTGCCGTTGTAGTCACCGCGCTGGCTCTGGATCGTGGCGGCGTAGCGCTGCAGCGGTCCGGCCTTCTCCTGGGGGACATGGGCGAGGCGCTCCAGGTCCAGCACCAGCTTCGGCGGCGGCTCGGCCGCGCCGCCCGGTGTCGTGCCCGGCAGGAGTTCCTGCACCGGCACACCGTAGAAGTCCGCGAGCTCGGCGAGGCGCTGGACGGTCACGGCGCGGTCGCCGCGCTCGTACGAGCCCACGACCACGGCCTTCCAGCGGCCCTGGGACTTCTCCTCGACACCGTGGAGAGAAAGGCCCTGCTGGGTGCGGATGGCGCGGAGCTTGGCCCCGAGCTGTTTGGCGTATTCGCTGGACATAAAGCTCCCCAGACGGCTGTATCGAAGTGCGGCTCCGCCGCGTGGCTGGTAACTCACTGTGAGGTTACGCAGCGTAATCTGACTTCGTCAAGCCGAAGGGGCCGGAGCATCGCCCGTCAGGGGTGCGCGCGGCTCCTGAGGGGGCTCCTGATAGCCTGAGGCACGTAATTTCGACGTCCTTTAAGGTCCGTCCCGTGAGGCGGAGAAGGGGGTCCGTTTCGTATGGACGCAAACAGCTCCGACGTACGCGCAGCAGACGTACGCGACCAGGTTCCCGCGCGCCCGGTCCTCGAAGGCCCGGACATCGCGCGGATGCTCACCCGCATCGCCCACGAAATCGTCGAGCGCGCCAAGGGCGCGGACGATGTGGTGCTGCTGGGAATCCCCACCCGCGGCGTCTTCCTCGCCCGACGGCTGGCCGCCAAGCTCGAGGAGATCACCGGCCGCACGATCCCGGTGGGCTCGCTCGACATCACCATGTACCGCGATGACCTGCGCCTGGGCCCGGCCCGGACGCTGGCCCGTACGGAGATCCCCGGCGACGGGATCGAGGGCCGGGTCGTCCTGCTCGTCGACGACGTCCTCTTCTCCGGGCGGACGATCCGCGCCGCGCTGGACGCGCTGGGCGACATCGGGCGGCCCCGCGCCGTACAGCTGGCCGTCCTGGTCGACCGCGGTCACCGCGAACTGCCGATCCGCGCCGATTACGTCGGCAAGAACCTCCCCACGTCGCTGCGGGAGACGGTGAAGGTCCAGCTCACCGAGGAGGACGGCCGGGACGCCGTGCTGCTCGGCATCAAGCGGACCGCCCCGGCCGGCACGCGCTAGGCACCGCGCGGGGACCCGGTGATCCCGGGCCCGTACGCCTGCCTGCTCAACGGACATTCCCGTACAGCCTCCCTTACCCACGGAGAAAACCGGATGAAGCGTCACCTCATCTCGGCCGCCGACCTCACGCGCGACGATGCCGTCCTGATCCTCGACACCGCCGAGGAGATGGCCCGGGTCGCCGACCGGCCGATCAAGAAACTTCCCACCCTGCGCGGGCGCACGATCTGCAACCTCTTCTTCGAGGACTCGACCCGCACCCGGATCTCCTTCGAGGCCGCCGAGAAGCGGCTCTCCGCGGACGTCATCAACTTCGCCGCCAAGGGCTCCAGCGTCTCCAAGGGCGAGTCCCTCAAGGACACTGCCCAGACCCTGGAGGCGATGGGCGTCGACGCCGTCGTCATCCGGCACGGCGCCTCCGGCGCCCCCTACCGGCTCGCCACCTCCGGCTGGATCGACGCCCCCGTCATCAATGCCGGCGACGGCACCCACCAGCACCCCACCCAGGCTCTGCTCGACGCCTTCACCATGCGGCGCCGGCTCATCGGCCCGGACGCCGGGATCGGCCAGGACCTCGCCGGGAAGCGCATCACCCTCGTCGGCGATGTGCTGCACAGCCGCGTCGCGCGCTCCAACGTCGACCTGCTGCATACCCTCGGCGCCGAGGTCACGCTCGTCGCGCCGCCCACCCTGGTGCCGGTCGGCGTGGAAACCTGGCCGTGCGCGGTGTCGTACGACCTCGACAGCGTGCTGCCGAAGTCGGACGCCGTGATGATGCTGCGGGTGCAGCGCGAGCGCATGAACGCCGCGTTCTTCCCGACCGAGCGCGAGTACTCGCGCCGCTACGGCCTGGACGGCGAGCGGATGGCGCGGATGCCCGAGCACGCCCTTGTGATGCACCCCGGCCCGATGGTCCGCGGCATGGAGATCACCGCCGAGGTCGCCGACTCCGACCGCTGCACGGTCGTCGAGCAGGTGGCCAACGGGGTGTCCATCCGCATGGCCGTCCTGTACCTGCTGCTGGGCGGCAACGAGCCGGCCGTCACCAACCCCCGTACCGAGGAGAAGTAAGACCATGAGCAAGATTCTGATCCGCGGTGCGAAGGTGCTCGGCGGGGAGCCGCAGGACGTCCTGATCGACGGGGAGCTCATCGAGGCCGTCGGCACCGGGCTCCCGGCGGACGGCGCCGAGGTCGTCGAGGCCGACGGCAAGGTGCTGCTGCCGGGGCTCGTCGATCTGCACACCCATCTGCGCGAGCCCGGCCGCGAGGACTCCGAGACCGTCCTGACCGGCACGCGGGCCGCGGCCTCCGGCGGCTACACCGCGGTGTTCGCCATGGCCAACACCTTCCCCGTCGCCGACACCGCCGGTGTCGTCGAGCAGGTCTACCGCCTCGGCCAGGAGCACGGCTACTGCGATGTGCAGCCCATCGGCGCGGTGACCGTCGGCCTGGAGGGCAGGAAGCTCGCCGAACTCGGCGCCATGCACGAGTCCGCCGCCGGGGTCACCGTCTTCTCCGACGACGGCAAGTGCGTCGACGACGCCGTGATCATGCGCCGCGCCCTGGAGTACGTGAAGGCCTTCGGCGGCGTCGTCGCGCAGCACGCCCAGGAGCCGCGGCTGACCGAGGGCGCCCAGATGAACGAGGGCATCGTCTCGGCGGAGCTCGGGCTCGGGGGATGGCCCGCGGTGGCCGAAGAATCGATCATTGCCCGGGATGTCCTGCTCGCCGAGCACGTCGGCTCCCGCGTGCACATCTGCCATCTGTCGACCGCCGGGTCCGTCGAGATCGTGCGCTGGGCCAAGTCCCGCGGGATCGACGTGACGGCCGAGGTCACCCCGCACCACCTGCTCCTGACCGACGAGATGGTGCGCACGTACAACCCCGTCTACAAGGTCAACCCGCCGCTGCGCACCGAGCGCGACGTGATGGCGCTGCGCGAGGCCCTCGCCGACGGCACGATCGACATCGTCGCCACCGACCACGCCCCGCACCCGCACGAGGACAAGGACTGCGAGTGGGCCGCGGCCGCCATGGGCATGGTGGGCCTGGAGACCGCGCTGTCCGTCGTCCAGCGGACGATGGTCGAGACCGGCCTGCTGACCTGGGCGGACGTCGCGGACCGGATGTCCTTCAAGCCCGCGGCGATCGGCCGGGCCACGGGCCATGGCCGTCCCATCTCGGCTGGTGAGCCCGCCAACCTCACGCTGGTCGATTCCGCTTACCGTGGAGAGGTGGACCCCGCGGGCTTCGCCTCGCGCAGCCGCAACACCCCCTACGAGGGCCGTGAGCTGCCGGGACGCGTCACCCACACCTTCCTGCGGGGCCGCGCAACGGTCGTCGACGGGAAGCTGGCGTGACTCCTCCACTCATCCAACTGGCCGAAGCGCAGAAGTCCGCGCCGGTCACCGACTGGGCCGCCCGGATCGGCTGGGTCGTCGGCCTGCTGGTCTTCGTGGTCTTCCTCTACTGGCTGATGCGCCAGGGCTGGAAGTGGCGCGGCACACTCCAGGGCGATCTGCCCGAGCTGTCGTCCACCCCCGACGAGCCCGGCGAGGCGCGTCTGACGCTCAGCGGCCGCTACCACGGCTCCACCACCGCCGGGCAGTGGCTCGACCGGATCGTCGCCCGCGGCCTGGGCACCCGCAGCCGCGCCGAGCTCACCCTGACCGACCAGGGCCTGGACGTCGTCCGGCCGGGCGCGCAGGACTTCTTCGTGCCCGCCGCCGCGCTGCGCGGCGCCCGCCTCGACAAGGGCATCGCGGGCAAGGTCCTCACCGAGGGCGGCCTGCTGATCGTCACCTGGGCGCACGGGGACAAGGAGATCGACTCCGGTTTCCGCTCCGACCGGGCGGCGGAGCACCCGGCCTGGGTCGAGGCCCTCACCGCACTCAGTTCCACCACCCGCACCACCGAGCACACCGAAACGGAAGGCGCACGATGACGACCTCCACCAGGGGGACCGCCAAGATCCCCGCCGTACTCGTCCTGGAGGACGGCCGCACCTTCCGCGGCCGCGCCTACGGGGCCGTGGGGGAGACCTTCGGCGAAGCGGTGTTCTCCACCGGCATGACCGGCTACCAGGAGACGCTGACCGACCCCTCGTACCACCGCCAGGTCGTCGTCATGACCGCCCCGCACATCGGCAACACCGGCGTGAACGACGAGGACCCCGAGTCGGGGCGGATCTGGGTCTCCGGCTATGTCGTCCGCGACCCCGCCCGTATCCCGTCCAACTGGCGCTCGGTGCGCTCCCTCGACGACGAGCTGGTCGCGCAGGGCGTCGTCGGCATCAGCGGCGTCGACACCCGGGCGCTGACCCGGCACCTGCGCGAGCGCGGCGCCATGCGGGTCGGCATCTTCTCCGGCGACGCGCTGCCCGACGAGGGCACCATGCTGGCCAAGGTGCGCCAGGCCCCCGAGATGCAGGGCGCGGACCTGTCCACGCAGGTCGCCACCAAGGAGTCGTACGTCGTCCCGGCCATCGGTACGAAGAAGTTCACCGTCGCCGCGATCGATCTGGGCATCAAGGGCATGACCCCGCACCGGATGGCCGAGCGCGGCATCGAGGTGCACGTCCTGCCCGCCACCGCGACCGTCGAGGACGTCTACGCGGTGAACCCGGACGGCGTGTTCTTCTCCAACGGCCCCGGCGACCCGGCCACTGCCGACCACCCCGTCTCCGTGATGCGGGGCGTGCTGGAGCGCAGGACGCCGCTGTTCGGCATCTGCTTCGGCAACCAGATCCTGGGCCGCGCGCTGGGCTTCGGCACGTACAAGCTCAAGTACGGGCACCGCGGCATCAACCAGCCGGTGCAGGACCGTACGACCGGCAAGGTCGAGGTCACCGCCCACAACCACGGATTCGCCGTCGACGCCCCCCTGGACGGGGCCTCCGACACCCCCTACGGCCGCGCAGAGGTCTCCCACGTCTGCCTCAACGACGACGTGGTGGAGGGGCTCCAGCTCCTCGACCAGCCGGCCTTCAGTGTCCAGTACCACCCCGAAGCCGCCGCGGGTCCGCACGACGCCGCGTACCTCTTCGACCGCTTCGTTTCCCTGATGGAGGGCCAGCGTGCCTAAGCGCACCGATATCCAGTCCGTCCTGGTCATCGGCTCCGGCCCGATCGTCATCGGCCAGGCCGCCGAGTTCGACTACTCCGGCACCCAGGCCTGCCGGGTCCTCAAGTCCGAGGGCCTGCGCGTCATCCTGGTGAACTCCAACCCGGCGACGATCATGACCGACCCGGAGATCGCCGACGCCACGTACGTCGAGCCGATCACCCCGGAATTCGTCGAGAAGATCATCGCCAAGGAGCGCCCCGACGCGCTCCTGCCCACCCTCGGTGGCCAGACGGCCCTGAACACCGCGATCTCGCTGCACGAGTCCGGCGCCCTCGACAAGTACGGCGTCGAGCTGATCGGCGCCAACGTCGAGGCGATCAACAAGGGCGAGGACCGCGACCTGTTCAAGGAGGTCGTCGAGGCGGTCAACCGCAAGATCGGCCACGGCGAGTCCGCCCGCTCGGTCATCTGCCACTCCATGGACGACGTCCTCAAGGGCGTCGACGAGCTCGGCGGCTACCCCGTCGTCGTCCGCCCCTCCTTCACCATGGGCGGTGCCGGCTCCGGCTTCGCGCACGACGAGGAGGAGCTGCGCCGCATCGCCGGCCAGGGCCTGACGCTCTCCCCGACCACCGAGGTGCTCCTGGAGGAGTCCATCCTCGGCTGGAAGGAGTACGAGCTGGAGCTGATGCGCGACAAGAACGACAACGTCGTGGTCGTCTGCTCCATCGAGAACTTCGACCCGATGGGCGTGCACACCGGCGACTCCATCACCGTCGCGCCGGCGATGACGCTCACCGACCGTGAGTACCAGATCCTGCGGGACATCGGCATCGCCGTGATCCGCGAGGTCGGCGTGGACACCGGCGGCTGCAACATCCAGTTCGCGGTCGACCCCGAGGACGGCCGGGTCATCGTCATCGAGATGAACCCCCGCGTCTCGCGCTCCTCCGCGCTGGCCTCCAAGGCCACGGGCTTCCCGATCGCGAAGATCGCCGCCCGGCTCGCCGTCGGCTACACCCTCGACGAGATCCCCAACGACATCACCGAGAAGACCCCGGCCTCCTTCGAGCCGACCCTCGACTACGTCGTCGTCAAGGTGCCCCGCTTCGCCTTCGAGAAGTTCCCGGCCGCCGACGCCACCCTCACCACGACCATGAAGTCGGTCGGCGAGGCGATGGCCATCGGCCGTAACTTCCCCGAGGCGATGAACAAGGCGCTGCGCTCGCTGGAGAAGAAGGGCAGCCAGTTCGACTTCGTCGGCGGGCCGGGCGACAAGGCCGAGCTGCTGATCAAGGCGCAGGTCCCCACCGACGGCCGGATCAACACCGTCATGCAGGCCATCCGGGCGGGCGCCACCCCGCAGGAGGTCTTCGACGCCACGAAGATCGACCCCTGGTTCGTCGACCAGCTCTTCCTCATCAAGGAGATCGCCGACGAGGTCGCGGCGGCCGAGAAGCTCCACCCGGAGATCCTTGCGGAAGCAAAGCGCTACGGCTTCTCCGACGCCCAGATCGCGGCCATCCGCGGCCTGCGCGAGGACGTCGTCCGCGAGGTCCGGCACGCCCTCGGCGTCCGCCCGGTCTACAAGACGGTCGACACCTGCGCCGCCGAGTTCGCCGCGAAGACCCCGTACTTCTACTCGTCCTACGACGAGGAGACCGAGGTCGCGCCGCGCGAGAAGCCGGCCGTGATCATCCTCGGCTCCGGCCCCAACCGCATCGGCCAGGGCATCGAGTTCGACTACTCCTGCGTCCACGCCTCGTTCGCGCTCAGCGACGCCGGCTACGAGACCGTGATGGTCAACTGCAACCCCGAGACCGTCTCGACGGACTACGACACCTCCGACCGCCTGTACTTCGAGCCGCTCACCCTCGAGGACGTGCTGGAGATCGTGCACGCCGAGCAGCAGGCGGGCCCGGTCGCGGGCGTCATCGTCCAGCTCGGCGGCCAGACCCCGCTGGGTCTGGCGCAGGCGCTCAAGGACAACGGCGTGCCGATCGTCGGCACCTCGCCCGAGGCCATCGACCTCGCCGAGGAGCGCGGCGCCTTCGGCCGCGTCCTGACCGAGGCCGGACTGCCCGCCCCCAAGTACGGCACCGCCTTCTCCTTCGACGAGGCCAAGTCCATCGCCGCCGAGATCGGCTACCCGGTCATGGTCCGCCCGTCCTACGTGCTCGGCGGCCGCGGCATGGAGATCGTCTACGACGAGCCGTCGCTGGGCGGGTACCTGGAGCGGCACGCGGGCCTGATCTCCGAGCACCCGGTCCTCATCGACCGCTTCCTCGACGACGCCATAGAGATCGACGTCGACGCGCTCTACGACGGCCACGAGCTCTACCTCGGCGGCGTCATGGAGCACATCGAGGAGGCCGGTATCCACTCCGGCGACTCCGCCTGCGCGCTGCCCCCGATCACCCTCGGCGGCTACGACATCAAGCGGCTGCGCGCCTCGACGGAGGCCATCGCCAAGGGCGTCGGCGTCCGCGGCCTGATCAACATCCAGTTCGCGATGGCCGGCGACATCCTCTACGTCCTGGAGGCCAACCCGCGCGCCTCCCGTACGGTGCCCTTCACCTCGAAGGCCACCGCCGTGCCGCTGGCCAAGGCCGCCGCCCGGATCTCGCTGGGCGCCACCATCGCCGAGCTGCGCGCCGAGGGCATGCTCCCCAAGACCGGCGACGGCGGCACCCTGCCGCTGGACGCGCCGATCTCCGTCAAGGAAGCCGTCATGCCCTGGTCGCGGTTCCGCGACATCCACGGCCGCGGCGTGGACACCGTCCTCGGCCCGGAGATGCGCTCCACCGGCGAGGTCATGGGCATCGACTCGGTCTTCGGCACCGCCTACGCCAAGTCCCAGACCGGCGCCTACGGTGCGCTGCCCACCAAGGGCCGCGCGTTCGTCTCCGTCGCCAACCGCGACAAGCGCTCGATGATCTTCCCGGCCCGCGAGCTGGTCGCGCACGGCTTCGAGCTGCTGGCCACCTCCGGCACCGCCGAGGTGCTGCGCCGCAACGGCATCAACGCCACCGTGGTGCGCAAGCAGTCCGAGGGCGAGGGCCCCGACGGCGAGAAGACCATCGTCCAGCTGATCCACGACGGCCAGGTCGACCTGATCGTCAACACGCCGTACGGCACCGGCGGCCGCCTCGACGGCTACGACATCCGCACCGCGTCCGTCGCCCGCGGCATCCCGTGCCTGACCACGGTCCAGGCGCTGGCCGCCGCCGTGCAGGGCATCGAGGCGATGTCCCGCGGCGACGTCGGCGTGCGTTCCCTCCAGGAACACGCACAGCAGCTCACCGCGGCCCGCGAGGAGTAGGGACCGGGAGGGGGACACCGAAACGGTGTCCCCCTCTTCGTGAGCCCCCTCAGTACCTCTTCACCGCGGAAGGCCTCCGATGTACCGCCTCTTCTTCCACCTGATCTTCAAGCGCATGGATCCCGAGCAGGCCCACCACCTGGCCTTCCGCTGGATCCAGCTGGCCGTGCGCGTCCCCGTGCTGCGCACCTTCGTCGCCGCCGCGCTCGCCCCCCGCCACAAGGAGCTGCGCACCGAGGCGCTCGGCCGCCGGATGCACGGCCCGTTCGGCCTGGCCGCCGGCTTCGACAAGAACGCCGTCGCCATCGACGGCATGACGATGCTCGGCTTCGACCATGTCGAGATCGGCACCGTCACCGCCCAGGCCCAGCCCGGCAACCCCAAGAAGCGCCTCTTCCGGCTCGTCGCCGACCGCGCGCTGATCAACCGCATGGGCTTCAACAACGAGGGCTCGGCGTCCGTCGCGGCCCGCCTGGCGGCCCGTAACCCGGTCTTCCCGACCACCGTCGGCGTCAACATCGGCAAGACCAAGGTCGTCCCGGAGGCCGAGGCGACCGCCGACTACGTCACCTCCACCGAGCGCCTCGCCGGCCACGCCGACTACCTGGTGGTCAACGTCTCCTCCCCGAACACCCCGGGACTGCGCAACCTCCAGGCCGTCGACCACCTGCGCCCGCTGCTGACCGCCGTGCGCGAGGCCGCCGACCGTACGGTCACCGACCGCCGCGTCCCGCTGCTGGTCAAGATCGCCCCGGACCTGGCCGACGCGGACGTCGACGCGGTCGCCGACCTCGCCGTCGAGCTGGGCCTGGACGGCATCATCGCCACCAACACCACCATCGCCCGCGAGGGCCTCGGCCTGACCTCCGACCCGCAGCTGATCGCCGAGACCGGCGGCCTCTCCGGCGCCCCCGTCAAGGAGCGCTCCCTGGAGGTCCTGCGCCGCCTGTACGCCCGCGTGGGCGACCGGATCACCCTCATCGGGGTCGGCGGCATCACCACCGCCGAGGACGCCTGGCAGCGCATCCTCGCCGGCGCCACCCTCGTCCAGGGCTACAGCGCCTTCATCTACGAGGGACCGTTCTGGTGCCGCGCCCTCCACAAGGGCCTCGCCGCACGCCTGCGCAACAGCCCGTACGCCACCCTCGCCGAGGCCGTCGGCGCCTCCGTCCGAGAGGAGAAGAACGCAGCATGACTGTCACTTCCGCCCCCTTCGGCGCCCGGCTGCGCCATGCCATGGACACCCGGGGCCCGCTCTGCGTCGGCATCGACCCGCACGCCTCGCTGCTGGCCGACTGGGGCCTGAACGACGACGTGGCGGGCCTGGCCCGGTTCACCCGCACCGTCGTGGAGGCGCTCGGCGAGCAGGTCGCGGTCTTCAAGCCGCAGTCCGCGTTCTTCGAGCGCTTCGGCTCGCGCGGCATCGCCGTCCTGGAGACCGCCGTCGAGGAGGCCCGCGAGCGCGGTGCCCTGGTCCTGATGGACGCCAAGCGCGGCGACATCGGCTCGACCATGGCCGCGTACGCCGAGACCTACCTGCGCAAGGACTCGCCGCTCTTCTCCGACGCGCTCACCGTCTCCCCGTACCTCGGCTACGGCTCGCTGAAGCCGGCCGTGGACCTGGCCCGCGAGAACGGCGCCGGGCTCTTCGTCCTCGCCCTGACCTCCAACCCGGAGGGCGCGGAGGTCCAGCGGGCGGTGCGCGAGGACGGCCGCACCCTCGCCGCGACGATGCTCGGCCACCTCGCCGAGGAGAACGCCGGCGCGGAGCCGCTGGGCTCCTTCGGCGCGGTCGTCGGCGCCACCCTCGGCGATCTCTCCTCGTTCGATCTGGCGGTCAACGGCCCGTTGCTGGCCCCCGGCATCGGAGCCCAGGGCGCCACCCCCGCCGATCTCCCGACGGTCTTCGGTGACGCCGTGCGCAATGTGGTCCCCAGCGTCAGCCGCGGCGTCCTGCGGCACGGCCCGGACGCCGCAGCTCTGCGCGACGCGGCGCTCCGATTCGCCGACGAAGTGCGGACCGCGGTCTCTTAAGAGCCCTTCGGCAGGTGATTTGGTCCCGAATTGTCCCGGTCAGCAGAGTCTGACCAGGACTTTTCGTCTGTTCTCGCTGACTCTGGCGCGATCGGCCGCTAGTCTCCGTCGAGAGCACTGCACGTAAGCGCGTTGCTCGTTGCTCCGCAGGTGCGGGGCGACTAGGTTCCACACCGGTCCGATATCCGACAGTTCGACATCCGAGGTGACGTAGGCGTGGCTCTTCCGCCCCTTACCCCTGAACAGCGCGCAGCCGCGCTCGAGAAGGCCGCCGCGGCTCGCCGGGAGCGCGCCGAGGTCAAGAATCGGCTCAAGCACTCCGGTGCCTCCCTCCATGAGGTCATCAAGCAGGGCCAGGAGAACGACGTCATCGGCAAGATGAAGGTCTCCGCCCTCCTCGAGTCCCTGCCAGGCGTCGGCAAGGTCCGCGCCAAGCAGATCATGGAGCGGCTCGGGATCTCCGAGAGCCGCCGCGTACGGGGTCTTGGCTCCAACCAGATCGCTTCGTTGGAGCGTGAGTTCGGCAGCACCGCTTCCTGAATTTTCCGGCATGGCCCGGAAGCTGGAATAATCGCTGCATGAGTTCTGCAGTCTCCCGGGGGGAGACCCCCGTACCCCCGGTCAGACAACCGCGACTGACCGTGCTCTCCGGCCCCTCGGGGGTCGGTAAGAGCACGGTCGTCGCGCATCTGCGCAAGGTCCATCCCGAGGTCTGGCTCTCGGTTTCGGCCACTACCCGCAAGCCGCGCCCCGGGGAGCGGCACGGTGTCCAGTACTTCTTCGTCGAGGACGAGGAGTTCGACAAGCTCATCGCCAACGGCGAACTGCTGGAATGGGCCGAATTCGCCGGTCACCGCTACGGCACGCCGCGCAAGGCGGTCATGGACCGTCTCGAGGCCGGGGAGCCGGTCCTGCTCGAGATCGATCTCCAGGGCGCCCGTCAGGTCCGCGAGTCCATGGAGGAGGCCCTGCTGGTCTTCCTGGCCCCGCCGAGCTGGGACGAGCTGGTCCGCCGGCTCACCGGCCGGGGCACCGAGGCGCCCGAGGTCATCGAGCGCCGACTGACGGCCGCCAAGGTCGAACTGGCCGCGGAGAAGGAATTCGATGTGACCCTCGTCAACACCTCCGTCGAGGCGGTCAGCCGTGAGCTGCTAGCCTTGATGCTGGATCGATCTGGGGACCGGAACATCAGCGGCTGACCCCGCGGAGGTATCCGGCGGATCCCCGGACGTCACATCTTTGCGTTTTATGCTTCACCCCCGCTTCATCCCCTTCGGAAGGCAGAGAGTGTCCTCTTCCATCACCGCACCCGAGGGCATCATCAACCCGCCAATTGATGAGCTTCTCGAGGCCACCGACTCGAAGTACAGCCTTGTGATCTACGCCGCAAAGCGCGCGCGCCAGATCAACGCGTACTACTCGCAGCTCGGCGAGGGCCTGCTTGAGTACGTCGGTCCGCTCGTCGACACGCACGTCCACGAGAAGCCCCTGTCGATCGCGCTGCGCGAGATCAACGCGGGCCTGCTGACCTCCGAGGCCATCGAGGGCCCGGCCCAGTAAGCGGCACCACACCTCACCAAGGGCCCGGCGGGACGCTCCCCCAGCTAACGCTGGGAGGTGCCCCCAGCCGGGCCCTTGGTGTGTCATAGGGGCATACGTACGGACCACGTACCGGCCACGTACCGGACCGGTTGTCTTGGGGAGCGGCGAAACGATGGACACACAGGAGCGGGGTCAGGAGCGGGCGCGGCCCAGGGTCGTCCTCGGTGTCAGCGGCGGGATCGCCGCGTACAAGGCGTGCGAGCTGCTGCGGCGGCTCACCGAGTCCGGGCACGACGTACGGGTGGTGCCGACCACCGCGTCGCTCCACTTCGTCGGGGAGGCCACCTGGTCGGCGCTGTCCGGCAACCCGGCCACCACCGAGGTCTGGGAGACCGTCCACGAGGTCCCGCACGTGCGCATCGGGCAGGGCGCCGACCTCGTCGTGGTCGCCCCCGCCACCGCCGACCTGCTGGCCAAGGCCGCCCACGGCCTCGCCGACGACCTGCTGACGAACACCCTCCTCACCGCCCGCTGTCCGGTGGTCTTCGCCCCCGCGATGCACACCGAGATGTGGGAGAACCCCGCCACCCAGGAGAACGTCGCCACCCTCCGCCGCCGCGGCGCCCTCGTCATCGAGCCCGCGGTCGGCCGCCTGACCGGCGTCGACACAGGCAAGGGCCGTTTCCCCGACCCCGCGGAGATCTTCGACGTCTGCCGCCGCGTCCTGGCCCGCGGCGCGCAGGCCCTCGTCCAGGACCTCGCGGGCCGCCACGTCGTGGTGACCGCCGGCGGCACCCGCGAGCCCCTGGACCCCGTCCGCTATCTGGGCAACCGCTCCTCCGGCAAGCAGGGCTACGCCCTCGCCCGCATCGCGGCCGCCCGCGGCGCCCGGGTCACCCTCGTCGCGGGCAACACCGAGCTGCCCGACCCGGCCGGTGTGGACGTCCTCCGCATCGGTACGGCCTGCCAGCTCCGCGAGGCCGTACTGAAGGCCGCCGCGGACGCCGACGCGGTGGTCATGGCCGCCGCCGTGGCCGATTTCCGGCCCGCCGTCTATACCACCGGCAAGATCAAGAAGATCGACGGCGAGGAGCCGGAACCGGTCAACCTGGTGCGTAATCCGGACATCCTCGCCGAGATCTCCGCGGAGCGGGCCCGTCCCGGGCAGGTGGTCGTGGGCTTCGCCGCCGAGACCGACGACGTGCTCGCCAACGGCCGCGCCAAGCTCGCCCGCAAGGGCTGTGACCTGCTGGTCGTCAATGAGGTCGGCGAGCACAAGGCCTTCGGCTCGGCCGAGAACGAGGCGGTGATCCTCGCCCCGGACGGCGCCGAGACCCCGGTGCCGCACGGCCCGAAGGAAGCCCTGGCCGAAACCCTCTGGGACCTTGTCGCCCCCCGGCTCGCCGGGCTCGCCCCCGAGGGTCCCAGGTAGCCTCGATTGGCCCTACCGGTCCGGAAAAGACCGGCGTGCCCCCTTGACCCAGCCCCTCGCTGAGGTGATCGTCCTACGGTGGACCGTGGTGTCCCAGGTCACGAGGGATCCATAAATCGAGACTGCGTGCCCGAACGTCACATACGACCGATAAACTAAATCGTGGACCGGGCCGAGCGCAGCTCTCGGCCCTTCCGCCAATGATCAGCCAGCAGCCGCTGCAACCCCAGGGAGCGATGTGTCCCGCCGCCTGTTCACCTCGGAGTCCGTCACCGAGGGCCACCCCGACAAGATCGCTGACCAGATCAGCGACACCATCCTCGACGCCCTTCTCAAGGAGGACCCGACCTCTCGGGTCGCCGTCGAGACGCTGATCACCACCGGCCTGGTCCACGTGGCCGGCGAGGTGACGACCAAGGCGTACGCCGACATCCCCAACCTCGTCCGCAACAAGATCCTGGACATCGGCTACGACTCGTCCAAGAAGGGCTTCGACGGCGCTTCCTGTGGCGTCTCGGTGTCCATCGGCGCGCAGTCCCCGGACATCGCCCAGGGTGTCGACACCGCGTACGAGAACCGCGTCGAGGGCGATGACGACGAGCTGGACAAGCAGGGCGCCGGCGACCAGGGCCTGATGTTCGGCTACGCATGCGACGAGACCCCGGAGCTGATGCCGCTCCCGATCAACCTCGCGCACCGCCTCTCCACGCGCCTGTCCGAGGTCCGCAAGAACGGCACCATCCCCTACCTGCGCCCCGACGGCAAGACCCAGGTCACCATCGAGTACGACGGCCACAAGGCCGTCCGCCTCGACACCGTCGTCGTCTCCTCGCAGCACGCCTCGGACATCGACCTCGACTCCCTCCTCGCGCCCGACATCCGCGAGTTCGTCGTCGAGCACGTCCTCAACCAGCTCGTCGAGGACGGCATCAAGCTGGACACCGACGGCTACCGCCTGCTGGTCAACCCGACCGGGCGCTTCGAGATCGGCGGCCCGATGGGCGACGCCGGCCTCACCGGCCGCAAGATCATCATCGACACCTACGGCGGCATGGCCCGCCACGGCGGCGGCGCGTTCTCCGGCAAGGACCCGTCCAAGGTCGACCGCTCGGCCGCCTACGCCATGCGCTGGGTCGCCAAGAACGTCGTCGCCGCGGGCCTGGCCCAGCGCTGCGAGGTCCAGGTCGCCTACGCCATCGGCAAGGCCGAGCCCGTCGGCCTCTTCGTCGAGACCTTCGGCACGGAGTCCGTCGACGTCGAGAAGATCGAGACGGCCATCGGCGAGGTCTTCGACCTCCGCCCGGCCGCGATCATCCGCGCGCTCGACCTGCTCCGCCCGATCTACTCCCAGACCGCCGCCTACGGCCACTTCGGCCGCGAGCTGGAGGACTTCACCTGGGAGCGCACGGACCGCGTGGACGCCCTGCGCAAGGCGGCGGGGCTGTAAGCCGTCCCTTCGCTGTGGCCTGTGGCCCCGGACCGCTCGGCGGTCCGGGGCCACAGGTTTTTCTCTCGCCGCGGGAGCACGGGCCGGGGCGGCTCGTGGCCCGCCGCTGTCGGTGCCGTCTGCTAAGACTGGTGCTGTGAGCAGTGAGAACGGGCGGGATCCGGGGGAGCGGGGCGAGCAGCTGGCGCTGATCCGGGAGACCGTGCGGAAGGCGAAGGCGCCACGCGCCAAACCGCGGACGTGGCGGGGGGCGGCGCTGGCCGGGGAGCTGCCGGTGGCGCGGGTGCTGGTGGACAAGGGGCCGGTGCATCTGGACAAGCTGTGGGATTACGCGGTGCCCGCGGCGATGGACGACGAGGCGCGGCCCGGGGTGCGGGTGCGGGTGCGGTTCGGCGCGGGGACCGGCAAGGTGCGCGACGGCCGGCGCGAGGGCGGGGGCCTGCTCGACGGGTACATCGTCGAGCGCATCGCCGAGTCGGACTACCGCGGGCCGCTGGCGGCGCTCACGCAGGTCGTCTCGCCGGAGCCGGTGCTCAGCCCGCCGCTGCTGGCGCTGTGCCGGGCGGTGGCGGACCGCTACGCGGGTTCGCTCGCCGATGTGCTGCAGCTGGCCGTTCCGCCGCGCAACGCCCGGGCCGAGGCGGAGCGGTTCCCGGCGCCGCCGCCACCGCCCGCGGTGCCGTCGCTGGCCAGCTGGGGCCGGTATCCGGACGGGCCGGCGTTCCTGGACGCCCTGGTGCACGGCGGCGCGCCGCGCGCGGTGTGGACGGCGCTGCCGGGGCCGCACTGGCCGTGGGAGCTGGCCGCCACGGTGGCGGCGACCCTGGCGTCCGGGCGGGGTGCCCTGGTCGTGATGCCGGACGGGCGGTCGGCGGCCCGGGTGGACGCGGCGCTGACCGAGCTGGTGGGGCGGGGGATGCACACCGTCCTGGTGGCGGATTCGGGGCCCGAGGAGCGGTACCGCCGCTGGCTGGCGATACGCCGGGGCGCGGTGCGGGCCGTCGTGGGCACCCGCGCCGCCATGTACGCGCCGGTGGCGGATCTGGGGCTCGTCGCCATCTGGGACGACGGCAATTCCAGCCACAGCGACACCAACGCACCGCATCCGCACGCCCGCGATGTCCTGCTGCTGCGGGCCGTGCAGGAGAAGGCGGCCTGTCTGGTCGGTGATCTGGGGCGCACGGTCGAGGCCACGCAGCTGGTGGAGAACGGGTGGGCGCGGCCGCTGGAGGCCGGGCGCGAACAGGTGCGCACGGCCGCGCCGTTGATCCGTACGGTCGACGATGTCGAGGCGGCCCGCGACGAGGCCGCGCGCGTCGCCCGGCTGCCGTCGCTCGCCTGGCAGACGGCGCGCGCGGGGCTGGCGCGGGGGCCGGTGCTGGTGCAGGTGCCGCGCCGCGGGTACGTACCCAGGCTGGCCTGCGCCCGCTGCCGCGAGCCCGCGCGGTGCCGGCACTGCGCCGGGCCGTTGGAGGCGCACAGCAACGACAGCGCACTGGGCTGCGTCTGGTGCGGACGCGAGGCGCCGGACTGGTCCTGCGTGGAGTGCGGGAGCAACCGCCTGCGGGCCCAGATCGTCGGCGCGCGGCGCACGGCCGAGGAGCTCGGGCGGGCGTTCCCGGAAGTGCCGGTGCGCACCTCCGGCCGTGACCACATCCTCGACACCGTGCCCGACCGGCCGGCCCTCGTGGTCTCCACGCCGGGCGCGGAACCGCTGGCCGAGGGCGGGGGTTACGCCGCCGCCCTGCTCCTGGACGGCTGGGCGCTGCTGGGGCGGCCGGACCTGCGGGCGGGGGAGGAGGCGCTGCGGCGCTGGCTGGGCGCGGCGGCGCTGGTGCGCGGGCAGGCGGAGGGCGGCACGGTCGCGGTGATCGCGGAGCCGACGCTGCGGCCGGTGCAGGCGCTGGTGCGGTGGGATCCGGTCGGGCACGCCGTACGGGAGCTGGCCGAGCGGGCCGAGCTCGGGTTCCCCCCGGTGTCCCGGATGGCCTCGGTGACCGGGCGTCCGGAGGACGTCGGGGAGCTGCTCGGTGCCGCCGAACTCCCGTCCGGGGCCGAGGTGTTGGGGCCCGTACCGCTGCCGGCGCCGGATCCGGGGCGGCCTCGTCGGCCGGGCGATCCACCGCCGGGGGAGACGTGGGAGCGGGCGCTCGTACGGGTCCGGCCGGGGCAGGGCGCGGCGCTCGCGGCGGCGCTCAAGGCGGCGCGGGCGGCGCGGCTGGTCAAACGGGAAGGGGAGCCGGTGCGGGTACGGATCGATCCGCCCGATCTGGGGTGAGCGGCGCCGCGAACGGCGCCGCCCCGGGACCGTGTTCGGCGGGCGGTCCCGGGGCGTTGGCGTGCGTCGGCGGGCGCGGCCGGCGGAAGCGGCGCGCCGAGGGGCGGCGTCAGCCGTTGCGGGGGCCGGGGAAGGCGCCCGGCCGGGCCTCGTCCCTGCTGGCCGCGGTGGGCTGCGCGGGCAACGAGCGGGCGGCGGGCACGGACGGCGCGCCCGGCAGGCCCGCGGCCACGCCGACCGGGCGGGCGGGGGACGCCTCCGACGCGCGCTCGGCGCCGTCGGCCGCGGGCTGGGCGGCGGCCCGGCGGGCGCCGTACCGCCGGTGCACCGCCTGCTTGGTGACGCCGAGCGCCGAGCCCACCGCGTCCCAGGAGAAGCCCAGCGAGCGGTCGAAGTCGACCGCCGCCGTGACGAGGGTCTCCACGCTGTCGCGCAGCTCCTGGGCGAGGCGCACGGTGGGGGCCGGCGCGCGCCCGTAGACGACGAAGCCCGCGGAGGGGCCCGTGCGGCGCGGGCGGTAGACGTTGCCGAGCTGAGCGGTCAGGGTGCGCAGCGCGTCCACCTGTCGGCGGACCCGCTCGATGTCCCGTACCAGGAGATGCAGGCTGGCGCGTGCCTGGGCGTCGTGAGTTGCGTGGTCGGCCATGAGCGAGCCTCTCGAACCGGCGTGAAAGAGGAAGGATGAAAGCGATCGGGCCGCCAGAGCGGCCCGTCAGAGGTCAATGCTGCTTGACCAACGCGACAGGAGCGGCTGTGGTCACGGTATGGGGGCGTACGAGCTTCCATGGGAGGCGCGGAAGCGTTCGCACGCCCCCCGGCGAAATGCGCGGCGGTCGTGTGCCGGAGTCCGCCGCACGATGCGGCGTCAAGCCCCATAGACTGGTGCGTCGTTCCGCAGCGCGAGAGAGGTAGTGCGCCACCCATGAGGCTCGTCTTCGCCGGCACCCCCGAGGTTGCCGTGCCCGCCCTCGATGCCCTGATCGCCTCGGACCGGCATGAGGTCGTGGCCGTCGTGACCCGGCCCGACGCGCCGTCCGGCCGCGGCCGCCGGATGGTCGCGAGCCCCGTCGCGGAGCGCGCGGAGGAGGCGGGCATCGAGGTCCTCAAGCCCGTCAAGCCGCGCGACGAGGACTTCCTGGCCCGGCTGCGGGAGATCGCGCCGGACTGCTGCCCGGTGGTCGCCTACGGCGCGCTGCTGCCGAAGATCGCGCTCGACATCCCCGCCAAGGGGTGGGTCAATCTGCATTTCTCGCTGCTGCCCGCGTGGCGTGGCGCGGCGCCCGTACAGCACGCCGTCCTTGCGGGTGACGAGGTCACCGGCGCCGCCACCTTCCAGATCGAGCAGGGCCTGGATTCCGGACCGGTCTACGGTGTGCTGACCGAGGAGGTCCGGCCGACCGACACCAGCGGTGATCTGCTCACCCGGCTGGCGTTCGCGGGTGCCGGGCTGCTGACCGCGACCATGGACGGCATCGAGGACGGCACTTTGCACGCCGTCCCGCAGCCTTCCGAGGGCATCTCCCTCGCGCCGAAGATCGAGGTCGAGGACGCCAAGGTGGACTGGACGGCGCCGGCGCTGCGCGTCGACCGCCTGGTGCGGGCCTGCGCGCCCGCCCCCGGGGCCTGGACGGTCTTCCGCGGCGAACGCCTCAAGGTGATGTCGGCCGCCCTGGCGGCGGACCGTGCGGACCTGGACCTGGCGCCCGGCGAACTCGCCGTCACCAAGAAGACGGTGCACGTCGGCACCGGCAGCCACGCCGTCGAACTCCTGTGGGTCCAGCCCCAGGGCAAGAAGCCGATGAAGGCCGCCGACTGGGCCCGCGGCGTGCGCATCGAGACCGGGGAGCGACTGGCGGACTAGGGCGCTTCTGACGGATCTGCGCGGCGTCGCCGTCAGAAGCGCCCTGGCCCGGGACGTCCCCGCGGCGGGGGCCGGCGCAGCCCGCGTAGGCTGGTGCCGGTCCCCTCTCTCGTATCCGGAGCACCTTTCTGTGAGTCAGCAGCCGCCTCGCCGTCATGGCACCCGTAAGCCCTATCGCCGTCCGCAGAAGGACCCGGTCCGGATCCTCGCGTTCGAGGCGCTGCGGGCCGTCGACGAGCGGGACGCGTACGCGAACCTCGTGCTGCCGCCGCTGCTGCGCAAGGCGCGCGAGGGCGGGAACTTCGACAGCCGGGACGCGGCGCTGGCGACCGAGCTGGTGTACGGCACGCTGCGGCGGCAGGGCACCTACGACGCGATCATCGCGCAGTGCGTGGACCGGCCGCTGCGGGAGGTCGACCCGCCGGTGCTGGACGTGCTGACGCTCGGTGCGCACCAGCTGCTCGGCACCCGGATCCCGACGCATGCCGCGGTCAGCGCGAGCGTGGAGCTGGCGCGGGTGGTGCTCGGCGACGGGCGGGCCAAGTTCGTCAATGCGGTGCTGCGCAAGGTCGCGGCCCATGACCTGGACGGGTGGCTGGAGCGGGTCGCGCCGGACTACGACGAGGATCCCGAGGACCACCTCGGAGTGGTGCACGCCCACCCGCGCTGGGTCGTCTCGGCCCTGTGGGACGCCCTCGGCGGCGGCCGGGCCGGCATCGAGGACCTGCTGGAGGCGGACAACGAGCGGCCCGAGGTGACGCTGGTGGCGCGGCCGGGCCGGGCCACCGCCGAGGAGCTGGTGGCCGCCGTCGGCGAGGACAGCGCGCTGCCGGGCCGTTGGTCCCCGTACGCCGTGCGGCTCGCGGAGGGCGGCGAGCCGGGCGCGCTGGACGCCGTACGCGAGGGGCGGGCCGGCGTCCAGGACGAGGGCAGCCAGCTCGTCGCGATCGCGCTGGCGAATGCGCCGCTGGAGGGTCCCGACCGGGCCTGGCTGGACGGCTGCGCGGGCCCCGGTGGCAAGGCCGCCCTCCTGGGCGCGCTGGCCGCGCAGCGCGGCGCCGCCCTGCTGGCCTCCGAGAAGCAGCCGCACCGCGCCCGCCTGGTGGCGCGTGCCCTCGAGGGCAACCCCGGCCCGTACACCGTCATCGCCGCCGACGGCACCCGCCCCGCCTGGCGCCCCGGAGCCTTCGACCGGGTCCTGGTGGACGTACCGTGCACGGGCCTGGGCGCCCTGCGCCGCCGCCCCGAGGCCCGCTGGCGCCGACGCCCCGAGGACCTGGACGGCTTCGCCCCGCTCCAGCGCGAACTGCTCCGGCAGGCCCTGGCGGCCGTACGCGTCGGGGGCGTCGTCGGCTACGCGACCTGCTCGCCCCATCTCGCCGAGACGCGCGCCGTCGTGGACGACGTCATCAAGGGGCGCGGCGGCCCGGCGGTGGACGTGGAGTTCATCGACGCCCGACCGCTGATGCCGGGGATCCCGGCGCTGGGCGACGGGCCGGACGTCCAGCTGTGGCCGCATCTGCACGGGACGGATGCGATGTATCTGGCGTTGCTGCGGCGGGTGGGCTGAGGGGAGCGGGGCACGCAGCTCGGCGTTCGGCTCGGCGACGTCCCCGTCGGCACTCATCCGGCGGTGCCCTGTTCCGCGAGGGACGAGCTGGTCAGGCACTACCTGGGGCCGACCCGACGAGCCGGTTTTCCGAGCGCCTGCCGAGCTCCGAGGTCCTCGTCCGGCGGAAGCTTTCGTCGTACCCCTGACACCGGCCACGTGCCCTTTTCGCCGAGGCCGACGGCGGAGCGCGCCCCCGCGGTCCCGGCCCCCGCGGCCCGGGGTGACACGTCTCTCCCCCCGCTCGTCCCCGGGCGCTGTCGAGAGCAAGGCGATCACGAGATATCTTGATGTCGAGCAATGTTGGAGACGTGGAGAGACCTGGAGCGGAGCACCCGGTGACTGACTCGACCATCATCTATACGCACACTGACGAGGCTCCGGCCCTGGCGACGCATTCGTTCCTGCCTGTGATCCAGGCATACGCATCGACCGCCGGCGTCTCGGTGGAGACCCGCGACATCTCCCTGGCCGGGCGGATCATCGCCAGCTTCCCCGAGCGCCTCGAGGAGAGCCAGCGGATCGACGACGCGCTGGCCGAGCTCGGTGAGCTGGCCAAGACGCCGGGCGCGAACATCATCAAGCTGCCGAACATCTCGGCGTCGATTCCGCAGCTGAAGGCGGCGATCGCCGAGCTGCAGGAGCAGGGTTACGCGCTGCCGGACTACCCGGACGACCCGAAGAGCGACGAGGAAAAGGACGTCCGCGCGCGCTACGACAAGGTCAAGGGCAGCGCCGTCAACCCGGTCCTGCGCGAGGGCAACTCGGACCGCCGTGCGGCCGCGGCGGTGAAGAACTACGCCAAGGCGCACCCGCACCGGATGGGTGCCTGGACGCCCGAGTCCAAGACGAACGTCGCGACCATGGGCGTCGACGACTTCCGTTCCACCGAGAAGTCCGCCGTGATCGGCGAGGCCGGTGCGCTGCGCATCGAGCTGCACGGGGACGACGGCAGCACCACCGTGCTGCGCGAGTCGGTGCCGGTGATCGCGGGTGAGGTCGTGGACGCGTCCGTCATGCGCGTCGCGGCGCTGCGGGAGTTCCTCACGGCGCAGGTCGCTCGCGCCAAGGCCGAGGGCGTGCTGTTCTCCGTACACCTCAAGGCCACGATGATGAAGGTCTCCGACCCGATCATCTTCGGCCACGTCGTACGGGCCTTCTTCCCCGACACCTTCGCCCAGCACGGTGCGGCGCTCGCCGCGGCCGGGCTGACCCCGAACGACGGTCTGGGCGGCATCCTCAAGGGCCTGGAGTCGCTGCCCGAGGGCGCGGCGATCAAGGCGTCCTTCGAGGCCGAGCTGGCCAAGGGCCCGGAGCTGGCGATGGTCGACTCCGACCGCGGCATCACCAACCTGCACGTGCCGAGCGATGTCATCGTCGACGCCTCGATGCCGGCCATGATCCGTACCTCCGGCCACATGTGGGGCCCGGACGGCGCGGAGGCCGACACCCTCGCGGTCATCCCCGACAGCAGCTACGCGGGCATCTACCAGGTCGTCATCGACGACTGCCGCGAGCACGGCGCGTACGACCCGGCGACCATGGGCTCGGTGCCGAACGTCGGTCTGATGGCGCAGAAGGCCGAGGAGTACGGCAGCCACGACAAGACCTTCGAGATCCCCGCCACGGGCACCGTGCGGGTCGTCGACGAGGCCGGCAACGCCGTGCTGGAGCAGGTCGTCAGCGCCGGCGACGTGTTCCGGATGTGCCAGACCAAGGACGCGCCGATCCAGGACTGGGTCAAGCTCGCCGTCACCCGCGCCCGCGCGACCGGCGACCCGGCCGTGTTCTGGCTCGACGAGGGCCGGGCGCACGACGCCAGCCTGATCGCCAAGGTCGGGCAGTACCTGCCCGAGCACGACACCGACGGCCTGCAGATCGAGATCATGTCGCCGGTCGACGCGATCAAGTTCTCGCTGGAGCGCATCCGCCGCGGCGAGAACACGATCTCGGTCACCGGCAATGTGCTGCGTGACTACCTGACGGACCTGTTCCCGATCCTGGAGCTGGGCACCAGCGCCAAGATGCTGTCCGTCGTGCCGCTGATGAACGGCGGCGGGCTGTTCGAGACCGGCGCCGGCGGCTCCGCGCCCAAGCACGTCCAGCAGCTGGTCAAGGAGAACTACCTGCGCTGGGACAGCCTGGGTGAGTTCCTCGCGCTGGGCGTCAGCTTCGAGCACCTCGCGCAGACCACGGGCAACGCGCGCGCCCAGGTGCTCGCCGACACCCTCGACCGCGCGACGGCCACGTTCCTGGAGAACGACAAGTCGCCCAGCCGCCGCCTCGGTGGCATCGACAACCGCGGCAGCCACTTCTACCTCGCGCTGTACTGGGCGCAGGAGCTGGCCAAGCAGACCGACGACGCGCAGCTCGCGGAGGCGTTCGCGGCCCTGGCCAAGACGCTGACCGAGCAGGAGCAGACGATCGTCGACGAGCTGATCGCGGTGCAGGGCTCGCCCGCCGAGATCGGCGGCTACTACCAGCCCGACGCCGCCAAGGCCTCGGCCGTCATGCGTCCGTCGGCGACCCTCAACCAGGCGCTGGCGATCCTCGCCTGACGAGCAGGTCGGCACAGCCCGTTCCGCCCCGGCCGGTATCCCCGGCCGGGGCGGTTCCGTGTCCGCTGCGGAGCGCGGGCCTGCGGCGACGGGCGCCCGCCTCCGCCGGCCCGCGGGCGTCACGCCATACTGGTGGCATGGCCTTGATCAACCCCAGCATCCTGTCCGCCGACTTCGCCCGCCTCGCCGAGGAGGCGAAGGCCGTCGAGGGCGCCGACTGGCTCCATGTCGACGTCATGGACAACCACTTCGTCCCCAACCTCACGCTCGGCGTGCCGATCGTCGAGTCGCTGAGCAAGGCGACGGACACCCCGCTCGACCTGCACCTGATGATCGAGGACCCGGACCGCTGGGCGCCGCAGTACATCGAGGCCGGGGCCGGCTCCGTCACCTTCCACGCGGAGGCCGCGGCGGCGCCCGTACGGCTGGCGCGGGAGATCCGGGCCAAGGGGGCGCGGGCCTCGATGGCGCTGAAGCCCGCCACTCCGATCGAGCCGTACGAGGATCTGCTCCCCGAGCTCGACATGCTGCTGATCATGACCGTGGAGCCGGGCTTCGGCGGCCAGGCGTTCCTGGACATCATGCTGCCGAAGATCCGCCGGACCCGTGAGCTGATCTCCAAGCACGGCCTCGAGCTGTGGCTCCAGGTGGACGGCGGGGTCTCCGACGCCACCATCGAGCGGTGCGCGGAGGCGGGCGCCGATGTGTTCGTCGCGGGTTCGGCCGTCTACGGCGCGGACGATCCGGCCAAGGCGGTGCGCGATCTGCGGGAGAAGGCCGCGGCGGCCACGGCGGCGAGCTGGGGCTGCGCCCACTGAGGCGGACGGGGCGCACGGGGTGGGCCGCTTCATATGAGACGGAGCGTGCCACGGGTTGTCCGAGTCGCAACCGAGCGTTCACGGCCGTCGAAGCGGTCATGGTCCCCGTACACCTCCGGTTTCTGAAAGGATGAGCAAAGACTCGATCAGATGCGCAAAAGGGGAGAATTTCGTGGTAGCCAGCCGCCCACAGTCCGGAATGGGCCCCGCCGAGCTGGTGCAGGCGGCGGCGATGGCCCGCCGCTTCTATCTTGAGGGCAAGTCCAAGATCCAGATCGCGGACGAATTCGGCGTCAGCCGGTTCAAGGTCGCCCGCGTGCTGGAGACGGCGCTGGAACGGGACCTCGTACGGATCGAGATCCGGGTGCCCTCCGAGCTCGACGCCGAACGCTCCGACGCGCTGCGGGCCCGCTACGGCCTGCGGCATGCCGTCGTCGTGGAGTCGCCCGCCGACGCCTCCGAGGACGCCGCGGACCCGGAGAACCTCGGCGAGGTCGCGGCCGACCTGCTGGGCGAGCTGGTCGCCGAGGGCGACGTACTCGGCCTGGCCTGGGGCCGGTCGACCATTCACATGGCCGCCGCGCTGCACCGGCTCCCGCCGTGCACCGTTGTCCAGCTGACCGGCGTCTACGACGCGGGCACCGCCGACCGCGGCTCGGTCGAGGCGGTCCGCCGTGCGGCCGATGTCTCCGGCGGCGAGGCGCACCCGATCTACGCGCCGATGCTGCTGCCCGACTCGGCGACCGCCGCCGCGCTGCGCGGCCAGACCGGCATCGCCCGCGCCTTCGAGTACTTCGACAAGGTCACCGTCGCCTGTGTCTCCATCGGCTCCTGGGAGCCGGGCGTCTCGACGGTCTACGACATGCTGTCCGAGGACGAGCGGGAGCATTACGCCTCGCTGGGCGCGGCCGCCGAGATGTCCGCGCACCTCTTCGACACCGAGGGCCGCCGCATCGGCCGTGACCTGGGCGAACGCTGCATCACGGTCGAGGCCGACCGGCTGCGCCGGATCCCCGAGGTGGTGGCGATCGCGGGCGGCCGGCGCAAGGCCGCGGCGATCGGCGCGGTGCTCCGTTCCGGTCTCGTCACGAGCCTGGTGACGGACACCGCCGCCGCCGACCATCTGCTGCTGGAGACCGGCCCCGGGCCGCGCCCCGCACTCGACCGGGCGGACCCCGACGGGGCCTGACCCGCACTCCGGCCCGCCCGCGCCGCCGGTCACCGGCGGGCAGCGCGGGCGCGGCTGTGACAGCATCGGCGCCATGGTGATCCGCTTCACCCCGCGCCGGGCCGCAGCCCTCATCGGCGCGCTGCTCGCCGGGCTGCTGCTGGTGCTCACCGGATGTTCCACGGGCGCCGGCCTGAAGGGGACGTCGCAGACGGCGCCCTCGCCCGCGTCCACCGACCCCGCCTCGCCCCGCGTACCCGGCCGGGCCAACGGCCTGCCCGCCGTCCCCGTGGGCGAGTTGCCCCCGCAGGCGCGCGACACCCTCCGGCTCATCGACGCCGGCGGGCCCTTCCGGTACCGCCAGGACGGGACCGTCTTCGGCAACCGCGAGCGGCACCTGCCCGCTCATCCACGCGGCTACTACCACGAGTACACGGTCCCGACCCCCGGCTCACCGGACCGCGGCGCCCGGCGCCTCGTCACCGGCGAGGGCCATGAGACGTACTACACCGATGACCACTACCGAACCTTCAAGGCGGTACTGCGATGACGACGGGTTCCGTACCCCGGCCACTGGCGGCCGTGCTCGACGGCAGTACGCCCCCGGGGGTGCTGCCCTGGCCCGCGGACCGGCCGGTGGCCGACGCGCTGGCCGCCGCCCGGGACGTCGGGTGGAGCGTTGCCGCCCTCGATCTTCAAGGGGCCGTGGACAAGGCGGAGTTCATGGAGCGGTGCGCCCGCTCGCTGCGGCTGCCGCACTGGTTCGGCCGCAACTGGGACGCGCTCGCCGACTGCCTCACCGATCTGTCCTGGTGCCCCGCTGACGGCGGCCGGCTGCTGGCGCTCTCGGGCTGGCAGGGGTACGCGGCGGCCGCGCCGGACGACTGGAGCATCGTCGAGGGGGTGCTCGCGGACGCGGTCGGATACTGGCGCGGAACGGACACCGGACTCGTCGTGATCATGGCGCGCAACCCCGCATCGGGGCGTTCGTAGGAACGTCCAGGGGGAGGTGTCGCATCGCACCAATGGAACACCGGTTCGCTCATTCGCGCGGCAATGAGGGATGATGTCCTAGGAGCCGCAGCCTGATCCGGCTTACGGTTCGGCGCTGACTCCCCACCGGCCCAGACGTAAAATCGCAGGTGAGAGAGCCAGTATGCGTTTCCTGAACGATGCCAAGCCGCCGTACGACCTGACGTACGACGATGTGTTCATGGTGCCCAGCCGCTCCGCGGTGGGTTCCCGACAGGGCGTGGATCTTTCCGCGCCCGACGGGACCGGCACCACCATTCCTCTTGTTGTCGCCAACATGACGGCGATCGCCGGCCGCCGGATGGCCGAGACCGTCGCCCGCCGGGGCGGCCTCGTGGTCATTCCGCAGGACATCCCGCTCGACGTCGTCACCGAGGTCGTCACCTGGGTCAAGCGCCGGCACCTCGTCCTGGACACCCCGATCGTGCTGTCCCCGGTCGCGACCGTCGCGGACGCCCTGTCGCTGCTGCCCAAGCGGGCGCACGGCGCGGGCATCGTCGTCGAGAGCGGGCGCCCGGTCGGCGTCGTCACCGAGCACGACCTGGCCGGGGTGGACCGCTTCACCCAGGTGTCCGAGGTCATGTCCAAGGACCTGCTCGTCCTGGACGCGGACATCGACCCGCGCGAGGCCTTCAACCGCCTCGACGCCGCCAACCGCAAGCTCGCCCCCGCGGTCGACGCGGACGGCAAGCTCGTCGGCATCCTGACCCGCAAGGGCGCCCTGCGCGCCACCCTCTACACCCCCGCCACCGACGCCGACGGCAAGCTGCGGATCGCCGCCGCCGTCGGCATCAACGGCGATGTGGCGGGCAAGGCCAAGGCGCTGCTGGACGCCGGCGTGGACACCCTCGTGGTGGACACCGCGCACGGCCACCAGGAGGGCATGATCAGCGCCGTCCGGGCCGTCCGGGCGCTGGACCCGCAGGTCCCGATCGTGGCGGGCAACATCGTCGCCGCCGAGGGCGTGCGCGATCTGATCGAGGCCGGCGCGGACATCATCAAGGTCGGCGTCGGACCGGGCGCCATGTGCACGACCCGGATGATGACCGGCGTGGGCCGGCCGCAGTTCTCCGCGGTGCTCGAATGCGCCGCCGAGGCCAAGAAGTACGGCAAGCACGTCTGGGCCGACGGCGGCGTCCGCCACCCGCGCGACGTCGCGATGGCGCTGGCCGCGGGCGCGTCCAACGTCATGATCGGCTCCTGGTTCGCGGGCACGCTGGAGTCGCCGGGCGACCTCCAGCACACCGCCGAGGGGCGGCCGTACAAGGAGAGCTTCGGCATGGCCTCCGCCCGTGCGGTCCAGCGCCGTACGAGCGAGGAGTCGTCCTACGACCGGGCCCGCAAGGGCCTCTTCGAGGAGGGCATCTCCACCTCGCGGATGTTCGTCGACCCGGCCCGTCCGGGCGTCGAGGACCTGATCGACTCGATCATCGCGGGCGTCCGCAGCTCCTGCACCTACGCGGGCGCGGGCTCCCTGGAGGAGTTCGCCGAGAAGGCCGTGGTCGGCGTGCAGAGCGCCGCCGGTTACGCCGAGGGCAAGCCGCTGCACGACAGCTGGAGCTGACGCTCCGGCGAGCGGCCCCGCACCGGACCGGTGCGGGGCCGCTCGCCGTTTGCGGGCCGGCCCGCCTCCCGGGCTTCACGGCGATTTTGCACACCTTCGCGCAACGAACCACCGTCCGCCCCGCCGGTGCGCAACGATCCTCCGCCATTGCGCAAGGAACCCGCATTACGGCAGGTCAGCGCGGCACCGTAAGGTTCACCGCGGTACGTGGAGTGGCGGAGGCCGCCTGCTCGGCGGTCTCCCCTTTGCGCGGGTTGCTTCGGCATGCCCGCGTGCGGACCGCCGTCGGTCGCCGCCATCCGTCTCCGTGAGGGCCGCCCACCGCAGTGCGCGCCCTCCGGAACCCGTCATCGGAACCGTCAACGGAATCCCGCATGGATTCCGCCATCCGACCGGCAGCGATAAAGGAGCCACCCCAGTGTTGGAGCACGGCGCAGCCCCGCCCGCAGGGGCCAGCGACCCCCGGCCACCCGCCCAGGGCGGTCTCGGCACCCGGCTGATGCGGCGCAAGCCCGTCGAACGGCTGGTGGCCGAGGGCGGCCAGGGAGAGGGCGGCACGCTCCGCCGCTCGATGGGCATGTGGCAGCTGACCATGATCAGCATCGGTGCCACCCTGGGCACCGGCATCTTCGTCGTCCTCGGCGAGGCCGTCCCGGACGCCGGACCCGCGGTCATCATCTCGTTCGTCATCGCCGGTATCACCGCCCTGTTCTCCGCGCTGTCCTACGCGGAGCTGGCCGGCACCATCCCGGTCTCGGGATCGTCGTACTCCTACGCCTACGCCACCCTCGGCGAGCTGGTCGCCTGGATCTGCGGCTGGTGTCTGATCCTGGAGTACGGCGTCTCGGTCGCGGCCGTCGCCGTCGGCTGGGGGCAGTATCTGAACGAGCTGCTGGACGGCACCTTCGGATTCACCATCCCCGACGCGCTCTCCGCGCCGCCCGGTGACGGCGGCATCTTCAACCTCCCGGCGCTGCTGGTCGTCATGCTGGCCATGGTCTTCCTGCTCGGCGGGGCCAAGGAGAGCGCCCGCGCCAACACCATCATGGTGGCCGTCAAGATCGTCGCGCTGCTGCTGTTCTGCGGCGTCGCCCTGCAGGGTGTGCGCTCGGGCAACTACGCCGACTTCATGCCGCTGGGCATGACGGGCGTCAGCGCCGCGGGCGCCACCCTCTTCTTCTCCTACATCGGCTTCGACGCCGCCTCCACGGCCGGCGAGGAGGCCAAGAACCCGCAGCGCGACCTGCCGCGCGCGATCATGCTGTCGCTGATCATCGTCACCGCGCTGTACTGCCTGGTCGCCGCCATCGCGGTCGGTGCGATGCCGTGGAAGAAGTTCCAGGGCTCGGAGGCCGCCCTGGCCGGGATCATGAAGGACGTCTCCGGACAGGACTTCTGGGCCGTGCTGCTCGCCTTCGGCGCGGTCATCGCCATCGCCAGCGTCGTCCTGACCGTCCTCTACGGCCAGACCCGCATCCTGTTCGCGATGTCCCGGGACGGCCTGGTGCCCAAGGTGTTCTCCAAGGTGCACGCCAAGAGCGGCGCACCCCGGGCCAACACCGTGATCGTCTCGCTGTTCTGCGGCGTGCTCGCCGCGGCGATCCCGCTGGGCCAGCTGGCCGACGCCACCAGCATCGGCACGCTCTTCGCGTTCGCGCTGGTCAACGTGGCCGTCGTGGTGCTGCGCTACAAGCGCCCCGACATGCCGCGCACCTTCCGTACGCCGCTCTCGCCCCTCTTCCCCGCGATCGGCTTCCTGCTCTGCGTCTACATGATGGGCAGCCTCGACGCCGTGACCTGGGTAGTCTTCGGGGTCTGGATGGCCGTCGGCCTTGTGGTCTACTTCGGATACGGCATGCGCCGCTCCCGATTGGCCACAGCAGAGAAGTGATCCACCCGCAGTGCGACTGAACGATCTCGACGAACGCATCGTCCACGCCCTCGCCGAGGACGCCCGCCGCAGCTTTGCCGACATCGGCCAGGAGGTCGGCCTCTCCGCCCCTGCCGTCAAGCGCCGGGTGGACCGTCTGCGGGCCGAGGGTGCCATCACGGGATTCACCGTGCGGGTCGATCCGGCCGCGCTCGGCTGGGAGACCGAGGGGTTCATCGAGCTCTACTGCAGCCGCAACACCTCGCCCGAGGCGATCCACCGCGGCCTGTCGCGCTACCCGGAAGTGGCGTCCGCCTCCACCGTCACCGGTGAGGCGGACGCCATCGTCCAGGTCTTCGCCGCCGATATGCGGCACTTCGAACGGGTCCTGGAGCGGATCGCGGGCGAGCCGTTCGTGGAACGGACCAAGTCCGTGCTGGTGCTCTCGCCGCTGCTGAGGCGGTTCGGGTCGGGGGCGCCGAGTTAGGGCGTGTCCTGCGGGACCCGGGGCGGCGTGCCCTGGGTCCACGCGATGCGCAGCGCGGTGGCCGCGATCCGCCAGCCGTCCGGGGTGCGCACCAGCTCGCTGTCGGCGTGGCCCGCCGAGAGGAAGACATCCCCTGAGCCGTCCGCGAGGACATGGGTACTGAGCTGGGCACCGCGGGCGGTCGCCCGGTCGCCGTCGATCTCGAGGACGGGGTTGGTGCCCAGGTGGACGGTCCGGTCGAACAGCGCCATACCGCGCCGGATGTGCGCCAGCAGGGCGGCGCGGCCGTGGACCGTGCCGATCGGCATCTCGGCGGTGACGTCCTCGGTGTGGAAGGCGCGGGCCCACGCCTCGTCGAACCGCCCCTTGTCCAGCGAGCGGAGGTAGCGGTCCAGGAGGTCGGTGATCTCGGCGCGGTCGGTGAGCCGCTGGAGCTGATGGTGCATCGCTTCGGTGTTCACGGGTGCGAGCCTGCTGCCTGAAGTGGACTTGAGGTCAAGCGCGGCCGTTCCGCTGCCCGGTGCGCAGTCCGTACGCCACCGCCGCACCCACCGCCAGCACCACGACCGCCGCCATCCGGTAGCCGAGCGCCATGGCGTCGGTGAAGGCCGTGGCGGCGGCGGTGCCGTGGCCGGTGGCCGCGCTGAAGCGGACGGACAGCACGGTGCCGATGACGGCGATGCCCAGCGCCGCACCCAACTCCCTTGCCGCTCCCTGGAGTCCGGAGCCCATGCCGGCTTGGTGGGACGGCACGGACGTCACGACGGCATGCGAGAGCGTGGGCATCGCCAGACCCGCACCGGCCGACATCACCAGGAGGAAGACGAGGTAGACGGGGTACGGCGTGTGCCCCGTGGCGGTGGAGAGCAGCAGCAGGCCCAGGGCGATCAGGGCCAGCCCGGCGCCGCTCGTCCGGGCCTCGCCGATGCGGTGCGCCCAGCGCATGCCGTAGCGGGTCACGGCCATCATCCCCAGGGCCAGCGGCACGATCGCACAGCCGGTCTGCAGCGGCGAGTAGCCCTTGACGTACTGCAGGAACTGGGCGTTGACGTAGAACAGGGCGAACATGCCGAAGAAGGTGACGGCCAGCCCCGCCGCTCCGGCGCGCAGCCGCGGCAGCCGGAACAGCCGGGGGTCCAGCACCGGGTGCGCGGCCCGCAGTCCGTGCCGTACGAAGAGCGCGAACACCGCCACGGCCAGGACGAACGCGCCGGCCACCGGGGCCGAGGACCAGCCCAGACCGGGGCCTTCGATGACGCCGAAGAGCAGCGCGCCCGCCCCCAGGACCAGCAGCGCCGAACCCGGCAGATCCAGCGCCGCGGAACCCCGCGGCACCCGGGGCGCGGCCTTCGCCACCCACCACAGCAGGCCCAGCCCCAGCGGGACGTACGCCCAGAACAGGCCCTGCCAGGGCAGGTACTGAAGGATCAGCGCGCCACCGGCGTTGCCCGCCATCCCGCCGATACCGAGGGCGGTGCTCCAGGCGGCGACCGCCCCGGCCTTCCGGTCGGCGGGGGTGGCGTACAGCAGCACGGCCATGGTGGCCGGGACGGTCAGCGCCGCGCCCGCACCCGATATCGCCCGGGCGGCCAGCAGCAGGGGCAGGGTGGGTGCCAGCGCGCTGAGCAGCGCTCCCGCGGCGAACACGCCGAGCCCGGTCAGCAGAACGCCCTTGCGTCCGAAGCGGTCGCCGAGCGCGCCGGCCGGGACCAGCAGCCCGGCGAACACCAGCACATAGGTGTCGACGATCCACAGCAGCTGGGCGGGGGAGGGGTGCAGACCGCTCGCGGCGATCTTGGGTATCGCGAGATTCATCGCGGCCACCAGGGACTGCGCGACCAGTACGCAGGCACACAGCGCCGCCGTCACCGTGCGCCGCCGGGTGCGGCCGCCGGCGGCGACGGGCAGCGGAACGGGTGAGGTCGTCGAGTTCGTCGAGGTCGTCGAGGTCATGACCGGGACGCTAGAGTCCCGGTCAGTTGACCTCAAATGCAAGGTATGCACTCCATGGTTGCGCGACACGCAAACATCGACCTCAACCTGCTGACGGCACTGGATGCGCTGCTCGAAGAAGAGAGCGTGACCGCGGCCGCCGACCGGCTCGGACTCTCCGGGCCGGCGATGAGCCGCGCCCTCGGCCGGATCCGCCGGACGACCGGGGACCCGATACTCGTGCGGGCCGGCCGCCATATGGTGCCCACCCCGCGCGCCCTGGAGATCCGGGCCCGGGTGCGGCAGCTGGTCGAGGAGGCCCACGGGGTGCTGGCCCCGCCCGCCCCCGCCGATCCGGCCCAGCTGTCGCGGGTGTTCACGATCAACGCCAACGATCTCTTCGTCGCCTCCTTCGGCCCCGGACTCGTTGCCCGTGCCGCCCGGGAGGCGCCCCGGGTGGTCCTGCGCTTCCTGGGCGAGAGCCATGTCGATGCCCCGCTGCTGCGCGACGGCGTCGCCGACCTGGAACTCGGGGTCATCGACAGCGTCGAGCCGGAGATCCGCAGCGAAGAGCTCTTCACCGACCGCGGCGTCGCGGTGGTCCGAGACGGCCACCCGCTGACCGCCGTGGAACTCACCCCGCGCCGCTTCGCCGACGCCCCGCACATCAACTTCTCCCGCCGCGGCCGGCTGAGCGGCCCCATCGATGCGGCGCTCGCCGAGCTCGGCCTGCGCCGCAAGGTGATCGCGACCGTCCCGACCTTCGCGGCCTTGCTGATGATGGTGCGCGACAGCGACGCGATCGGTCTGGCCACCGAGCGGACCAGCGCGGCGGCGGTCCGCGCACTGGGATTGTGCGTACGGGAGATCCCGTTCGCTCTGCCGCCGATGAACATGGCCATGGCCTGGCATCCGCGGCAGGAGGCGGACGCCGGCCACCTCTGGCTGCGGGGACTCGTCAGGGACCTCGCCGCGGCCACCGTCCGTGCGGCGTGAGCACGGCCGTCAGTGCTTCACCCGCCACGGCACGACCGTGAAGTCGCCGCTCTCCAGGATCTCGAACGGCGCCGACGCCACGCACTTGGGCAGATCCTCGGTCACCGACGGGTCGCCCGTGGCGGCCCAGCTGTAGCCCAGCCGGTCGTGCCTGCCGTCGTCGCGGACGCTGAACCCGACCCGCTTGCCCTTCAGGCCCGGCTTGTCCGTCGCGGTGACGATGCCGGAGGCCGTGGCCGTTCTGCCGCCGGTGAGCAGACAGTCGATGCGTCCCTCGGCGAACGCGCCGGTCCCGTCGGGGAAGACATGGCTGAAGCGGAAGGTGCCGCGCGCGTCCAGCGGACTCTCGTCCCTTCCGAAATGCGCGTCGAACGCGAAGTGGATGATGTCGCCGGCCGAGCGGTACAGCTTGGCGGAGCCGGTGAGGCTGGGGCCCGCGGCCGCCCCGGCCGTGCTTCTCGGCGCGGCGTGCGCGACGCCGGAGGCGGCTGCGGACCCCTCCGCCGCCGCACCGATCAACGCCGCCGCGCCCAGGGCGGCGATCGCGGTCCGTAGGTGACGGCGGCGGAGGAGAGGGGAGAGGCGACTCATGGCGGCCCTTTCGCGTGGCGGGAGCAGGTCGTTCGCCCGGCCTTTCCGGACGCCTCACACACTGCCGCCGGCAGCCGGCCGGCACATCGGACCGTGGTGCGGTCGTGCCTCCGCCGCACGGCGGAACCCAGGGGCGATCCGCTACGCCCGTGGACTCCCTCGGCCCTCGCACCACGGGCTGAGGCGCCCGCCCCACCTGCGCGAACGCCACCGCGCAACAAATCACCGCCGAGCCCCTTGAACGCGCAACGAATGCTCCGTCGACGCGCAACGGTGGCGCCTTGTCCCGGATCGGCGGCGGCCCGTAACGTCAATGCGTCCCGCCCGCACCGTCCCGCCGAGGGGTCCCATGCCGTCCCTGCACACCGCCCTGCTCCAGAGTTCGGGACGGCCCGGCGATGTCGCGCACAATCTGCAGGTGCTGGAGGACGCCGCCCGCGAGGCCGCCGCCACCGGCGTCGCACTGCTCGTCTGCCCCGAGCTGTTCCTGACCGGATACGCCATCGGCGACGGCATCCACCGCCTGGCCGAGCCGGCCGACGGCGACAGCGCCCGCGCCATCGGCAGGATCGCCGACGAGCATGGCGTCGCGGTGCTCTACGGCTACCCCGAACGCGCCGACGCCGATACCGTCTACAACTCCGCGCAGCTGATCGCCCCGGGCTCGGCGTCCGAAGGGCTCGGCTGGCGCACGGGCGGCGCGGAGCCGGCCGGCACCCGCCTCGCGAACTACCGCAAGACGCACCTCTTCGGCTGCTTCGAGCGGGAGTGGTTCACCCCGGGGCAGCAGCCCGTCGTCCAGGCGGAGCTGGCCGGCGTCCGGATCGGCGTGATCATCTGCTACGACGTCGAGTTCCCGGAGAACGTCCGGGCGCACGCACTGGCCGGTACGGATCTGCTGCTGGTGCCCACCGCGCAGATGCACCCCTTCCAGATCGTTCCCGAATCCGTCATTCCGGTGCGCGCCTTCGAGAACCAGATGTACGTCGCGTACGTGAACAGGGTCGGCGCGGAGGGCGAGTTCGAGTTCGTCGGGCTCAGCTGCCTGGCGGGACCGGACGGCGTGGTGAGCGCCCGGGCCGGCCGCTCGGAGCAGCTGGTGCGGGCCGAGGTCGACCCCGCCTTCCTCAAGGAATCGCGCGAGAACAACCCGTATCTGCTCGACCGGCGGCCGGAACTCTACGGCCCGCTGACGTGATCTGACCCCGCCCGACCCCCCACCGGATCCCCCGTTCCACCGCGGGCCGGCCCACCCCGGCCCGCGCCGCCCCACCCTGCCCCGCCAGCTGTGCCCTGTCTCCAAGGAGTCCGTACCCCATGACGTCCACGGTGCCCCCCGCCGTCCCGCACACCGACGTGCAGCCGCCGATCACCATGTTCGGCCCGGACTTCCCGTACGCCTACGACGACTTCCTCGCCCACCCGGCGGGCCTCGGCCAGATACCGGCGACCGAGCACGGCACCGAGGTCGCGATCATCGGCGGCGGCCTCTCCGGCATCGTCGCGGCGTACGAGCTGATGAAGATGGGGCTCAAGCCCGTCGTCTACGAGGCCGACCAGATCGGTGGGCGGCTGCGCACCGTCGGCTTCGAGGGCTGCTCCGCCGCCGGTGACGAAGGCGAGCTCAACTGCGAACTGGGCGCGATGCGGTTCCCGCCGTCGTCCACCGCCTTCCAGCACTACATCGACCTGGTGGGCCTGGAGACCAAGCCGTTCCCCAACCCCCTTGCGCCCGGGACCCCGTCGACGGTCGTCGACCTCAAGGGCGAGTCCCACTACGCCCGTACGGTCGACGACCTGCCCCAGGTCTACCGCGACGTGATGAACGCCTGGAACGCCTGCCTGGACGAGGGCGCCGACTTCTCCGACATGAACCAGGCCATGCGCGAGCGGGATGTCCCGCGCATCCGTGAGATCTGGGCGCAGCTCGTCGAGCGGCTCGACAACCAGACCTTCTACGGTTTCCTCTGCGACTCCGAGGCCTTCAAGTCGTTCCGGCACCGCGAGATCTTCGGCCAGGTCGGCTTCGGCACCGGCGGCTGGGACACCGACTTCCCCAACTCCATCCTGGAGATCCTGCGCGTCGTCTACACCGAGGCGGACGACCACCACCGCGGCATCGTCGGCGGCAGCCAGCAGGTCCCGCTGCGGCTGTGGGAGCGCGAGCCGGAGAAGATCGTCCACTGGGCGCCCGGCACCTCGCTGAAGTCCCTGCACGACGGCGAGCCGCGCCCCGCCGTCACCCGGCTGAACCGCACCGCCGGCAACCGCATCACGGTCACGGACGCCTCCGGCGACATCCGCACCTACCAGGCCGCGATCTTCACCGCGCAGTCCTGGATGCTGCTGTCCAAGATCGCCTGTGACGACTCGCTGCTCCCCATCGACCACTGGACGGCGGTCGAGCGCACGCACTACATGGAGTCGAGCAAGCTCTTCGTGCCCGTCGACCGGCCGTTCTGGCTGGACAAGGACGAGGACACCGGCCGGGACGTCATGTCGATGACGCTCACCGACCGGATGACCCGCGGCACCTACCTTCTCGACAACGGGCCGGACCGGCCCGCCGTGATCTGCCTCTCGTACACGTGGTGCGACGACAGCCTCAAGTGGCTGCCGCTCGACGCCAACGAGCGGATGGAGGTCATGCTGAAGTCGCTGTCGGAGATCTATCCGAAGGTCGACATCCGCAAGCACATCATCGGCAACCCGGTCACCGTGTCCTGGGAGAACGAGCCCTACTTCATGGGCGCGTTCAAGGCGAACCTGCCCGGCCACTACCGCTACCAGCGCCGCCTGTTCACCCACTTCATGCAGGACGGGCTGCCGGAGGACAAGCGCGGCCTGTTCCTCGCCGGCGACGACATCTCGTGGACGGCCGGCTGGGCCGAGGGTGCGGTGCAGACCGCGCTGAACGCCGTGTGGGGCGTGATGCACCACTTCGGCGGCGGCACCGACGAGACCAACCCGGGCCCCGGGGACGTCTACGACGAGATCGCCCCCGTCGAGCTGCCGGAGGACTGAGCCCCGGCGAGCGGTCAGAGGCCGGCCGCGCGGACCCGTCCGTACAGCTCGGCGGCGCGGTCGGCCAGCTCCTTGCCGTCCCGGCAGGACACCTGGAGATCCAGCAGCACCTCGCGGGCGCCCGCCTCGGCGGCCGCGGCCAGATCCCCGACGATCTGGTCGTGGCTGCCGCTGTACGGCGGGCGGCCCGCCTCCGGGAGCGGCGCCCCGGTCGGCTCGACACCCACCCGCATCGACACGTCGATCGCCCCCGCGGCACGGCCGTGCCGCTCCGCCGCCTCGTTCAACCGGCCGAGCAGCGGGGCGAGTCGATCCGCGGTGAGAGGGGCGGGCAGCCAGCCGTCGGCGCGCCGCGCCACCCGTTCCAGCGCCCGGTCGCCGGTCGCGGCCAGATAGACGGGAATCGGACGGGCGGGCTTGGGGCCCACGGAGGCGGGCGCGATATCGGTGTACCTGCCCCGGTACGCGACCGGATCGGCGCCCCAGACCGCCGCGCAGACGTCCAGCAGCTCGTCCAGCTGGGTGCCACGGGCGTCGAAGTCGGTGACCCCGGCCGCGCGGTACTCGTCGCGCGACCAGCCCGTCCCCAGCCCTGCCAGCACCCGGCCGCCGGAGCCCGCGTCCAGCGTCGCCAGCGTCCGGGCGAACGGGAACGGCGCGTGCAGCCCGGAGACCAGCACGCTGCTGCCCAGCCGGACCCGGTCGGTGACGGCGGCGGCCAGCGACAGCGTGACCAGCGGGTCGGCGCACATCCGGTAGTAGTCGGGCCAGGGCAGCCCCGGCACCCGGTACAGACCGTCCAGCGGCTCCCGCGGGAACACCGTCCGCTCGAAGACCCACACGCTGTCGTACCCGGTCCGTTCCGCCGCGCGGGCCACCTCCAGCACATCGAGCCGGTGATCGTACTGCGCCATCTGCGGAAGCCCGAGTCCCAGCCGTAGCGTCATGGGCGGCACCCTACGGCGCCGGGCGTCGAAGGGGTACGAGGCCGTACGGCGGCACCACCTCGTGCAAGGGTGTGAGCAGACATCGGCCCACCAGTCCGACGCTCGCGTCCAGCCGCTCGGCGAACTCCTCGGCCACCTCGGGCAGTCGGCGCGCGCCCCACAGCATCCGGGCCGCGGCCCAGGCGGCGTCCCGGGCCATCTCCAGGCTCCAGGAACCGGCGAGATGCGTCAGCGGATCGGCGATGTCCAGCAGATCGGGGCCGGGCATCAGGCTCTCCCGGATCCGTTCCTCCAGCCCGGTCAGGACCGCGCCGATACGGTCGAAGTCCCCTTCCAGGGCGGGCGGTTCGCAGTCCAGCGCCCGGCAGGTGTCCAGCACCGCCAGCGCCAGATCGTGGCCGATGTGCGCATTGATCCCGGCGAGCGCGAACTGCAGCGGGTGGACGCCGGGATGGCGGCGCAGCTGGAACAGCGGCCGCCAGCAGGCGGGCGGGCGCAGGCCCGCGGCGGCGGCGTCCACCGCGGCGAAGTAGCGCCGGGCGAAGCGGATGTCGAGCTCGCCCGCGGCCGCCGGGTCCGAGAACCCGCCGTCCCCGATCCGCCGTGCCACCGCTTCGGTGACGGTCAGATAGACCCGGTTGAAGACGGCCACCCCGTCCTCGGCGGGCAGCGCCGCGTCCAGCGACCGCATCCGCGCCAGCACCTCGTCCACGCCCGCCGCCGTCGTGGATCCCGGTCGAGTTCCCCGCCGCTGAGTCTTCGTCATCCGTTCAGCGTGACAGCAGCGCCCGGAAATGCGGCCTTTGCCGTGTGCCGATGACCTGATCGGGGTAATAACTGGCGCGCCCACTTGTGCTTTTCAGGTGAGCCTTAAAGAGCGTCAACGGCCTTTGAAAACCACATACTTTGGCGTCGTCCCCCCCCAGGAGCCACCGCATACGAAGCGGTGCCGAATTCCGGAGGTCGTGCATGCCCCGAAGACTTGCCGCAGCCCTGTCCGCTCCGCTCCTCACGGTGGCCGCGCTGCTGGCGTCGGCCGCCCCGGCACAGGCCGCACCCGCCGACAAGCCGCGCGTACTCCTCGGCTGGACGGGTACCGACGCGAGCAGCTACAGCAACTGGGTGGCGGCCCGCGGAGATCAGGCGAAATGGTCGGCATACGACTTCGACTGGTCCACCGACTATTGCTCCAAGTCGCCCGACAATCCCTTCGGCTTTCCCTTCGAGATCTCGTGTGCGCGGCATGATTTCGGCTACCGCAACTATAAGAAAGCGGGCACTTTCCCCGCCAACAAAGCGCGGCTCGACAGCGCCCTGTACGAGGATCTGAAACGGGTCTGCGCGCGCTACTCCGGCGCCAAGAAGAACTCCTGCACCGCACTGGCCTGGACGTACTACGAGGCCGTGAAGCACCTCGGCTGACCGGGTCGGGCCGGGGCGCGCGCCGCGTCGTCAGCGGTTCCCCGGCCCGCTCCCGCCCGTCTCCTCGCCGTCCTTGCCTTCGCGCCCCCGGTCCTCGTCGCCCCGGTCCTCGTCGTACGCGGAGGCGCCCTCGTCCAGCAGCGGCGGCTGCGTCTCGAGGTGCGGGGGAGCCAGGGCGCGCAGGACGTGACAGCCGGCGAGCACGACGATGGTGCCCAGCGCGGTGCGAGGGTGTCGGCGAGGAACCTGGTGGCTGTGTCCGGCCCGGAGAGGGGACATCCCAGCGGCACTCGGATGCCTGCCCTCTTCGGTTTGTCCAGACGCAATCGTTCGACTATGAATCACCTCGGCTCTGTGACGTGCAGGGCGTCGCAGATGTGGAGAGTGATCATGGCCGGCTTCGGGTGGAAGCTTCATGGAGACGGGCGGCACTTGAAGCCGGGCGAGGTGGTCAAGCCCGGGGAACGCCTCACGTGGGGGCGGACGATCGCGCTCGGCGCCCAGCACGTGGTGTCGATGATCGGCGCATGCTTTGTTGCCCCGGTGCTCATGGGTCTGGACCCCAGTCTCGCCCTCATGGCATCGGGTGTCGCAACCGTGCTGTTCCTGGTGATGACCCGCGGACGCATCCCTAGTTACTTGGGTTCGTCGCTCTCCTTCGTGGGCGTATCCGCTGTGATCGCGGGCCAGGGCGGTGACGTCGGCACCCTGACGGGCGCGATGCTCGTGGTGGGGGTCTGCTTGGCCGCCTGCGGCTTCGCTATCCATGTCCTTGGGGCTCGCGTGGTCCACGCGGTGCTCCCGCCCACGGTGACCGGTGCGGTCGTCATGCTGATCGGCTTCAACCTCGCCCCCGTTACTGCCTCCACCTACTGGCCCCAGGACCAGTGGACGGCTCTGGCGACGATGCTCTTCACGGGCCTGGCTCTCGTCGTGCTCCGCGGCTTCTGGTCGCGGATCGCGATCTTCTTGGGCCTGGTCTTCGGCTATGCGCTGTCCTGGATTCTCGATCGCACAATGGGAAAGATTCATTCAGTCAACGGTTCGGGCAAGCTCACGGACCATTGGCGCATCGACTTTTCAGGTGTGGTGAAGGCTGACTGGATCGGCCTTCCCACGTTTCACGCCCCGAACTTCTCGGCCTCCGCGATCCTTGTCGCGTTGCCTGTCCTGGTAGCGCTGATCGCTGAGAACGCCGGGCACATCAAGGCGGTCGGTGCAATGACCGGTGACCCGCTGGAAGACAAGATGGGGATGGCCATCGTCGCCGATGGCACGGCAACGGTTCTGTCGACCGCAGTCGGCGGCCCGGCTACCACGACGTACGCGGAGAACATCGGCGTGATGGCCGCGACCCGGGTCTATTCGACCGCGGCCTACTCCGCCGCGGCGGCCTTCGCCGTGCTGTTCGGCATTTGCCCGAAGTTCGGCGCCGTGGTGGCGGCGATTCCGGGCGGGGTGCTGGGCGGTATCACCGTCATCCTGTACGGGATGATCGGCTTGCTGGGCGCCCAGATCTGGGTGCGGAACAAGGTCGACTTCACCGTGCCGCTGAACCTCATCCCCGCCGCGGCCGGCATCATCGTGGCCATCGGCGGCGTCTCGTTGAAGTTCACCGAGACCTTCGAACTCAGCGGCATCGCTCTTGGGACGCTCATCGTGCTGACCGGCTACCACTCCCTGCGTTGGCTTTCGAGCGCGGCAGGTCAGAGCCGCACGCCGCTCCTCGACGGTGGAACCAGCGATTTCGACAGGTCTACCGACCGGAACGACTGAGGCTCGCGACGGCCGTTCGCATCGGCAGGGTTCGGCGGAGTTCTCCGTCACGCAGCCGCGTGAGGTCGAGCTTTACGCCAAGGCATTCGCTCCACTGCAGCAGTCGGCCGTATAGGGGATTGCCGTTCGAGAGAAGCCCTTCACGACATGTGAAGGGCTTCTTCGTGGTTCCTTGGGAACCCAACGTCACGAAATGCGGGATTCCATGACATCGGAAGTCGGGAGATGAGCTCCTCCAGTCGGTCACGTTCACCATTGAGGGACGTGACCTGCTCGGAAGGGAGGGTATCCCAGTTCTGGTCGACAGCGACCGAGAAGATAACTTCCACCCCGAAGGCTGCGGACCGGAACTCCTCCAGCCGCTCCGCAGCGGAAATCTGCAATTGCGAGGCGAACTCCTCCATGGAGGTTTCCCCGCGATCGGCAAACGAATCCGAGAAGCACATCAGATCGTCAGCAAGAGTATTGAGCGGCATCTGCTGGCGATCGAGATCTGCCAGGCTGCGCTCCGCCAAGTGGCGTTGATTCGCCCACCACTCCGCCTCACTGTTCATTGCTTGATGATCCTTCCGGAAACCGTCACTGCACGCCCTGTCCCGGTATCCATGACGACGTGCCGAACAGGGCCACGACATGCTGCGCACCCAGGCCCGCGGTCCGCGGCCGGGACAGTCGCTCGTCCGGTCTCCGAATGATGAGGACAGGGCAGTTTCCCGTCCCGGCGGAAAACATGTACTAAGCGGCCGCTTACGATGGGGCGAGTCATGTCACGCACCACGTCACAAGAACTTCAGGAGCACCACCCGTGAGCGTCGAACCCCTCCAGGCCGCCCACCCCCTCCCGTACGGCCAACTCGTCCCCGTCACCGTCCACTTCGACGACCTCGACGCGCTCGGCATGCTCCACAACTCCCGCTACCCGCTGCTGGTCGAGCGCGCCTGGGGCGAGTACTGGCACGGCCACGGCTTCGGCTTCGACGGCGACTGGGCCGCGGCGGGTGACATGTGCAACGTCATCAAGGAGATGCGCCTGTCCTACGAGCGCCCGGTCACCCGCGCCGGCCGCTACGCCGCCCATCTGTGGGTCGAGCGCCTCGGCCGCACCGGTCTCACCTACGGCTTCCGGATCTGCTCGGCCGACGGCGCCGAGACCTACGCCCGGGGTCACCGGGTACTCGTCCGCGTCGACTCCGAGACGCTGCGCCCCACTCCGTGGTCGGACCGGGCCCGCGCGATAGCGGACGGCCTGCGGCGGCCGGAAGGGGAGGCGGCGGCGGCCTGAGTCAGCGCTCGCAGCGGCGCCGGGCCTCTCGGACGGCCATCGCGCCGGCCTGCACGAACGCGTGCTCGCCGGAGTCCACCGGGTGCCAGCGGAAGTCGGTGACCGCACAGCGGACGGCCGGCCGGATCTCCGGCGGGAGCGCGTCGAGGGCGTTGCGGACCCCCTGTTCCAGCGCCCGCTCCAGCAGGCCGACCCATCCCTGGTCCTCGGGCCAGGCGCGCATCCGTTCGCGGACCTCCGGCCGGTCGCGCACCGGCCAGTCGAAGACGACGGGTGCCACCTCGTCGTCCGGCAGCGGTTCGAAGTCCACGGTGACGATCGCGAACGGGCCGGAGCACGAGGTCTGGCGGACGTTCCTGATGGACACCTCCCGCACGGGCTGCGGCGGGAAGCGGCGGGTCCGGTCCGCGGGGAGGACGGTCATGGGGGCTCCTGGTGCCTCGCCGGCGTGGTGGCGGTCACCGCGCCGGCCGTGAGCGTCTCAGGCCGGCGGGGGGCGGCGCGAGGCGTTTGCCGGGCTCGCTCCCCACGGGCGGGGCGACGAAACCGCAGCGGCGCAGGGCCTCTTGTACGGCCATCGCGCCGGCCTGCTCGAAGGCGCGCTCGCGGGAGTCGGCCTCGTGCCAGTGGACCCCGGTGACCGTGCACCAGGTCGCCGCCCGTACGTCCGGGGGCAGTTCGTCCAGGGCCGTCCTGATCCCCCGCTCCAGCGCCCGGGCCATCTCGCCGGGCAGCCAGTTCTCCGGGTTCCGTCGCCGGTCGCGCTCGGTCCAGTCGACGACGACCGGCGCGAACTCCTCGTCCGGCAGCGGATCGAAGTCCACGGTGCAGACCGCATGGGGGCTGCCGCACCCGCCGTTGCCGACGTGGACGATGCGGACCGCGGGTATCCGGTGCGGCGGAAAGCGGCGGGCTTCGGGTGCGGGGGCGGCGGTCATGAGGTCTCCGAAAAGGTGGCCGGTGCGGCGCCGGTTGCCGCACCGGTTCAGGAGCGTTCCAGATCCGTTGCCGGGGCGGCCACCTTTTTGTGCGCCGCGCGCCCCGGCACCCGCAGCACCCGCGCCCCCGCCACCAGCCCCACCGTCAACGTCGTGACCAGCGCGAACGACACCGTCAGCGAGGTCGCCTGGGCGATCCCGCCGATCGCGGACGGGGCGATCAGGCCGGAGGTGTAGGTGATCGTGGCGACGCCCGCGATGGCCTGGCTGGGCGCCGGGCCGCTGCGGGCGGCGGCGGCGAAGGCGAGCGGGACCACGACCGCGATGCCGAGCCCTATCAGGGCGAAGCCCGTCAGTGCCATGGCCGGATGCCCGGCCGTCATGATCAGCAGGCCGCCGGCCGTCGCCAGGACGCCGCCGACACGTACCGTGCGCACCGCCCCGTAGCGGGCCACCACCTTGTCGCCGGCCAGCCGGGCGACGGCCATCGTGCAGGCGAACGCGGTGGTCGACGCGGCCGCCAGGCCCGCGTCGGTGCCCAGCCGGTCCCGGAGGTAGACCGCCGACCAGTCCAGGCTCGCGCCCTCCGCGAAGACCGCGCAGAAGCCTATGACCCCGATGATCAGCGCGGACCTGGGCGGCAGCGCGAAGCGGGGCGGCGGATGCTCCTCGGGGGCGCTGTGCAGATCCAGCACGCCCTGGCAGGCGGCGGCACCGAGGAGCGTCAACACCACGGCGGCGGCGCCGAGATGGAGCCGGGCGTCCGTCCCGGCGTGCGCGGCGACGGTGCCGGCCGCGGAGCCCAGCAGCGCGCCCGCGCTCCACATGCCGTGCAGCCCCGACATGATCGGCCTGCCGAGCCGGTCCTCGGTCTCCACGCCCAGCGCATTCATCGCGACGTCCGCCATGCCGGAGGTCGCGCCGTAGACCAGCAGCGCCGGACACAGCGCATACAGGCCGGGGGAGAGGGCGGGCAGGACCAGGGCGAGGGTCCACAGGGCGAGCAGGACGCGCAGCGCGGTGCGGGCGCCGAGGCGGTGGCTGATCCGGCCGGCCAGCGGCATGGCCAGGGACGCGCCGACGGCGGGGAAGGCGAGGGCCAGGCCGAGCTGGCCCGGGGTGATGGCGGTGTGGTCCTGGATCCAGGGCACGCGGGTGGCGAAGTTCCCGGTGACCGCGCCGTGGACGAGGAAGACGAGGGCGAGGGCCCGGCGTGCGCGGCGCAGCCCGTGGACGGGGGGCGGGGTGGGGGCGTCGGGGACGCCGGTGCCGACCATGGCGCGTAAACTATCAGGAAGCCTGCCTGTTAATAAGGGAGTGCCCCGCCGCTGATCCGTACGGATGAAAGGATCCGGCCATGCATGCAACGCGCGCGGCGGCCGCAGGGCACACCGCCTCCCCGGCCACCGCACGGCGGATCAACGACCGGCTGGCCCTCCGACTCCTCCAGACCGAGGGACCTTTGACGGCGGGTCAGCTCAAGACGCTGACCGGGCTGTCCCGCCCGACCGTGGGTGATCTGGTCGAGCGCCTCCAGGAGGCCGGACTGATCGCGGTGGTCGGCGAGAGCGGCGCGCAGCGGCGCGGCCCCAATGCGCGGCTCTACGGCATCGTCGCCGACCGGGCCCATCTCGTCGGCCTCGATCTGCGCACCCGCAGCGCCACCCTCGCGGTCGCCGACCTCCTGGGCCGGGTACGCGCCGAACGGACCGTCCCCGTCGCCCCCGACGACCCGCCCGGCACCGCCGTCGCGACCGTCCTCGCCGCCCTCGACCAGGCGCTCGGCGCGGCCGGCGCCGCCCACCCGCACACCCTCGCCGTCGGCGCCCCCGGCCTGGTCGACCCCGCCACCGGCAGGCTCGGCGGCAACGACTGGATCCCGTCCTGGCACGCCGCCCTGGTCGGCGCGCTCCGCGACCGCAAGGCCCCCGCCGTCCTGCTGGAGAACGAGGTCAACCTCGCCGCCATCGCCGAACAGCGCGACGGCGCGGCCCACGACCGCGACACCTTCGTCCTGCTCTGGCTCGGGCACGGCACCGGCGCCGCCGTCGTCCTGGACGGCGCCCTGCGCCGCGGCGCCTCGGGCGGCACCGGCGAGATCGGCTTCCTGCCCGTCCCCGGCACCGACGCGCTGCCCTCCGCCGGCGGTTGCGACGGCGGCTTCCACTCGCTGGCCGGATCCGCCGCGATCTGTGCGCTGGCGGCGGAACACGGCCTGACGCAGGAGCCCGCCCCGGCCGCCCCGGACGCTACGGATGCGCCGCCCGCCGAAGCCCTCGTACGGGCCGCGGTGGCCGGCCGCGGCAGCGCGTTCCTCGACGCCCTGGCCGCGCGGATCGCCCTCGGCGTGGCGGCGGTCTGCGCCGTACTCGACCCCGGGTGTGTCGTCCTCGGCGGCGAGATCGGGCGGGCGGGCGGCGCCGCGCTCGCCGAGCGGGTCGCCGAGCGCCTCGCCCGGCTCTCCCCGTTGCGCACGGAGGTGCGGGCGGGGACGGTCGGCGGGCGCGCGGTGCTGCTCGGCGCGGTGCTCGCCGCGCGCGACGCCGCTCAGAACGAGCTGTTCGCGCCGACGAGTTGAGCCGCCGGGGACCGGAGTGTGCCGCCCCGCACCCCGGCGCGGGGACCGCCCCGGCGGCGCCCGGGACCGCCCGTCACCGCCGCGCCCCGCCCCCGGCCCGCTCCGCCAGGAACTCCGCGTACGTCCGCCTGCCGTCCGCGTGTTCCGGCGTCAGGATCCCGCCCCGCCGCAGCGCCGCGAACGTCCGGCCCGGCAGCCACAGCGGCACCCGCAGCCGGCGCCGCCCGCCCGCCTCCAGGGTGGCGCGTACCAGCTCGGCGGTCCCGAGCACCTCGGGACCGCCGAGGTCGGTGACCCGCCCGGCCGGCGCCCCGCCCACCAGCTCGGCCAGCCGGGCGGCCACCTCGGCCACCTCGACCGGCTGCACCCGCACACCCACCGGCACCGGCAGCACCGGCGACCGCGCCCCCGCCTTGATCACCCCGAGCACCAGCTCGTGGAACTGCGTCGTGCGCAGCACGCTCCAGCCGAGACCGGACTCCTCGATCAGCCGCTCCACCGCGAGCTTGGCGCGGTAGTAGCGCATCGGGACCCGGTCCACGCCGACGATCGAGATGTAGACCAGATGCGGTACGGCCGCCGCCTTCGCCGCGTCGATCAGGCGCCCCGCCGCCTCCGTGTCCCCGCCGGCCGGCGACGAGGCACAGTGCACGATCGCGTCCACCCCCGCCATCGCCTCGTCCAGCCCGGTGCCGTCGCGCAGATCGACCGCGTACGCCCGCAGCCCGCGCCGCTCCCGGCCGGTGTGCGGCCGCCGGCTCAGCGACCGCACGTCGTGGCCGTCGTCGAGCAGCCGGTCGACCAGGATCCGCCCGAGCGTGCCCGTGCCGCCGGTCACCAAAATTGTCGCCATTGCGGAATCCGTCCTTGGGTGCGCAGGTACGTACAGTTCCCACTGTGACGAGACGGCCGGGCCGCGCGTGACACCCGACGCGCGCCGCGTCCTGTGAGCCACCCCACAGGCCCTCGCCCGCATGGCCGACGATCAGCCGTGGCAGACTGAAGCTGTACTGACATAAGAGCAGCAGCGCACTCCGGGGTCGGTGTAATTCCGAACCGGCGGTAACAGTCCGCGACCCGTCCGCAGCCAGCGGCCGGTTGAGCAGGTGAAATTCCTGCACCGACGGTGAAAGTCCGGATGGGAGGCAGTGCGCGGCGGGCGAGCTTCGGTACACCGCCGTCGGCGGCGCGTCGGGTCGTATCCCGGCGAGCCCCCCTTTTCCGGCCGCGGTGTCCCCGTGGCCTCGTTTCCGCTTCTGTCGTCCAGACAGCCCCGGAGTCCGTGCCCGAAGAGGCAGGAGGACCCGGTGGCCACCGCAGCCCCCGACGAGACCGCGGCGATGCGCCGGGCCATTGAGCTCGCCGCGCGCGGCCTCGGACACACCAGCCCCAACCCGGTGGTCGGCTGTGTCGTCCTGGACTCCTCCGGCCGTACCGCCGGTGAGGGCTGGCATCAGCGGGCCGGCGGGCCGCACGCCGAGATCCACGCGCTGCAGGCGGCGGGCGAGCGGGCCCGGGGCGGCACCGCACTGGTCACCCTCGAACCCTGCAACCACACCGGCCGCACCGGCCCCTGCGCCCAGGCGCTGATCGACGCCGGGATCGCCCGGGTCGTCTACGCCGTCGCCGACCCGAATCCGACCGCCACCGGCGGCGCCGTCACCCTGGCCGAGGCCGGCATCGACGTCGAGGGCGGACTCCTCGCCGACGAGGCCGCGGCCGGCAACGAGGCCTGGCTGACCTCGGTCCTGCGCCACCGCCCCTTCGTGCTGTGGAAGTACGCCGCCACCCTCGACGGCCGGATCGCCGCCGCCGACGGCACCAGCCGCTGGATCTCCTCGCCCCGGTCACGCGCCGACGTCCACCGGCTGCGCGCCGCCGCGGACGCCGTCATCGTCGGCTCCGGCACCGCCCGCGCCGACGACCCCCAGCTCGGCGCCCGGATCGCCGGCCTCGGCGACGACGAGATCAGCCAGCCGCTGCGGGTCGTCGTCGACTCCGGCGCCACCGCCGTCAAGGCCGGCGCCCGCGTCCTGGACGGCACCGCACCCACCCTCATCGCGGTCGCCGAGGACGCGGACGCCACCCACCTCGAAGGACTCGCCCCGCTCCTCCGGCTGCCCCGCGCCGCCGGCGGCCGCGGCCTGCACATCCCCGCCCTGCTGACGGCCCTGTACGAGCGGGACGTCCGCTCCGTACTCCTCGAAGGCGGGCCCACGCTCGCCGGGGCCTTCCTCGCCGCCCAGGCCGTCGACAAGGTCGTCGGCTATCTCGCCCCGGTGCTGCTCGGCGCCGGACCGGCCGCCGTCGGCGACGCCGGAATCACCACCATCGCCCAGGCGTTGCGGCTCGACGTGACCGACATCGAACGGCTCGGCCCCGATCTGCGCATCACCGCAACCCCCATCCGCCATGCCCCTGCTGAGCATGCCCGCCACGAGGAGAACTGAAGTGTTCACCGGAATCGTCGAAGAACTGGGTGCGGTCGTCGCCGTCGAGGACCTCGGCGACAGCTCCCGTTTCCGACTGCGCGGCCCCGTCGTCACCGAGGACGCCAAGCACGGCGACTCCATCGCCGTCAACGGTGTGTGTCTGACCGTCGTGGAGACGGAGAACGGGGAATTCACCGCCGATGTGATGGCCGAGACCCTGAACCGCTCCAGCCTCGGAGCGCTGGCCGCCGGCTCCCGGGTCAACCTGGAGCGCCCGATGGCGCTCGGCGGACGGCTCGGCGGGCACCTCGTCCAGGGCCATGTCGACGGCACCGGCACCCTCGCCGAACGCACCCCGGGCGAACACTGGGAGCTCGTCAAGATCGCGCTGCCCGCCACGCTCGCCCGGTACGTCGTCGAGAAGGGCTCCATCACCGTCGACGGCGTCAGCCTGACCGTCGTCGAGGCCGGGGACGACTACTTCACCATCAGCCTCATCCCCACCACGCTCGACCTGACCACCCTGGGCATCAAGCGGGTCGGCGACCCCGTCAACCTCGAGGTCGACATCCTCGCCAAGTACGTCGAGCGGCTGCTCGGCCGGGGCTCCGGCGACCTCGAAGACCTCGAAGACCTCGCGGAGATCAAGGAGATGGACCGTTGAGCGCCCTCGGCTGGCTGAACGGCGAGGCCTTCACGGCCTTCGGACAGCACGTCATCTGGTCGGACATGGTCGGCAACACCATCGGCCTGGTGGCCCTCGCCCTCGGCTGGCGGCGGTCCATATGGACCTGGCCCGCCCAGTTCCTCTCCGGCGTCGTCCTCGTCGCCGCCTACGCCTCCGCCCACCTCAGCGGCGGCATCGGCAAACAGCTCCTGGTCATCGGCGTCGCGCTGTGGGGCTGGCGGCAGTGGCAGCGCGGCCGGCAGCAGGCGCAGGACGGCTCCATCGCCGTACGGTTCGCGAGCTGGCGCGAACGCGCTGTCCTGATCGCCGGTACGGCCCTGGGCACCGCGGCCGTCGGCACGCTGTTCACCCTGCTCCCGCAGCTGTCCTGGAACCCCTGGCCGGACGCCTACATCTTCGTCGGCACGCTCGCCGCGATGGTCTCCCAGGCGCGCGGCCTGGTCGAGTTCTGGTTCGCCTGGCTGCTGGTCGACATCGTCGGCGTCCCGCTCGCCTTCGCCAGCGGCCTCGCCTTCTCCGGCTTCGTCTACGTCGTCTATCTCGCCCTCGTCGTGTGGGGCATGCGCGACTGGTGGGTGCGCTCGCGCGCCGCTGCTCGCCCCGTCCTGGAAGGAGCAGCGGCATGACCGCACTGCAGAGCTGGTACGAGTCCGACGACCTGGCGCTGGACCCCGTCGAACGGGCCATCGCCGACATCGCCGACGGCCGCCCCGTCGTCGTCGTGGACGACGAGAACCGCGAGAACGAAGGCGACCTCGTCATCGCGGCCGAGAAGGCCACCCCCGAGATCGTCGCCTTCATGATGAGCGAATGCCGGGGACTGATCTGCGCCCCCATGGAGGGCCCGGAGCTGGACCGGCTGGAACTCCCCCAGATGGTCGAGAACAACACCGAGTCGATGCGGACCGCCTTCACCGTCTCCGTCGACGCCACCGCCGCGCACGGCATCTCCACCGGCATCTCCGCCGCCGACCGCGCCACCACCCTGCGGCTGCTCGCCTCCGGCGACTCGGTGGCCGGCGACTTCGTCCGGCCCGGCCACATCTTCCCGCTGCGCGCCCGGCCCGGCGGCGTCCTGGTCCGCAACGGCCACACCGAGGCCGGCGTCGACCTCGCCCGGCTGGCCGGACTGCGCCCGGCGGCCGCCATCGTCGAGATCGCCGGCGAGGACGGCACGATGCTGCGGCTGCCCGAGCTGGTGCCGTTCGCCCGTAAGCACGGCCTGGCGATCATCTCCATCGAGGACCTGATCGCCTACCGCCGCACCTCCACCCCCACCGTCCGCCGCGAGGCCGAGACCCGGCTGCCCACCGCGCACGGCGAGTACACCGCGTACGGCTACCGCTCCACCGTCGACGGCGTCGAGCACATCGCGCTGGTCGCCGGCGAGATCGGCGACGGCGAGGACGTCCTGGTCCGGGTCCACTCCGAGTGCCTGACCGGCGACATCTTCCACTCGCAGCGCTGCGACTGCGGCCCCCAGCTGGAGGCCTCGCTGGAACGGATCACCGAGGCCGGACGCGGCGTGGTCATCTACCTCCGCGGCCACGAAGGCCGCGGCATCGGACTGCTGTCCAAACTGCGCGCCTACGAACTCCAGGAGCGCGGCCGCGACACCCTGGACGCCAACCTCGAACTGGGGCTGCCCGCCGACTCCCGCGACTACGCCGCGGGCGCACAGATGCTCCAGGACCTGGGCGTGCGCTCGCTGCGTCTGATGACCAACAACCCCGACAAGACCGCAGCCCTGGTGCGGCACGGCCTGACGGTCACCGGCCGCGAGCCGATGCCCGTCCAGGCCGGCGAGCACAATCTGCGGTACCTGCGCACCAAGCGGGACCGCATGGGCCACGACCTGCCCTGGCTCTCCGAAGCAGGCACCGGCTCCACCGGAGCGGCCGACGCCGCACCCCCTGCCGGCGCGACCACCTGCGGCAACCAGTAACCAGCAGTCAGCACACCACCACCCCCATCACCCGTACGAGGAGAACCGTGAGCGGCAAGGGCGCACCCGAACTGACCGTGAAGAACTGTGGCGACCTGCGGGTCGCCGTGATCGCCGCCCAGTGGCACGAGCAGATCATGGACGGCCTGGTGGACGGCGCGCTGCGCGCCCTGACCGAGCTGGGCATCGACGAGCCGACCCTGCTGCGGGTGCCCGGCGCCTTCGAGCTGCCGGTCGTCGCCAAGGTCCTGGCCGGCCGCGGCTACGACGCCGTGGTCGCGCTCGGCGTCGTCATCAAGGGCGGCACCCCGCACTTCGACTACGTCTGCCAGGGCGTCACCCAGGGGCTGACCCAGGTCTCCGTGGACACCGGCGTCCCCGTCGGCTTCGGCGTGCTGACCTGCGACACCGAGCAGCAGGCCCTGGACCGCGCCGGCCTTCGGGGCTCGACCGAGGACAAGGGCCACGAAGCGGTCACCGCGGCCGTCGCCACCGCGGCCACACTGCGCACCGTCTCCGAACCCTGGCGCTGAGGCGAGGGGGCGACCGCGTAGGGTAGGCGTCACCATGTCCAAGAAGACTTTCGAGGAGCTCTTCGCCGAGCTCCAGCAGAAGGCCGCCACCGGCGACCCCGCGACCTCCCGCACCGCCGAACTGGTGCAGGCCGGTGTCCATACCATCGGCAAGAAGGTCGTCGAAGAGGCCGCCGAGGTCTGGATGGCCGCGGAGTACGAATCCGACGAGGCCGCCGCCGAGGAGATCTCCCAGCTCCTCTACCACCTCCAGGTGATGATGATCGCCAAGGGAATCTCCCTCGACGACGTCTACGCCCACCTCTGATCCACCCCCCGCTCCCACCTCAACTCCCTTCAGCTGCAAAGGAACCTGCACTCATGCTGCGCATCGCTGTCCCCAACAAGGGTTCACTGTCCGAGCCTGCGTCGGCGATGCTGCATGAGGCCGGCTACCGCCAGCGCAAGGACCGCAGGGAACTGGTCCTGGTCGACGCCGAGAACGAGGTCGAGTTCTTCTTCCTGCGCCCGCGCGACATCGCGGTCTACGTCGGCTCCGGCAAGCTCGACATCGGCATCACCGGCCGCGACCTGCTGCTGGACTCCGGCTCGCAGGCCGAGGAGATCATGCAGCTCGGCTTCGCCGGCTCGACGTTCCGCTACGCCACCCGCCCGGGTACGGCCAACGACGTCAGCGAGTTCGGCGGCATGACGATCGCCACCTCGTTCGCCGGCCTGGTCGGCAAGCACCTCGCGGACAACGGCGTGGACGCCTCCGTCGTGCACCTCGACGGCGCCGTCGAGACCGCCATCCAGCTGGGTGTCGCCGAGATCATCGCCGATGTGGTGGAGACCGGCACCACCCTGCGCAACGCCGGCCTGGAGATCATCGGCGAGCCGATCCTCACCTCGGAAGCGGTCGTCATCCGCCGCGCCGGCGCCCCCGAGGACGACCCGAAGGTCCGCCAGTTCCTGCGCCGTATGCAGGGCGTCCTGGTGGCCCGCCGGTACGTGATGATGGACTACGACATCCGCGTCGAGCACGTCGAGAAGGCCGTCGCCCTCACCCCCGGCCTGGAATCGCCCACCGTCTCCCCCCTGCACCACGAGGGCTGGGTCGCGGTCCGCTCGATGGTCCCGTCCAAGGAGGCCCAGCGCATCATGGACGAGCTCTACGACCTCGGCGCCCGCGCGATCCTCACCACCGGCATCCACGCCTGCCGGCTCTGACCGCCCTCCCTCAAGCTCTCGACTTCTCGAGCGGGGGGACCCCCATGAGCAGGGGGGACCCCCATCCCCGCCAACGACGGAAGACCGACGACGTGTCCGCGCCTGCATCCGTGCCCGCCCTCCCGGTGACTTTCCGGCCGGCCCGTACCCGGGCCGTCCTGTACACCGCGGGCATCGCCCAGCTCGCCGCCCTGACGGCGATCGCGCTGCTGCTGCCGAAGCTGACCGGCGGCGAGCGCCTGAGCTTCGTCGGTACGGGGCTGCTGATCCTGGCCGTCCTTCTGCTGCTCGCCCGCCCCAAGGTGGTCGCGCGGCAGGAGGGCCTCACCGTCGTCAACCTCACCACCCGGCGCGAACTGGCCTGGGCCCAGGTGGTGCGGGTCAACCTCCGCCAGGGCGACCCCTGGGTCCACCTCGACCTCGCCGACGGCACCAGCCTGCCCGCGATGGGAATCCAGCCCGGCATCGCCCGCGAAGCCGCCATCCGTGACGCCCGCGCCCTGCGTGAACTCGCCGAGAACCACGGCACCGGCGACCACACGGCCGGGTGAGCCTGCCCTAATCCGGGCCTGGCTGTTTACTCTGTTCTCCGGGACGCGCCGTGCGTCCCGCCCCTCAGTGGGCCACCTGCGAACCGAGGAGTGACTCCCTCCGGCAATGGACGGATCGTCCTGTAGTACCTGCGCCGCCCCTCCCCAACCCCCGCATACCACGGAGGCGGCGGCATGACCGGCCCCCTGCTGCTGCTCGCGGCGGCCCTCGTCCTGATCCTGGCCAACGGATTCTTCGTCGCCGCCGAGTTCGGCCTCGTCACCGTCGAGAAGGCGGACGCCGAGCGCGCCGCGGCCGACGGCGACCGGCGCGCCGCGACCGTCGTCTCCGCGCTCCGCGAACTCTCCTTCCAGCTCTCCGGCACCCAACTGGGCATCACGATCACCTCCCTGGTGGTCGGCATGCTGGCCGAGCCCGCGCTGGCCGGGTTGCTGGACGGCCCGCTGCGCGCCATCGGCCTGCCCGAGGCCGCGGCGCCCGGTGTCGCCGTCGTCCTCGGCATGCTGCTGGCCTCCGCCGTCCAGATGGTCGTCGGCGAGCTGGTCCCCAAGAACTGGGCGGTCTCCAAGCCGCTCCAGGTCGCCCGCTTCGTCGCCGGTCCGCAGAACGCCTTCTCCCGCTTCTTCCGCCCGGTGATCACCCTCCTCAACACCGTCGCCAACCGCCTCGTCCGCGCGCTCGGCGTGGAGCCGACCGATGAGCTGGCCTCCGCCCGGACGCCCGGCGAACTGGTCTCGCTCGCCCGGCACTCCGCCCAGGCCGGCGCCATCGAACAGGACACCGCGGACCTTTTCGTCCGCACCCTCACGCTCGGCGACCTGACCGCGGAGAACGTCATGACACCGCGCGTACGGGTCAGCGCCCTGCAGGCCTCCGCGACCGCCGAGGACGTGGTGAACCTCACCCGCGCCACCGGCCTGTCCCGCTTCCCCGTCTACCGCACCCGGCTCGACGAGGTCGTCGGCATGGTCCACCTCAAGGATGCGCTGGCCATCCCGGTGCACGAGCGGCTGCGCACCCCCGCGAGCCGGATCGCGGTACCGCCGCTCCTGGTCCCCGAGACGCTGCCGGTGCAGCCGCTGCTGGAGCGGCTGCGCAGCGAACAGCCGATCGCGGTCGTCGTCGACGAGTACGGCGGCACGGCCGGTGTGGTCACCCTGGAGGACATCATCGAGGAACTCGTCGGCGAGGTCCGCGACGAACACGACGGGGTGGACCTGCCCGAACTGGGCCAGGCCCCGGCCGAGGACGGCCGCCCCGCCTGGGACGCCGACGGCGGCTGCCGGGTCGACATGCTGCGGCGGATCGGCCTGGAGGCACCCGACGGCCCGTACGAGACGGTGGCCGGACTGGTGGCACACATACTCGGCAGGATCCCGGCGCCCGGCGACACCGCCGAACTCGACGGCTGGCGGCTGCGGGTCCGGCTGGTCTCCCACCACCGCGCCGAGCGGATAAGGATCGTACGGACCGGACCCGCCGCCGTGCCCGCCGCGGCGACCGCCGCTCCGCTCGCCGCGGAGGCGGCCCGATGACCCTGGCCCAGCTTCTCTTCGCGATACTCCTCGTGCTCGCCAACGGCTTCTTCGTCGGTGCCGAGTTCGCCCTGGTCTCGGTGCGCCGCAGCCAGATCGAACCGCTGGCGACGGAAGGCTCCAAGCGGGCCCGCCAGGTCCTGCACGGCCTGGAGAACCTCCCGCAGATGATGGCCGCCGCCCAGTTCGGCATCACCGTCTGCTCCCTGACCCTCGGCGCGGTCGCCGAACCGACCGTCGCCGGCCTCCTGGAGCCCGCCTTCGAGGCGATCCACCTCCCCGAGGCCCTCATCCACCCCCTCGGCTATGTCATAGCCCTGGCGCTGGTGGTCTTCCTCCACCTCGTCATCGGCGAGATGGTCCCCAAGAACATGGCGATGGCGGCGCCCGAGAAGACCGCCCTGTGGTTCAGCCCCGGCCTGGTCGCCTTCGCGCGGCTGTGCCGCCCGGTCACCGCGCTGCTCGGCGCCTGCGCCCGTGGTGTGCTGCGGCTCTTCCGCGTCGAGCCCAAGGACGAGGTCGAGGCGGTCTTCACGAGCGAGCAGCTGACGCATCTGGTCGAGGACTCCGGCCAGGCGGGCCTGCTCGAACCGGAGGAACAGGAACGGCTCTCCGACGCCCTGGAGCTCGGCAGCCGCCCCGTCACCGACGTCCTCCTCGACCGGGCGGGCCTGATCACCGTCGATCCGACGGTGACGCCCCGCCAGGTGGAGGAGCTGACCGTCAAGACCGGCTACTCCCGCTTCCCGGTCTGCGCCCCCGGCGGCGCGTACATGGGCTATCTGCACGTCAAGGACGTCCTTGATCTGGAGGAACGCGACCGCGCGGTCCCGCAGCGCATCTGGCACCCGATGGCGACCCTGCGCGCCGAGCTTCCCTTGGACGACGCCCTGACGGCGATGCGCCGGGCCGCCTCCCACCTGGCGGCGGTCGCCGACGGGACCGGCCGGGTGCTCGGCCTGGTGGCGCTGGAGGACGTCCTGGAGATGCTGGTCGGCGAGGTCCGCGACCCGTCCCACCGCCGCACCCCCGCGGCCCGCGCCGAACGCGTCGCCGCCCCGCGTGCCCTGCCGGAGGGGGACCGGGCGCTGGCGGGGTGATGAGGTGACGGGGCGATGAGGTGACGGGCGGGTACGTCCGGGGCGCACGGCCCGGGGCCGTGTGGGTACGCCGCCCGGGCAGCGGCCGGTCGGGTATCGGCTGACCGGGGAGTGTCCGAGGGGCGGTGTCCGACCGGTAAGGGTTCGCCGACCGGAGTCCGACCGGCCGGTGCCTGGCTGGTCGGGGTCTCGTCGGGCGGTGTCCGACCGGCCGGTGCCTGGCTGGTCGGGGTCTCGTCGGGCGGTGTCCGACCGGCCGGTGCCTGGCTGGTCGGGGTCTCGCCGACCGGCGTCCGACCTGCCGGTGTCTGCCTGGCCCGGGCTTCGCCGGGCAGCGTTCGGCCGGGCGTCGGCCGGCTGGGCAGCGGCCTGTCGATCAGGCGGTCCCCCCCGGGGAATACCGCCCGGCACCGCCGCGTTGTGGCCCCGCAGGGGGCGCTCGCAACCCCTACGGGATCCGTTCGACCACCCCTGAGGCCCAGTTCCCCTTGCCCGCTACAGGTCCAGCCCCCTGGGCGGCGGCCCCTGCGTACCCGGCCCGCGCCCGGACAGCACCTCCCCGTACGCCTGCATCAGATCGGGCAGCCGCAGCGTGGCGAGGTCGTCGCGGGACGGGGTGCCGCGCCAGGTGGACAGCCGCAGATCGCGGTAGGCGCAGCTCTTCTCGTACAGGGTGCGCAGAAACCGGCCGTTGCCGAGCTCGTCGATCCAGCCCTGGTCGACGACATGGCCGCTGATGCTGCACAGCTCGTCGCGGGCCTCCTCGTCCCAGCGGTCGCCGTTCTCCGCGGCCAGCACCTCGCCGATGGCGGTCAGTTCCAGCGGGCGGTAGCTGGGGAAGTCGACGCGGCTGGTGAAGCGGGAGGACAGTCCCGGGTTGGCGGCCAGGAGGCGGTCCATGCCCTCCGGGTAGCCGGCCAGGATGACGACGAGCCGGTCGCGGTTGTCCTCGGCGCGCTTGAGGAGCACCTGGAGGGCTTCGTCGCCGTACGCGTCACCCTTGCTGTAACCGGAGTTGGACAGGCTGTACGCCTCGTCGACGAACAGCACCCCGCCCAGCGCCGAGTCGATCAGCTCATTGGCCTTGACGGCGGTCTGGCCCAGGAACTCGCCCACCAGGTCGGCGCGTTGAGCCTCCACGAGATGATCACCGCCGAGCAGCCCCAGCGCGTAGAAGACCCGCCCGAGTATCCGGGCCACGGTGGTCTTGCCGGTGCCGGAGGGCCCGGAGAAGACGAAGTGCCGTTTGGGCGGCGCCACGGGCAGCCCCTGGCTCGCGCGCAGCCGCGCCATCCGCAGCTGCGCCGACAGCGCCCGCACCTGCCGCTTGACCGGCTCCATGCCGACCATCCGCTCCAGCTCGGCCAGCGCCTTCTCCAGCAGCACCGGATCGGCGGGGCCGGCGGGCAGCCGCTCGGCGCCGCGCGGGCCGGGCGCCGCGGCCTTGATCCGTGCGGTGGTGCCGCTCCCGGGCGGCGGACCGCCGAGGTCGGGATCGGTGACCTCCGGCCCGTCCGGCTCACCGGTCGCCAGCAGCTCCCGGCCGTCCACGGGGTCGAGGGGGGCGAGCGGGTCCAGATCGCCGGCCGCCTCCTGGCCTGCGCCCGAGGCGGAGACCGTTGCGAGGCCGGGGCCCTCGTCCAGGCCGTCCGCCTCGGCGATGGCGGCGAGCCGCGCCGCGGTGTCCATGAACGCCCGGTCGACGCGGTGCACCGCGCGGTAGAGGGGGAGGGCCGCGGCGCTGCGGCCGGTGCCCTCGTGGGCGCGCGCGAGCCAGTAGCGCAGCTCCTTGCGCTGCGGCTGCTCGCTGCGGCAGCGCATCAGCGCGGTGGCCAGCAGCGGCTCGGCCTGCCCGTACATCTCCAGCCGTACGCGCGCCATGCCGCCGAACAGTCCCGCCTCGATACCCAGCACCGGGTCGGCGAGCAGCGGCTCGGTGTGCCGTACGAGCTGGTCCCAGTCCTTGACGAGGTAGGCGCGGCAGGCGTGCAGAAAGCGGACCTGGGGGTCGGTGTCGACCGGCGGGCAGCCGGCCAGCGCCTGGTCGAGTTCGGCGACATGGCGGCCGTCGAGCCAGTGGGAGGCGTGCGCGAGCAGCAGATCGCGGCCGGTCTCCAGCACCGGCTGGACCCACCAGCCCAGCCAGTACCAGGAGTTGAGGGTGCGTCGGTGGCGGGTGCGCTGTTCCCCGAAGCGCTCGCGGTGCTGGTGCATCCGCAGCAGCGCGATGGAGGTGTCGGCGCGCAGCGCGTGCAGTCCGAGCCAGGCGTCGGCCATCGTGGGATCGAGCCCGACCGCGGCCCGGAACTCCTCCTCGGCCTGCGGATACGCGCCCACGGTGTAGGCGTCGACCGCGCGCAGCCAGGCGAGTTCGGCCGGGGCGGGCGAGCCCTGAGTGCCGAAATCCATCCCGTCCCCCCACAAAACGTCCCCCCGAGGTGTGCGCCGCCGGGTGTGTGCCGGACCGCCGCCGCCCGAACCGTCGTACGGCGGGCGGGAGTTGTCCGTCGCGGCACGCACAGCGGTCCGGGCCCTGTACAGGCACAGACACGCATCGTACCCGCGGGATCGGTGCAGGCCGAAGAGGGCGGCACGGGGGAGAGCGGCGGGAGCGGTGGCGCTTTGCGGCGCGAAGAGTATGGTCACCGAGGGTGAGGATCGGGCGGCCTCTGGCGGCCCGGAGAGGGGATCCCGGAGGGATTTCGCACAGAACGAAGCCCCCGATCACGGGGGAACAACCGGGGGCTTCGCGTCTGCGGGCGGTCCGTTGAACCGCACATTGAGAACGTAAGTCCTGTACGCCCCCTAGGTCAAGCCGAGTTGGCGCACTCGGCGGGACCCTGTCGTCACCTCCCCGCGTCCCGGCCGTATGCCGTTACGGAGGGTGAAATCCGGGGGTGATCATGAGCCTCCGGACGGCCCCACACGTACCTCGTACCCCAGCTGTCCCTGGTGAACCAGGAGATCCGCGTATGGACGTGAGGGGTCCGCCGCAAAGTGCCGGCGCTCCGCACGGATCCAGCCATCCCAGAAGACCGAAAGGCCCGGCCCGTCCCGGAGTTGACCCCTTTCCCATGAGTGTTCGCGCGCCAGTTCCATCCACAGAAGACATGCCAGATACGGACGCAGCGCACGACGGCCGCTGCCGACGCCCTCGATCAGCACCACGGGCGCGGGAGCCACCTCCCGCCGCTCGGTGAATGCGCGCCGGACCCAGTCGTAGACCCCGTAGTGCCCGCTCTCGCCCCGGGACAGCGGCTCCGCCACCTGCTCCCGGAACCGCTCGTCCCAGGTGAACAGCTCGTCATGGGTGGCCAGATCGTCGGTGTGCACCACCGGCGCCCCGCCGAGCGCATCCGCCAGCCGGGCGGCGAAGGTGCTCTTGCCCGACCCCGCGTGCCCGTCCACCGCGATCAGCCGGACCGGCCCGCAGGAGGGCGGCAGGGCGCGCAGCCGGGCGGCGAGCGGGGTCAGATCGTGTTCCACCCCGTCAGCGTACGTCAGTGGTCCACACCAATATTCCTGCGGCGACGCGCGCCGAACCGCTGGCCGAAGCCCGTGGTGAACGGAGATAGTTGGGCCATCGCTGTCATGCACGTGCCCGCCCGCTGTCCCGGCCCGACCCCTTGCACCCGATCGCCCGCATCCGACTGGGGGACCTCCATATGACCAGCTCCGCACCCCGGCGCACCGTCCTGGCCGCCGCGCTCGCCGCCGCGGCGGGCGCCACCCCCTTGGCGCATGCCGCCGAGGAGCCCCGGACGGCCCCTCGTACCGCCACGGGTGCCTCCGAGGAGAGCGCCGCGCCCCGCAGATCGAAGAGCCTCGTGGACTATCACGCCTCGACCACCGCGGCCGACTGGCACGCGGGCAAGCACCTGGGCACCGGCGTCGCGCACGGCGCCCGCCCCGGCATCCGTATCACGCGGCCCCAAGGCACCGTCGACTACCAGGACCCGCACACCGGCAAGACCGCCACCTGGGAGTACGCCACCTGGACCGCCCCGGTGCGCACCCTGAAGGTCCCGGCCACCGAGGTCGTCGCCTCCTGGAACGCGCACACCCCGGCCGGCACCTGGATCGCCGTGGAGCTGCGCGGGACGTACACGAATGGTGGCCACACCCCCTGGTACGTCATGGGACGGTGGACGTCGGGCGACGGCGAGGGCGACATCCGCCGGACCTCCGTCGACGACCAGAAGGACGGCACGAGCAGCATCTCCACCGACACCTTCGCCATCGACACCCCTTCGAGCGGCCTCCGCCTGGCCTCGTACACGCTGCGGGTGACCCTCTACCGCAAGCCCGCCGGCTACCGCAGGCCCACCGGCTGGCTCACCCCGACCGTGTGGCGGCTGGGCGCCATGGCATCCGACATCCCCGACCGCTTCGAGGTGCCGGCCTCCGAGCCCGGCCTGGTCGGCCGGGAGCTGGCCGTGCCGCGCTACTCGCAGGAGATCCACAAGGGGCAGTACCCGGAGTACGACAACGGGGGAGAGGCATGGTGCAGCCCCACCTCCTCCCAGATGATCATCGAGTCCTGGGGCCGCAGGCCCACCGCCGAGGACCTGGCCTGGGTCGACCCCGCCTACGCCGACCCCCAGGTCTGCCACGCAGCCCGGCACACCTTCGACTACCAGTACGAGGGCTGCGGCAACTGGCCCTTCAACGCCGCCTACGCCGCCACGTACGAGGGCCTCCAGTCGGTCGTCACCCGCCTCAGCTCCCTCACCGACGCCGAGCGCCTCGTCCACGCGGGCATCCCGGTCATAACGTCCCAGTCCTTCCTCAAGACCGAGCTGGACGGCGCGGGGTACGGCACCGCCGGCCATCTGATGACCGTCATCGGCTTCACCAAGGCCGGCGACGTCATCGCCAACGACCCGGCGTCGCCCAGCGACCAGGCCGCACGGCGTGTCTACAAGCGCCGGCAGTTCGAGAACATCTGGCTGAGGACGAAGCGCTACGACGAAAAAGGCAAGGTCAGAAGCGGTAGCGGAGGTGTCTGCTACCTCTACTTCCCGGCTAGGCCAGCACCAACTCAGCGCCGGGTGCTGTGGCAGCTGGGAATCCGCTGAGCATCTGCACCCCGAAGGTGGCCTCGATGATCTGACGGCAGCGCTTGCTGCCGTCGAGGGTGAGGTGGCCGTAGCGGTCCACCGTGATCTTGATGGAGCTGTGGCCCGTCCACTGCGACACCTCGTGGAGGGGCACACCGTTGCTCAAGGTCACGGTGGCCCATTTGTGCCGCAGGTCGTGCGGGTTGCAGTCGAGAAGCCCGAGGCGCTTCAGGGCGCGATCCCAGGACTTACGGAAAAGTTCCGGGTGGATCATGCCTCCGGCCTGATTCCGAATGGGCAGCCTTTCGGCAATCGGCTCCAGGGTGGCGGGCGCGGTATATCGCGCCATGCGCCCTCTTTCCGATGCTTCAACGGGGCGTAGAGGGCAACGTACTTGCCTGAGGAATTCTTGATACGTACAACCTGCCGTCGGCAACGCAACGTGCCGTCGGCGATGTCCTCCCGAAAGACTCCCAGTGACTCTCCGATTCGCAACCCGCAGCACGCCATGACCCACACAGCAGGCTCCAGGCGTGGACCAATCTCTTTGGCCAAGGCTGAAATCTCATCGAAGTTGGGAAGTGACCTCTCATCCACTTGCATGATGGGGTTGGCGGGCCTCTCAGCCCGCTTGACCGGATTCTCGCGGATCCTCTTGTGGCGAACCGTGTGAGAGAACATCCCTGACAGGGCAATGCGGCGGGAATCTATCGTGTTGGGCATCGCGCCCGGCCGGCGCCAGAGCGCGTGCAGCTCCTCCACGTCGGCTGCAGTGACCTGGGAGATGGTCTTCTTCCCCAGCTGCGGGAGGACGTGAAGACGAATGATGCGCTCGTAGGACTCCTCCGTGCCGGCAGCCATGGGCTTCAGAGCGAGCCAGTCGGCCGCATGGCGCCGCACCGACACCTTGCCGGCAGCTGGATCGACGTAGCTGTTCTCCCGCTTGTCGTTCACCATCTTGGTGGCGAAATCCACCGCGTCCTTCTTGCGGTCGAACGCCTTCTCACGCTGCCGAGCGCTACGCCCACCGGGCTCCCGGTACCGTACGAGCCATCGCTTGCCGGGCGCACCAACACCTTTGTCCACTACCGTCGCCAATTCCGTGCCAATCCGTCCGAGCGTCACCGACGGGTCTTCCCGCCAGGGTGTGTTGTTGTAGCTCGGAATTCCGGCCGCGCCAAATGCAGGCTCGGGTTGATGATTTGGCTACGCGGCAACTCGGGAGAGAGCCTTGAGTTGCGTCATCGACGATGGGGCGCCGAAGCGTGCCATCGAAGCGCTCTGCAGCGTCCGTGCGGCCGCAGGGTTGGGGCGACAGTTGGTGTAGCGGACGAATATTGCACGGAAAGGAGCATAATTATCATGGGATGTCCCAGTTAAGCGCGCGGAGGGAAGTTCGCGGTCGTCGCGAGCAATGCTCGGCTTCCCATGTCCGGCTCGGTCAACCGACGACGTGGCTGGGGCTCCTCGCGAAAGGCCCTGGGCGTGCCGCAGATGTCAGAGGTCGAGCTGTACCCGGCGTACAGGCCAACTCGTCCGCCCTCACCTGGGGCTTCACTTCGGATAGGGCCTCTGACCTGCATCGGAGGCCCTTTCTGACCTTTCAAGCGCTTGCCGCGTTAGGCAGCCGAAAGTCCCTTGAAAGTCCCTCTGACGGGGCTGAAAGTCCCTGAAAAATCCCAGAGGTAGGCAGCTGTCGAAGGCGTCTGAGCAGCCGGTCCAAGCGCCGATCCACCTCTGTCTGCGCGGAGAGCACGCCGTAAAGAGTCCCCCTCCGTTGCCCCACGACGACTCACCTCCGCCTGCGCGGAGAGCACCCTGAAGCGAGAAATGCGGCATTCGCGACGATCGACTCACCTCCGCCTGCGCAAAGAGCACCCCCGCCCTCGTCGGCGGGGCGCTTTGCTGTTCGACTCACCTCCGCCTGCGCGGAGAGCACCCTTCGCGACCTGCATAGTTAGAAGGGCTTTGCTACTTCTTGACCTATTCCCTCGGGGGCTTCGCGGTGTCGGAAAGCGACGAGTGTGAGTCCGTCGAAGTCGCGTACGTGCCGATGTCGTTGGCCGGCTGTCCGTAGGGTGAAGCCTTGTTCGTTGTTGGCGGGGTAGGCGAGGACTGCGATGCCGTCGGCAACGCAGGCGCTGACGGCATTCCAGAGTTCGTCTCTGACTTTCGCGGAGACTGTGCCGACGTAGAGCTCTGGTGTTACTTCCAGGAGCCAGCGTGTCAGTGCACCTCGCAGATGGTCGGGGACGGCGGTCATGGTGAGGGTGATCATTGATGGCATGTGATGCCTCGTTGCGTTGTGGCTATCGCCCGTCGGCGGCGTAGTTGACGCCCCCGGGGATGACTCCCGAGATCGGGTCCCAGAGGTCTACCAATTCTTCTTCTGAGTCGGGCTGTTCGCGGGATTCGTCGGGATTGATGAGGTGCTGGATGTCGGAGACGATGCGGGGCATGAGGCGGAACAGGCGTAGGCGGTCGCGGAAGCTGCGACGGGCTGCTTGTTCGGGCTGGGGAGTGTTGTGCAGGGTGAAGGCGAGCGGGATGGTCAGTTCGGCTTTGTAGAGGTCGGCGATGTCGTAGACGAAGGCTTGCTGATTGCCGCTGTGGACGAATCCCAGGGCGGGGGAGCAGCCCATGGAGACGATGGCTGCGTGGACGATGCCGTACAGGCAGGTATTGGCGGAGGACAGGGCGAGGTTGACGGGGTCTTGTTCGTCCCATTTCGCAGGGTCGTAGACGCGTTTGAAGCGGCCGATTTTGTGTTGTTGGGCGAGGAGTTTGTAGAGGGCTTTGAGGCGTTGGCCCTCCAGGCCGCGGAGGCTGGTGAGGGTGGTGCCGGGTGGGACGGTCCCGGGACCGAAGCGGTGCTCGTACATGCGGGTGGCGACGGCGAGGCGTTCGTTGTCGTTGGCCCAGGCGCGGGCTTGGTGTTCTAGCCAGCGGGTGCTGAGGGAGTCGGGGATGGTGGCGCTGTAGGTGCGGACGCCGCCGGCGCCGGTTGCGATGACGCTGGTGCCGTGGCGGACGAGGGTTGTCAGGGCGCGTGCGGTAATGCTGGTGCCGGGGCCGAGAAGCACGCAGCTGAGGGCTGCGGTGGGCAGGTAGACCAGTTCGGTGCCTCGTTGTTCTGTGGTGACGACGGCGCAGACGCCGGTGTCGTCTTGCTGGACCCGCACGATGTCGAGGTAGAGGAAGGAGAGGGAGTCGGCGATGCGGGGAAGCATGGCGACGGTGGGTGCGGCGAGTTTGCGTCGTGCGGCCGGCTGTTCGGTCATGTGGACCGTCCGGTTGCGGGGGCCAGGGTGAGGAGGCCGCAGCCGTATGCCTTGCCGCGTCCGATGCCGTCGAGGATGCGCCGGCGCAGCAGGTCGGCGTCTTTGATGCGCGCGGTGCCGTCGAACCTGGTGCGGGCGTGGATGACGGGGCGTTTGTCGCCGGCGCGGGTGCCGCGGGCGGTATCGAGCGGGGTGGAGTGCGCGGCGTCCAGGTGGAGGCCGCTGTTTTCCTCAGCTTGGCGTTGCCACCACTGGTCGGCGTCGGCTCCGGTGAGCGGTATGGCTGTTGGTGCTCCGGTGGCGGCGCGGGTGGTGTGCCCGGGTTTGCGTACTGCGTTGGCTGTGATGCGGTACCTGACGGTGAGGCCGGGCCGTAGTGCGTGCAGGAGGGGGCTGAGGTCCTTGGTGGCGGCGTGGCCGTAGGTGGCGGGGAGCCGGTTCAGGTCGGGGCGGACCTGGCTTTGCAGGAGGATGGCGGGGGAGGAATCGTTGTCCTCGGTGCGGAAGAGGACTCCCAGCCGCTGGCGGGCCTGGGGCCCTATGCCGTCTGGGAAGAGCTTCATGAGGCGGTGGTGCATGCTGACGGCGTTGGCGAGGTCACGTCGTACCTCGTGGGCGGCCAGGTTGGGCAGGATGCGGGTGAGCCACAGGGTGGTCATCGCGCGGCTCCTTTGCGGCGGACATCGTCGGTGTAGGCGGCGAGGGCGTTGAGGTAGGCGGTTCCCATGCCGGCGCACTGGTCGTTCGGCAGGGTGAGGGTGCGCTGGTAGACGTCACGGGCGCGGAAGGTTCGGCCACCTGGCGCACGGCCTTGTGGGTCGTCGTTGATCTCGCTGACGGCTGCGGTTCCGTCGACCGCTTCGCTGCTGTTGTGTTCGCCGGCCGTGTGAGGGGCGGGCAGCTGGTTGAGGGGGGCGTCGCCTTGGAAGGCGATGCGGGTGGGGCGTGTGCCGGGGTGCCGTGACAGGGGCAGGTACACCAGGTGGTGCAGGGGCTGCGTCCACAGGCCGATGAGGAGCGGGCCTTCCGGGGGGCAGGAGCGGCGCCCTAGGTAGGGCGGCCAATGGGGGTGGAGCAATGCTTCGTGGCAGGCATCCAGGATGTGCTGGGGGCCGGTGAGGCATGCAATGAACGCCGCATCGGCCAGGTAGGAGCGGTGGGTGAGGAGCGTGCTCTGCAAGGGCGGTCGCTTTTTGCCCTCGGCGGTGGTGACCGTCAGTTTCGACGGCAGGCCGCCGCCGACGGTGTGCAGGTCTCGGAGCACTACGCCGGGACGGTCTGAGCGTGTTACGAGCGAGAGCCGTGCCAGGTCGTCCACCGGCTCGCTGCGCTTGCGGCCGAGGCAGGCGGCGAGCAGGCCGATGACACCGGAGCGCGTCGGGTGGGGGGCAGTGTCACGTTCGTTGTAGTGACTGCGCGTTCCCCAAGACTGCAGCGGCCCGGCCAAGTGCAGCAAAAGCCCTGGCGCGGCAGGGTCAGGGACACTCACGCGGTCTCGCCACCCAGCGCCGCGGTGACGGCCTCGGTGATGAGCTGGCCGAAGGAGTCCGCACGTGAGCCCAGGCCGGACAGCTCCTTGTCATCCACGCTCGCCCATCCGGCGTGCAGCACGCCGCGTGGGCCCAGCAGACGTCCGGCCGCCTGGGCATATTGGGACAGCGCCTGCCGCGAGGGCTGGGCGAATCCACCGCTGCGGTCGGCGCCCACCGGCTTCTCGAATGCTGCGGCGTACGACAGTGGACGGTCGGTGCGGACACTGATCTGCACCAGGTCGGGGATGGTGTGCGGGGCGGTCGAAGTCTTCTTCGCTTCGGGCAGAGACAGCATGAACGCTTCAGCGAACGCAGCCGTCAGGGTGCGACCGGCGTCCACGTCGCCGCCGATGTTGCGCAGGAGGTCGGCCAGGTCAAGCGTGGCGAAACGGTAGAACACCCCCGCGCTGAATTCGTTGCTGCCCAGGTGGGCGCTGCCAGCTGTGTCACGCCAGGCATCGGTGATGTCGTCGACCGCGGCGAAATAGTCGATCTCCACGTCGGTGCCGTGCGTGGTGAGCGCATGGGCAACCTGTACAGCCCCGTCGACGCCTGCGTCATCGATCTCGGCGAGCATGCGGCCGAAGAGGTTGATGACCCCGTTGCGGCTGCGCAGTACTGCATCGATGTCGTCCTGTGGCAGGACGCTCTTGACGCCCTTCTTCATGTCCTTGGCCTTCTCGATCAGCTCACGGTGTGTTTCCGCGAGTTGTGCGAGTTCGGCGATGGCGATGTCTGGGACGTAGACCATGGCGTTGGTGCTCCAGGCCGGGTCGTCCTGGGAGGGAGGGTCGGCCTTGATGCTGCTGCCCGCAGCAATGTGCTGGCCGGCACGCCGCGCCAGGTCTTTGGGCCAGCCGCGTTCCTCGCTGAGCAGCCGCTCCACGCTCTCGCCGAACCGACGGGTGCGCAGAGCCTGTTCGCCGATGGTGCGCTGGAAGTAGCGGCGGACGGCACGCTTCCAGCACTGGCTGCTGACCCGGGTGCGTTCACAGTTGCCGTACTCAACCCTTTTGACCGAATTCGTGTCGTCGCGGTTCAAGTTGGCGTAAGGGACGCTCTGCAGTACGTGGATGTCGAGAAACCGCCCCGGGACGTCGGGAAGAGCGGTGATGGTGCCGGTCATGAGGAGTCTCCTTGAAAGGCGGGGTTAGTTGGGGGAGAGGTCACGTACCGGAGTTTTCGTCGCCGGAGCCGGAGGATGGTTCAGCGGCGCCGTCGGCTCGACGGGCTGCTTCGAGAGCGGCTGCGTTGAGGCCGCGGTGGAAGTCCTGCAACCAGCGGCGTGTGACACGACGACGCTGCTGTGGCCAGCTCCGCAAGTCGACCAACAGCCGCGCCCAGTCCGGCGGGCTGTTCCGGTCACACAGCTGCCGTGCCGCAGCCGGCAGGTGACGGTGCACACCGGAGACGCTCTGCTTGCTCAGCAGATTCAAACGCGTCTCCGCAGTGTTCTCGCGGATGCCGTTGCGTGGACCGGCAGCGACGGCCGCGGCGTAGGCGGCACCGAGGCTTACGCCGAAGTGTTCACGCCGCCGCGCTTCGGCCGCCGCGCCGTTCACGGGCTGCGCCAGATCAGCATCATCGGTCGGGCATGTTGTGCTGCCCTTCTGCATGGACGCGTCGTCGGCAGCGGGAAGTTGGCTGGATGCGCCCGCGAGCTCGTCACCTGGCTGTTCGCCCGTCTCCTGCGACGATCCTGTGGTGCCGGGCCGGTGGTAGGCGGCGATCAGGGCAGCCACCGTGTAGAAGGCCCGTTGACCGTCCTCGTCGTTCAGTACGGCCGGTGGGAGGCGGGGAGCGACGATGCGGTGCATCCGCGGCACGTTGTCCAGATCTTTGCCGACGCCGCTGCGCAGGGCGGAGCGAGATCCGCCGTCGTTGGCGGTCGCGGCGATGATGCCGCCGACGAACGTACGGGCTTGAACCAACCATGGAGATGGGCCGTATTGAGGCTCGGCGGGCACAGTCGGTTCGGGGGAGTTGTCGGTCATCTGGGTTCTCCAGCAGGCAAGGGTGGCTATGGACCTGGGGTCTTCTTGGGGCGGCCTCCATAGAGCTCGATCCGCGCGGACTCACAGGCCCGTGCGCCTCGCGCGGTGCCGGCTGCGGTCTTCGTGACCTGGTCATAGATGCGTTCCGTGATGGACCGGAATACCTGGGCGGCACCTTCGAAGTGCCGCTGTTGCAGCCGCTGCCAGAACTCCGACTCGGCGGCCGGCCAGTAATGCGCGGCCGCAGCGGCCGACCAGGCGCAGTCCTCCGCCTTGGCGGTATTGCTGAACAGCGCCCACGCCTTCTTGACAGCACGGTCCAGACGCCGACCGGCGCGCTCTCCGGCGAGCCGCAGGTCGCCGACCAACCGCGCCTGGATGCCGTCGCGCTCCTCCATCAACTGAACGACGGGCGGGGTGATCGCCGATACGACCTGCTTATCTTTGGCCTGGCCCTCCTGGTCGATGCCCAGCGCCTGTATCCGCAGGCCCTGCTCGTCGTCGAAGACATCGATCGCCGTGGGAATGACCGGTGGCCGACGGGTTTCCACGCCGGGTGGCTCTTTGAGCAGCAGAGCGTCCAGATCACGCCACAGGCCGCGTCGGCAGTCGGCATAGCGGGCGTAGCGGTTGCCCGCTTGGCTCGTCTGCCAGATCACATAGTCGTCATCGCGTGGGATGCGCTCGCGATACGCCCAGCTGATGTATGCGTTCACCGTCTGGGCGCCCTGCGCGTCGGGGACCAGGAGCAGCGCATGCTGGTTGTGGCCGACCAGCTTCGACATCGGTCCGGTGACGGCCCCTTTGAGGGTGAGTGGGTCGGTCGGAGTGTCGCGCTCCCAGGGACAGGGATCCTCGGCGCGAACGTAGCGTCGTGCGCGGTCGGGTTCCGGCAGACCGGCCAACAGCGTTTCGAACAGCGTGCGTCCCAGCGGGTGGTAGGACAGTGCGCTGCGCAATGGTCCTGCGGTGGAGTTCGCTTCCTTCGTGCCCCGTACGGTGCGTGCTGCGCAGCGACCGGACGGGCCGTAGTAGCGCCAGACGATCAGGTGCTGCAGTGCCTGCGCTGGAGAGACGGGGTGCGGTCGTGCGTCGACGCTGTGCTGGAACCAGGCGTGGTTGGAGCCGGAGGGCCTGGTAGTGACGAGCTTGTTGAGCCCGGCCGGCTTGTCGCACTCCTCCGTCAGACGCGGGTCCTGGAGAAAGGGATGCGCCGGGTCGTAGAGGCGGAAGCGGTCCGGGTACGCACCGAAGTAGCGGTCGACGTCGGCCGGATCGAAGTGCCCCAACTGCACGATGGCGTCGCGCTCTGCGTGCCAGTTGTCGGAAACGTCGAGCTCGGTGATGCGGGCGGTCAGTGCGTACAGGATCCGATACAGCCCGGATAGGGCCGGCGGCAGCGGTATGGCCAGAGCACTGATTTCGTGCGCGCGTAAGAACAGCTGCCGCAAGCCGACAGCCTCCGGGTGGTCGCCCCCTGGCGCCGTATCCGTCCAACGGACTGGAAAGTCCGGCTCGGTGAGCAGATCGTGGAGTTCAGCAGACATGTCACCTCTACGACGAAGGGTTTCAGTAAGCTCGTCCACCTCCCCGCGAGAGTGGGGGTGACCCGCGTGATGGAGGCGTATCAACGCCCGCTAACGGTGTCGTACCTGCGCAGGCGGGGGTGGCCTCTTCGGGCACGCCGCGGCGTGCCTGAAGAGGTGTTCATACGATAGGAAGCGTGAGGGAGGGGTGCCTCAGGAACGCAAAATCCCAACGGGGCTGATCGAAATTGATCGACCTCCGACCTGGCATGACCACACGTCATCTTCTTTTGGTCGCCGCATCCGCAGGACACTCAACTCGCGCAACGCCGCACGCTTCGCCCACGACTCCGGTACCTGCTGATCTGTGCCACGCTCGCGCAGCCACCCGCCCGGGATCGGAACCGACTGCCGCACCACCGCGCGCACGTCCGCGACAGACAGCGGCCGGCTGGCACCCCACCCGGGCACCGCAACATCGCCCTCAGCGTCCAGAGTCACGGAGCCATCGGTCTGCTCATAGGTGCACACCACCCGCTCCGAGTCCGCGCCCAGTCGAGTCGTCAACAACGCTTCGTCCACCATGTCCCCATCCCGGCTCACCTCGGCTAGGTCGACCATGCCCATCGGCGGATTGATCAACGTCATCTGTGCGAGCGACTCCTCCGCCAGCACGGCCCCCCACCGCTCCGCGTCCTCCCGCACCAGCCGGTCACGCTTCACCGCATCAGCCAGCCGGTCCCCGAAATCCTCCGCGTAGACCTCGTCGACCAGCTCCTGCACATCACCCGGCACGGCGATCCCGCGGCCGGCACGGTCCTGCAGGAGTTCACTGGTGCGCGTCAGCAACGCCTGGTCGTAGACCGAACCCCACGACCGTGGCGCCTTACCCCTGACGTTGTCATCGGTCATGGGGTCCAGCACAGTAAGGCGAGGCCGGTCACCCACCCAGTCTGGCCTGCCGCCCTCTGCCGGGCTCAACCCACTTCTGTCGTGTCGCATGCAGCGTCCCACCCGCTGCAACAACTGTGCCACCGGCGCCAGATCGCTGATCACGACATCGAAGTCCAGATCGAGCGACTGCTCGACTACCTGGGTCGCCACAAGCACTGACACTCGAGGACGACGCCGTCCCTCACTCCCCGGCTTCCCGAAGGCCCGCTCACAAGCCCGCGTGATCTCCGCCCGCCGTGCACCCGGGAACCTCGAATGCAACAACAGCAAACCGTCCTCCGCCTCCGCCAGCGAAGGAAACACCTCATTCAGCATGCGGAACGTCTGCTGCGCCTCGGCCACCGTCGTACAGCACACCAGCGCACACCCGTCCCGCTCCACCAGAGGCCGCAACTGCTCCACCACAGCCGCCTCGCGGCCCATCACACCGGCGCTCGCCGGACCCCATCGAACCGGAATCGACGTCACCTCGACACGCCGGGGCTGGCTCCCCTCCACCGCGTACGGCTGTGACACACCACCTGTCCGCCCGTTGACGTACACCCAGCCCGGATACACCGGCACCACATCGGAGGGCTCACGATGCCCACAACCACGTCGGTAGGCATCCACCAGCGACACCGCCGTACGACCTGACAACGTCGCGGACAACAGCACCACCGGAGCACCGCAGGCGCCCAGCCACTCCAGCAGGCGAACCAGGAGACTGTGCATCCACGGGCCGTAGGCGTGGGCCTCGTCCACCACCAGGACCTTGTTCGACAGTCCCACCAGCCGAAGCGCGTTATACCGAACCGGCAGCACGCCCGTCAGCGCCTGATCAATCGTTCCGACTGCCAGGGGTGCCAGCAGCCCCCTCTTGCCGCCCCTCAACCATTGACCGGCCGTGATCTGCGTCCGCGGATCGCTGATGGTGGTTTCCGAACCGCCGTTGGACTCGTTGCCGGTCGGCACGGCGCAAGCTTCGCTCAGCCACGCCATGCTGTGCAGCAATGCCAGGGACCGATCACCCTCAACGTTCCGCATCGCGAAATCCGCCACACGTTGATGCATCGCATCAGCGGTAGCCATGGTTGGCAGCGCGAAGAACACACCTGAAGCGCCTGCGCTGCGCGCCATCAACGACGCGGCATGCAAGGCCGTTTCCGTCTTTCCCTCCCCCGTCGGAGCAGTCACCAACAGCAGGCCCGGACCGTCCACCAGCGCTGGCAATTCCTCCGCCACCGACGCCTGCAGCGGATTCGGCGCGAACGGGAACTGCTCCGCGAACAACCGCACCGGAAACTCCGCTACACCCAGCCCCGCATCAGCCACCAGAGGCGCAGCTCCCGCGACAGCCATCGCCCAGTGCGCCTGCAGAGCCTCATCGGTTGCACGCCACCCGGGCCCCGGCAGCCGCGCAGTAATCGCCTCTTCCTGGCTGGCCAGCCAGTCCGCGACCACCACCAAACCCAGCAGCACCACGGCCACATGTGCAGGCAGCGGTGCGAGCGGCACATCTTCCGCACCGCTCCCTGTCAGCTGCCTCAGCGCCTCGGCATGAGCGAGCCGCTGGTCCCGCCAACCGCGGCCGCCCAGCTCACGAGCGTAAGCATCAGGGGAGCGGAGTTCATGTGCCTTGAGCGCACGATGCACCCGGCCGTGGTGGCCGCCGAGTAACTGGGCAACCTGGTGGTGAACGGATCGTCGAAGTTTCTTCGACACCGGGTAGCCCCAGCCCTCGAAAATCTCCGTCAGCGCCCACTGCGTGGCAACGTCATGCCGGAAGCCATGGCTCTCGATATCCGACGCCTGCTCGTACGAAGCATCGCCGCGCAGCAAGGCGTATCGCTGTGGAACCTGCGCCTGGAATGAAGGGATGATCTTCCCGACGTCGTGCAGGCCGGCCCAAAGGCACACCAGACGTCGGCACCGGTCCACCGGCATCCCCGACGCCTCAGCCAGGCGCTCGCGAGCCGACGCGGTGAGCGTTTGGTCCCATAACGCCCCAGCCGTCGCCGCTGTGTCCAGTAAGTGGCAAACCGCCGGATACGTCTGCGGTAGCCCCTTACTCTTTCCCCAAAGACGCGCATCGACTGCTCCGCTCACCATGTTGCTCCCATCACCACGCGGAGAAGAGGTTCCTCAAGGGATAGCACCCAGCACTGACAGTGGATGCCGACCCGGACGCCCGCGAGGCGACAACGCCACGTCATGCTCATGTATTTGGGGCGGTAGGTGGACTGCGTCACGTCTTGTTTCGCCGCGTACTGTGCCGCCGTGATCGGGCGCGCATGGAGGGTCGGTGTGTGCTGGTCAGGGTGCAGTCACGGTAGGTTGAACTGGGTGATCAGCCCCTGCTCCTTGATTAAAGGAAAAGCAAAGCCGATGTAGCGTCGCAGGTCGCGAAGGGTGCTCTCCGCGCAGGCGGAGGTGAACCGTGGATCGAGGAGGGCCAGGAGGAAGGCAGGGAGTGCTCTCCGCGCAGGCGGAGGTGAACCGGAGCCTTCGGCACTGCCCGTCTGATCACCGCCGTTCCAAGCGCGATCCGATGGCCTGTGCGATGGCTTTGATCTCTTCGAGGCTGGGAAGGCTGCGCTCGTCGACCGGAACCACCGGATTATCAGGTTTCTCCGCTTCCTTGACCGGGTTGCTGGATATACGCCTGTGGCGCACTGCGTGGGAGAAGAGCGATGGCAGTGCAATGCTGCGCGCGTCGGGGGTGTTCGGTGTGGACGAGCCCTTCGCCCACCGCGCGTACAGCTCCTCCACATCGGCGGCCGTTACCTGAGCGATCGTCTTGCGCCCCGGGTACGGCAGGACGTGAAGCCGCAGGATGCGCTCGTACGATTCCCAGGTGCCGCCCGACATGAGCACTCCGTTGAGCCAGTCCTCGGTATAGCGACGCAGGGAAACCTTGCCGGCGTTCGGGTCGATGTACGTGTTCTCGCGCTTGACGTTCTCCACCTTCGTGGCGAAGTCCACCGCATCCTTCTTGCGGTCGAATGCCTTCTGGCGCTGCCGGGCACTGCGCCCGCCGGGCTCCCGGTAGCGGACAACCCAGCGCTTTCCAGGTGCACCAGCGCCCTTGTCCAGGACCGTAGCCACATTCACACCAATCCGTCCGAGCGTCCCGACGGGTCTTCCTGCCAGGGGGTGTTGTTGTAGCTCGGAATTCCGGCCGTGCCAACTGTGGGCTGCGGGAGAGATTTTTGCTACGTGGCCACTCATCCGGGGGCGCAAGCCTCCGCATCGGGGCACAGAACCCGGCGTACGGGCCGCCTCGTCCGCCACTCCGCCCCTGATCAGCGAAAACATCCTGACCAGGGCTGTCGGGTGGCCAGGTAATCACGATGGACGTGTACACACACGTAGTCCACGGCACCCAACGTGAGGCGAGCAGCCATATGGACCGGCTGTCGAACGCCGTCCGGCTGCCATCTGGCCAGGCCGTTTCGTTTGGATCAGCGTGCGGACCAGAGGAAGATGCCCGCGATGTGGAGTCCGGCCCTGCGAGAAGGGATGAAGCGATGACATTGCATTCCGATGTGGCCGAGTTGCTGGCGGGGGCCGGCATCCTCGACGTGGACGTCGACGATGCCGTCGCGGACGAGCACGTGCGATCGTCCGCGTACCGACACGTCGTCTCGGTGACCGCTTCCTCGCGGAGCCGCGACCGGGACCGTGCGATCGTGGCCACGATCCTGCGCGACCCCAACGAGATGGCGTCCAAGACGGCGGTGGTCGCCCTCGTGGACAGGATCGCGATGAAGGTGACCGGCAGTGCCGAGTTCCGGCAGTGGTCGGCCGAACTACTGCCGGAGATCGACCAGCTCAAGGCGGAGGGGTACCGCGAGTTCATCCGCCGCCGCATCCACGACTGGCTGTTCTACCTGTCCATCGAGGACGGTCACGCGCCGACACCGGCCGAGTTGGCGGAGGTCACGGACTGGATGCAGCGCGTCCTCGCCGAGGTGTCGACGTCGCCGGTGGTACTCGCCCTGCTCGCCGAGTCAGGCAACAGGAAGAAGACACGAAACATCGCGAAGAACCGGGCCGGAAGCCGCAAGCTGAGAACGAAATGAGTCGGTAGTGGCAATTGGCAGGCGCGCCGACTGCCTCACCCACAAGAACGGCGTCATGTCCGACGACCATGCGGGAGAACACGTTTATGACGAAGGCGACGTAGGCCCAGCCGGACCAGGTTCTGACGTAGTGCTGTGACCGGACAGGTTCACCGGCTCGCGACACCGCCAGTCCGCCCGCACGGCTTCACCCAGGGCAGAACGCCGCTCCCTTCCCCCGGCGCCCGGGATCCCTAGGCTGAAGGGGTGAGCACTCATGCGCCGAACGAAGCCCGCGTCATCCCCCTGCGCCCGCAGTCCTCGCCGCCCGGTTCCGGTGCGGCGACCCGTGCCCCGCAGCGGCCGGCGGGAGCCCCTCAGACACCCGCGCCGAGGGAGCCGCTGTGGCGCGACCTCGTCGGCGATGCGCTGCGGCGCGAGCGCCTCGCCCAGGAACGCACGCTGAAGGACGTCGCGGAGGCGGCCCGGATCTCGATCCCCTACCTGTCGGAGCTGGAGCGCGGACGCAAGGAGGCCTCCTCCGAGGTGCTCGCGGCCGCCGCCCAGGCCCTCGGGCTCGGCCTCACCGACCTGCTCTCGCTGGCCCAGGACGAGCTGGCCCGGTACGCCCGGAGCCGGGTGGGCCGGGGCCGCACCTCGCCCACGGCGCAGTACGACGGCCTCTGCCTTGCCGCCTGACCGGACCGACGGCCGGTACGACGGGGCGCACCACCGCCGTACCGGCCGGCTCGCCGGCCTCCGGCCACGGCCGCGCGGGGTCAGACGAGCGCGAACCGTCGGCTCAGCACCTCGTCGGCGAGCCCGTAGGCGACGGCCTCCTCGGCGGTGAGCACCTTGTCCCGGTCCATGTCCGCGCGCAGCGTCGCCACGTCGTGATGCGTATGGCGGGACAGGACCTCCTCCACCTGCGAGCGGATGCGGGCCATCTCCTTGGCCGCGAGGCTGAGGTCGGAGACCGTCCCCTGCCGGCTGCCGCTGGCCGGCTGGCCGAGCAGCACCCGCGCGTGCTGGAGCACGAACCGTCGCCCGGGATCTCCGCCGGCCAGCAGCACCGCCGCCGTCGACGCCGCCTGGCCGACGCAGAACGTGGAGATCGGCGCCTGCACGAACGTCATCGTGTCGTAGATCGCCATCAGCGAAGTGAACGATCCACCGGGCGAGTTGAGATAGAGCGAGATCTCCTGCTCCGGGCTCGCCGACTCCAGGTGCAGGAGCTGCGCGATGACCACATTGGCGACCCCGTCGTCGATCTCGGTGCCGAGGAAGATGATCCGCTCGTTCAGCAGCCGGCTGAAGACGTCGTAGGACCGCTCACCCTGCGCGGTCCGCTCGATGACGTAAGGAACCGTGTACGAGCCCATGTCACAACCCCATCCGTCGGCGCGATGCGGCCGGGCGGATGTCGGCGAGCGACTCCACCACCCGGTCCACGATCCCGTACTCCCTGGCCTGCTCGGCCGTGAACCAGCGGTCCCGGTCGCCGTCCCGCGCGATCGTCTCCTCGCTCTGCCCGGTGTGCTCGGCGGTGATCCGCTCGACGGCCTTCTTGGTGAACTGGAGGTTTTCCGCCTGGATTTCGATGTCCGCGGCACTGCCGCCGATGCCCGCTGAGGGCTGGTGCATCATGATCCGCGCGTTCGGCAGCGCCAGCCGCTTGCCGGGCGCCCCCACGGTGAGCAGGAACTGGCCCATGCTGGCGGCGAATCCCATCGCCAGCGTCGAGACGTCGTTCGGGATGAGCCGCATGGTGTCGTAGATGGCGAGACCCGCGCTGACCGACCCGCCGGGGCTGTTGATGTACAGGCTGATGTCGGTGCGCGGGTCCTCCGCCGACAGCAGCAGCAACTGCGCGCACACCCGGTTGGCCGACACGTCGTCGACCTGTGTGCCGAGGAGGACGATCCGCTGGGCGAGCAGCTGTGCCGCGAGATGGTCGTCGAAGCGGCTGGGTGGTGTGTCGCCCTCCTCCGCGCAGGGCGGGAGCGTGGTGAGTTGAGTCATCTGGTCTCCTTGTCGAGGCAGGGATGCCGTCGACTCCACTCTTGACCGCGGGAGATCCCCGGATGCGGTTTCTCTGCCCGCCGCAGATTCGCCAGGGGCAGAGATGACGGCTCAGCCCTACTCGCGCAGCTGCCGGAAGAATGCCCGTACGTCCTCCACCAGCAGGTCTAGCTTTCATGCCAGCTGGTGACGCTCGCCAAGTCGCCTCTCATGCAGACCGCGCCGACCGGGCGAGGACGCGCGGACGAGGGCTTGGTGGGCACCGCGCGAGCCGCACGACGACGGCGCCGCCGTAGGCGCTGTTCTGGGTGAATTCGCCCTTGAACAGCGCCAGTTGGCGGCGTCATTGGATGCGTCGGTAGTGAACGAGCCCAAGCCGTTGACCTGTATGTTCGCCACCCCGCCGTGCATCTGCTACTGCCTCGCATCCCAGTTCATGAACATCTGGCTGCGGACGAAGCGGAAGAACGCCGACGGCAAGGTACTCGCGGGGCTGGGAATTCGCTGAGGGGGTGCGGCCCGAAGGCCGCCTCGGTTCCCACGGGGCGCGGCGCCGGCGGTGACTCAGGCGGCCCGCCGGTAGGTGCACACCTGCACGCCCGTGCCGCTGGTGACCGTGGAGACCAGCTCCAGGGTGCGCTGCGCGCCGTCGTCGGGGAAGATCGTCTTTCCGCCGCCGAGGAGCACCGGCATGATGATGAGCCGGAGCTCGTCGACCAGGTCCTCGGCCAGGAGGGTGCGCACGAGCGTGGGGCTCCCCATGACCAGCAGATCGCCGCCCTCGCTCCCGTGCAGCTCCCGGATCCGGGCGACGGCCCGGTCGCCGGGGATGCGCGTGGTGTTGTCCCACGTCAGCTCGTCGTCGCCCAGCGTCCGGGACACGACGTATTTCGGGAGGGCGTTCATCCGGTCGGCGAACGGGTCGCCGGCCCGCTCCGGCCACGCCGCGGCCATCGTCTGCCAGGTGCGGCGACCGAACAGCAGCGCGTCGGCCTTGGTCAGCGCGTCGGCGAAGGCACCGCCCACCACCTCCGGATCGAAGAACGGGTGCGACCAGCCACCGTGGGCGAAGCCACCGTCGGTGTCCTCGTCGGGTCCGCCGGGCGCCTGCACGACGCCGTCGAGGCTCATGAACTCACTGATGACGATGCGCATGGGACTTGCTCCTCTTTCTTGCTTCATGGGTACGTCAACGGAGACTGCCGCATCCCTCCAAAATCATCGCGCCCATCCGGTCTTGCAGGGGTGACGTGGGCCACATGGCCGAGCGTCTTCTGGGCGTACGACTCCTGTGCGTACGTCTCGCGCGCGTGCGTCTCGTCTGTGTGCGTCCGGTGTACAGGGATCTCGTGTGGCGGGCGCCGGCGGGACACCGGACACCGGACGTGCCGCGGTCGGTGGTGGCCGCTCCGGGCCGGCGACGCTTCCGTCGCCGCGATGCTTCATCGGTCGGCGGATCCTGCGGACGGCGGGTGTGTTGCCGGCCGTCCGGCCCCGTCGTGGCCTGGTGCAACCCGTGATCGGTGCCCGGTGTTCTTTGTAGTGAGTGCGGGAGGGTCCCGGGAGGGGTCCGGAGAATTCAGGGGGGACTCGGACGCCGACCGCAGCGACCCTTGTGCCCGCGGCGTTCTCGAGGGGGGCCGGTTTCATGGACAGTACAGCTTCTCTGACGGCAATTCAGCTGGCCGAGCTCATCCGCGACCGCGAGGTCTCGCCGACGGAAGTGGTGCGGGCGAGTCTCGACCGTATCGAGCGCCTCAATCCCGCGGTGAACGCCTTTGTGACCGTCTGCCGGGACGAGGCGCTCGCCGCGGCCGAACGGGCGGAGCGGGCCGTGGTGTCGGGGGCGGAGCTGGGGCCGCTGCACGGCGTACCGATCGGTGTGAAGGATCTTGATCCGGTCGCGGGCGTCCGGGTGACCCGCGGCTCCAGGCTGTTCGCCGAGGACGTCGCGCAGGAGACGATCATGTGCGTGGACCGGCTGGTGGAGGCCGGTGCCATCGTGGTCGGAAAGACCAACGCACCCGAGTTCGGTTTCAAGGCCACGACGGACAACGCCCTGTTCGGGCCGACCTCCACCCCCTTCAACCTGGCCATGAACGCGGGCGGGTCGTCCGGCGGCAGCGCGGCGGCGGTCGCCGCGGGAATGGTGCCCCTGGCCCAGGGGTCCGACGCGGGCGGCTCGCTGCGGGTGCCCGGGGCCTTCTGCGGCGTGTTCACGATGATGACCACCTTCGGCCGGGTGGCCGTGCCCGCCCGGCCCAACGCCTTCCGTCGGCTCAACCCGATGGTCTGCTATGCCCCGTTGGCCCGCACGGTCGAGGATGCGGTGCTCGGCCTGGACCTGATGTCGGGGCCGCATGCGAGGGACCCCTACTCCTTCCCGCTGCACCAGCCGCTCGCTTCGGCCCTGACGCCGTCGTTGTCCGGGATGCGGGTCGCCTACAGCCCCGACCTCGGCGGCTATCCGGTCGAGTCGGAGGTCGAATCCCTGGTACGGGCCGCACTGCCGGCGTTCAAGGAGGCCGGGGCCGAGGTCACGGAGGTCGACTTCCGGCTGCCTCTGCCGCATGCGGAGCTGACCGCCATGTGGCGCCGGTATCTGTCCCTCTGCCATGCGGAGTCAGCCGAGGTCAGCCGGAGCCAGGGGATCGATCTGCTCGGCGAGCAGGGCCGGGTGGTCGACCCGCACTACCTGGAGAGCGTGCGTACGGGCGCCGCCCTGAGTGCCGTGGACTTCCGGCTCGGGGACCTGGTCCGCACCAAGGTGCTGGACACCTTTGAGGACCTCTTCGACGCGTTCGACCTGGTCATCAGCCCGGTGAATTCCGTCGCGGGCATCCCCAACGACGAGACCCGGACCACCGTTGGGCCGCGCCAGGTGGCGGGCCAGGAGGTCGACCGCTTTGTCGGCTGGTCGCTGACCAGTCCGTTCAACCTGATAGGCAGCCCCGCCGCGACGGTTCCGGTCGGTCGGGCGGCCAATGGCGTGCCGGTCGGCCTGCAGATCGCCGCGCGTCGGCACAACGACGCGGCCGTGGTCCGAGGCGCCACCGCGCTCCAGAAGCAGTCGCCGTGGCAGGGCCTCTACCGGGATCTCGAGGGCGCTTTCGCCGAGCGCGGCTGACCTCGTCCCCCGGTGCGCACCGGCCCCCACCGAGCCAATCCCCACCGAGCCAATCCCCACCGAGCCAACCCCCACCGAGCGAACCCCCACCGTCCCCTACGGGGGCGACACGAAACCCTAAGGAAAGTTCCCCGATGATCCACGGTTCTTCCGAAGCACCGCAGCCCGAGACCGAGACCGAGCCTGAGACCGAGCGCGTGCCCGCGGCGGCCCGAGCGGCGCTCTTCGACCTCGATGGGACGCTCATCGCCACCGAACACCGCAGCCGTGCCGCCTGGACCCGGCTCTTCGAGGCCCATGGGCTGACCGTCGACGACGCGCTGCTCGCCACCTTCGTGGGGCGGCGCGGTCAGGAGGCCCTGGCCGATCATGTGCACCGCTTCCCCGGCAGTACGGTCGACGAGCTCTTCGACGAAGCCGTCGGGTATCTCAACGGCCCCGATATGCCGCCCCCTTACGCCGTACCGGGAGCCGGGGCACTGGTGAAGAGACTGCACGCCGACGGCGTACCGATGGCCGTGGTCACCTCGGGGCTGCGGGAGCACGCCCGAGCCCTGCTCGACCTGGTGGGCGGCGCGCATCTCTTCGCCGTGATGATCACCGCCGAGGACGTGAGCCAGGGGAAGCCGCACCCGGAGGGCTATCTGGCGGGCTGCGCGGCGCTGGGGGTCGAGCCCGGACGGGCGGTGGCCTTCGAGGACGCACCCGCCGGTGTGGCGGCCGCTCGGGCCGCCGGACTGGCCTGCGTAGGGATCGCGACGACGCACACCGCCGCGGATCTCCGGGCCGCGGATCTCGTGGTCCCCGATCTCACCACGGTCGACTGGCCACCGGTTCCGATCGACGCGACCGCCTGACGCACTCTCACAAGGACTGACCTCTCCATGCAACAACAGCCTCCTGGTACGGAAAGCGGGGAAGCACCCCGGCACGTCATCGCGCCACGTCCCGGCGCCCGGGACGGTGCGGGCCCAGCGCGGAGATGGCGGCTGCTCGCGGTGCTTCTGGCAGCACAGTTCATGGCCAATGTGGACACCGCGATCGTCAATATCGCCGCGCCGTCGATCCAGAGTGATCTCGGCGCCTCCGGCGGCGAGGCGGGCCTGGTGATTTCCGGGTATGTGGTGGCGTACGCCGTCCTCCTGGTGACCGGAGCCCGGCTGGGTTCCCTGCACGGTCACCGCCGGGTCTTCAACACGGGGATGACCGTCTTCACCGCGGCATCGCTCGCCTGTGCGCTGGCGCCGGACTCGCTTGTACTGATCATCGCCCGGGTCGTCCAAGGTGTCGGGGCGGCCCTGATGGTCCCCCAAGTACTCAGCGGCATCCAGCTGCATTTCGCCGGTCAGCAGCGGATCAAGGCCCTGGGGTATTACGCCGTCGCCCTGTCCGGGGGCGCCGTGGCGGGGCAGGCCCTGGGGGGTGTGCTCATTGCGGCGGACATCTTCGGCACCGGCTGGCGTCCGATCTTCCTGATCAATGTCCCGGTGGGGCTGCTGCTGATAGCGGCGGCGATGCGGATGATGCCCAGGGACGAAAAGGGCGACGAGTCACAGGAACTGGACCTGAGGGGGATGGCGCTCCTGTCGGCGGCGGTCCTGCTCCTGATCGTGCCGCTGCTGCTCGGCACGGATCAGGGGTGGCCGGCCTGGACCTGGGTGTGCCTGGGGCTGAGCCTTCCGGTGCTGGTGGCGTTCCGGCTGAGCCAGCGAGAGCTGTCCGCCCGCGGAGGGCGGCCGCTGATAGCCGAGGAGGTGATCCGGCAACCGGTCGTCCGCTGGTGGCTCTGCGCCCACGGCATGACCACCATGACGTACTTCGCCCTGCTGTTCGTCCTGGCGGTCTACCTCCAGGAGGGCCTGGGTCGGGGCCCGGCCTACGCAGGTCTGGCCATGGTCTCCTGGGTGGCCGCCTTCGGACTCGGTGGTCCGCTGCTGGCCCGGACCCCGGAGCGGAGCAGGGCGATGATGCCGGCGGTCGGCTGTCTGGTCCTGGCGGTGGGGTACGTCGCGCTATGGGTCTACCTGGTGGCGGGCGGGCGCTCCGGACCGTTGATGTTCGCGTTGCTGGGGCTGGGCGGTCTGGGGCTGGGGATCAGCTCCAACTCCCTCATCAGCGCAATGACGTTCGCCCTGCCGGGGCGCTACGCCGCCGACCTCTCCGGCGTGATCAGCACCAACGCTCAGCTCGCCGGGGCGCTGGGTGTCGCCGCCTTGGGAGGCGTCTATCTCTTCCTGGCGGAGAACGGTTCGGCGCAACTCTCGGGCCGCGCCCTGGAGGTCGTGCTCTGCATCTCCGCAGTGCTGTCGCTGCTCAGCGCGGTGGCGGCCCGATTGGCCACTCGCCGTCCGGCGGTCGAGGGGACGCACGCGGTGTCCTGAAGCGGGCAGCAGGTGAGGGGAGGGGGGCGGAAGAAGCGGGTACGGGGAAGCGGAAGGGGTGGGTACGGGGAGCGGGCGGTGCCGACGGAGCGGGCGCGACGGCCGGGGCGGGGCCGGGCATCATGATGGCGGCCTGGGCCTGAGCGCAGGCCCGAGCCCAGTCCCAGCCCTGGCCCGAGCCCCGGCCCCGGTCCCGGTCCCGGCCCGAATGATGGAGGCCTGGGCCCGAGCGTCGGTCGAGCCCAGGCCAGAACTCAATCCTGGCCTGAGCGATGTCCTGGCCCCAGTCCGAGCCCCGGTCCCGGTCCCGGCCCCGGCCCCGGTCCCGGCCCGAATGGCGGCGGACTGGGCCTGAGCGTCGGTCGAGCCCCGGCCAGAACTCAATCCTGGCCCCAGCGATGTCCTGGCCCCAGTCCCGGTCCGAGCCCCGACCCCAGCTCAGCCCAAGCCCCGGCCCGCATGATGGCCGCCCGAGCCCGTGCTCCGGCCCGAGCCCGAGCCCCGACCCCAGCTCAGCCCAAGCCACGGCCCGCATGATGGCCGCCCGAGCCCGAGCCCGAGCCCGAGCCCGAGCCTGTGCCCCGGCCCGAGCCCGAGATCCAGCCCCCGCCCCAGCCCTCGCCCACCCCCTCCGCCCTCGCTCCGGAGGGGGGTGGTCCGCCCGGTACGGGGCGCCGCTACACTTGCTAGGTACAAGCAATATGTTTATCGGAGCGACAGGGCTACCGACAGGCTTATCGGGGGATCACGACGATGGGTAACGGCGCGGTCCGCTCCAGTGACCAGACGGGGCCGCAGGTCACGGCGGCGTCGGGGCTCGCTGAGGCGGCCGCCGGGCTGGGTACGGAGATCGTCCGCTTTTCGCGGCTGATCGCGGCATGGAAGCAACGTGCCAAGAAGGACACCGGTGCCGCCGACCGGGTACTGCTGGCCCGGCTCGTGGTCGGCGGCGACCGCCGGGCCACGGATCTGGCCGCGGACGCGTTCCTGGATCTTTCGACGGTCAGCCGTCAGGTGCGCTCCCTGGTGGAGCGGGGCCTGGTCGCCCGGCGTCCGGATCCGGAGGACCGCCGCGGGACGCTGCTGACCGCCACCGACGCAGGGCGGGTCGCCTTTGCGCACTACCGGCGTCAGCGCGACGCCGAACTGGCCGCGCTCCTGGAGCCATGGCCGGCGCAGGACCGGGCCGATCTGATCCGGCTGCTGGGCCGGCTCAACGAGGACTTGGCAGAACAACACGCACGTCAGCTCCCCGGGGGAGACCAGGGGGCCGCCGTGGAGCAGGGAGACACACACGAATGAGCACATCCACCTCGCCACCTGTGGCGGAGCCCGCGGCGATATCCGAGCCGGGAGGACTGAGCCACCGCCAGATCCTCACCATCCTCAGCGGTCTGATGCTGGGGATGTTCCTTGCCGCGCTCGACCAGACCATCGTCAGTACGTCCATCAGGACCATCGCCGACGATCTGCACGGCCTCAGTGAGCAGGCCTGGGCCACCACGGCCTACCTGATCACCTCGACGATCGCCACGCCGCTGTACGGCAAGCTGTCCGACCTGCACGGCCGCAAGCCGTACTACCTCGCCGCGATCAGCATCTTCGTCGTGGGCTCGGTGCTGTGCACCTTCTCCACCTCGATGACCGAACTGGCCTCGTTCCGCGCGGTCCAGGGTCTGGGTGCCGGTGGTCTGATGTCGCTGGCGCTGGCGATCATCGGTGACATCGTCCCGCCGCGCGAACGCGCCCGCTATCAGGGCTACATGCTCGGTACGTTCGCCACCTCCAGCGTGGCGGGGCCGCTGATCGGCGGTGCCCTCGCCGGCCAGGACCAGCTGCTGGGCATCACCGGCTGGCGCTGGGTCTTCCTGGTCAACGTGCCGATCGGCATCATCGCGCTGTTCGTCGTCGCCAAGGTCCTCAACATCCCGCACTCCCGCCGCGACCACCGCATCGACTGGTGGGGCGCGCTCACCATCGCCATCGGCGTCGTACCGCTGCTGCTCGTCGCCGAGCAGGGGCGCGAGTGGGGCTGGGACTCGACCAGGTCGATCGTCTGCTACGCGGTCGGCGCGGTGGGCATCGTCGCCTGGATCTTCGTCGAGCGGTGGATCGGCGATGACGCGCTGATCCCGATGCGGTTGTTCCGCAACGGCACCTTCAGCATGACCAGCCTGCTGTCCGTGCTGATCGGTATGGGCATGTTCGGCGGGATGCTGATGATCCCGCAGTACCTCCAGCTGGTGAAGGGCGCCAGCCCGACCAAGTCGGGCCTGGAGATGCTGCCGTTGATGGCGGGCATGATGATCGCCTCCATCGCCTCCGGCCAGATCACCGCCAAGACCGGCCGCTACAAGATCTTCCCGATCATCGGCACCGTGCTGATGGTCGCCGCGATGCTGCTCTTCCACTTCCGGGTCCAGTGGGACACCCCGCTGTGGGAGAGCATGGTCTACATGCTCGTCTTCGGCCTCGGCCTGGGCGGCTGCATGCAGACGCTGGTGCTGGCCGTGCAGAACGCGGTGCCGCCGAAGGACATGGGTGTGGCGACCGCCTCGTCCACGTTCTTCCGGCAGATGGGCGCCACCGCCGGTACGGCGGTCTTCCTGTCGGTGCTCTTCAGCACGGTCGGCGACAAGATCGGCTCCGCGTTCAAGGACGCCGCGAAGACCGAGCGCTTCCAGGCCGCCCTGCACGACCCGTCGGTGCTGCACGACCCGGCCAACAAGCCGGTGTTGAAGATGCTCCACGGCTCCGGGGGCGGCGACTCCTCCGGGGTGCTGAGCGATTCGTCGTTCATCCAGCACCTCGACCCGCGGCTGGCCGAGCCGTTCAAGCGCGGCTTCGCCGACTCGATGCACACCGTCTTCCTGATGGGCGCGATCGTGGTCGCGGTGGCCTTCGTGCTGGTGCTGTTCGTCAAGGAGGTGCCGCTGCGGCAGATCTCCGGCCTGCAGGCGCGGGCGCAGGCGGACGCCGAGGCGGATGCGGCGGCGAACGGCCGGGCGCCGGCAGCCGTCGGCGAGGACGTGCCGGCCGCCGAGGCCGCGGCAGCGGACACCGTCGTTCACACTCCCGTCGAGGCGGTCCCCGTGGCCGACGTGGGGGCGGCGGCCGGTGCCGTGATCCGGGGAGCCGTACGCGACGGCAACGGCAGCCCGGTGGCGCAGGCGGTGGTCACCCTGATCGACGTCGGCGGGCGGCAGCTCGGCCGCGCCTCGACCACGGCGGACGGCGGCTACGAGCTGCCCGTTCCCGGGCCCGGCAGCTATGTGCTGATCGGCTCCGCGGGGTCCCGGCAGCCGCAGGCGGCGACCGTCGTCGTCGCGGACGAGCCGGTGCGGTTCGAGCTGACGCTGAGCGGTTCGGCCGGGCTGTCCGGCGAGGTACGGGAGGAGAAGGGCGACGAGCCGGTGCCCGGCGCGCTGGTCGTGGCCACCGATGTACGGGGCGAGGTCGTGGCCTCGGGCCTGGCCGGCCAGGACGGCGGCTTCACCTTCGGCGAACTGGTCCCGGGCAGCTACACGCTGGCCGTCAGCGCCGACAGCCACCGCCCGTCGGCCCTCCAGGTGGAGGTCGTCACCGGCACCCGCAACTGGTACGAGATCCGGCTGACGCACGGCGCGCGGGTGCGCGGCGTGGTGCGTACGGCGAACGGCAGCCCGGTCGAGGACGCCCGGGTGACGCTGCTCGACCCGGCCGGCAACGTCGTGGGCACGGCCACCACCGGCCGCGACGGCGAGTACGTCTTCACCGACCTCGACGGCGGCGAGTTCACGGTGATCGCCTCCGGCTATCCGCCGGCCGCCCGGCCGCTGCGCCTGGAGGGCGCCGGCCGCAGCGAGTTCGACATCGAGCTGGGGCACGATCCGGTGATCTGACGGCTCCGCCGAGCAGATGGCACGAGCGCCCGGCCGGGGTTTCCCGGCCGGGCGCTCGTTGCGTGGGAGGCCGGTTCAGCGCGCGGCGGTCTCCGCCGGGCCGTCCATGAGCGGGTCGTCGGCGAGCGGGACGTCCGCCGGGGCCGTCTCGTCCGCCGGTTTGCAGGCCATCAGGCAGGCCGCGCTGACCAGGGCCATGGCGGCGAAGGCGAGGGCGACCGGGGTCCAGGAGCCGCCGGAAGAGGTGAACAGCCAGCTGGTGGCGGCCGGGGCCAGCGTGCCCAGCAGTCCGGCGGTCTGGAAGCTCATGGACAGGCCGGTGTAGCGGGTGCGGGGGGTGAACCAGCCGGAGACCAGGGTGCCGATCGCGGCGTAGGCGATGGTGCTGGCCAGCATCGGCAGGCACATGGCGAGCCAGAGTCCGGCCACCGAGCCGGATTCGGCGAGCCAGAACATCGGGAAGGCGACGACGAGGTGGAGGAGGATTCCGGTGAGGGTCACCTTGCGCAGGCCGAAGCGGTCGGCGGCCAGGGCGGCCGGCGGGGTGCAGACGATCACCACGACGGAGGCCGCGGTGCCCGCGCCGGCCGCCTGGGAGTCGGTGAAGCCGAGGTCGGACACCGCGTAGGTCGACATGAAGGTGACGACGATGTAGTAGCCGCCGACGGTGATCAGGAACGCGCCGGAGGCCAGCAGCCACGTCCGCCAGGCGTCGCGGACGACCGCCACGACCGGGGTCTCCCGCTTCTGCGGCGCGGCGCCGGACTGCCGGGCGGCCTCGAATGCGGGGGACTCCTCCATCGTCGACCGGATCAGCAGACCGACCAGGACCAGCGCGGCGGAGAGGAGGAAGGGGATGCGCCAGGCCCAGCCGACGAGGGCTTCGTGCCCGAGAAGAGCGGTCGCGGCGAAGGCGCCGGTCGAAAGGAAGTAGCCGACGCCGTCGCCGACCTGCGGGAACGAGCCGAAGAACGCCTTGCGCCGGGGCGGTGCGTGTTCGACGGCGAAGAGCACGGCGCCGCCCCATTCGCCGCCGATGGCGAGCGACTGTGCCATCCGGATCAGTACGAGCAGTACGGGGGCGAGGACGCCGATGGTGCCGTAGCCGGGCAGCAGGCCGATGCAGACGGTGCCGCCGCCCATGAGGACCAGCGACCAGATCAGGGCCTTTTTGCGCCCGTACCGGTCGCCGATGTGGCCGAAGACGAGGGCGCCGAGGGGGCGGCCGAGGGCGCCGACGAACAGCGTGGTGAAGGACATCAGGGTGCCCAGGGCGCGGTTCAGCTCGGGGAAGAACAGCTCGGGGAAGACCAGGGCGGCGGCCGTTGCGTAGATCCCGAAGTCGTACCACTCGACGCTGGTGCCGATCAGCGAGGCGGTGGCGACCTTCCAGGGACCCGACCGCTTCGCGGTGCCGGGGCCGGAGCCGGGAGCGGGACCGGAGCTGGGTGGGGCACCTGCGGTTGTGCTCATGTTGACGCTCCTCACGGCGGAACCCAAGGAGTCGGCGGCGCAGATTCAATGGGCTTGCATGGGATCCAAAAATGTTGAGGTGACGCTAAGAGCAGGCAACCCCGGTGTCAATAGGTTCCGGGCCAAGTCCAATAACATGGGAGTGGCTTGTAGGGCGTGCCATGTTCCGAGGGGGAGCGGCTGTGAGCGGTGAGGGTTCCGAGGAGCTGACGAACGGCGCGACGCAGACGTCGTCGCGCGCCATGGTGGCCGAGGCGCTGCGGCAGCGCATCGCGCTGGGCGGATTCGGGCCCGGCGACCGGCTGCCCCCGGAGCGGGAACTGGCCGCCGCCTTCGGCGTGGGCCGCAACACCGTCCGCCAGGCGCTGCGCGAGTTGGCCGAAGAAGGCCTGGTCAGCACCACCTTGGGGCGCTCGGGCGGCACCCGCGTCGCACCGGCCCGGCCCGCCGGGGGCAGCGCGCGGGTGGCGGTCACCGCCGGCATCCGGGCCGCGCTGCGCGACTACATGGAATACCGGCAGGCGATCGAGCCGTTCGCGGCCCGGCTGGCCGCCGAGCGCGGCGCGGGCGCGGTGCGCCGCGACCTCGTGGCGATGCTCGACACCAAGGTCGAGGACCTCGGTGCGTACCACCGCATCGACACCCGCTTCCATCTCGGGCTCGCCGCTGCGGGCGGCAACGAGGTGCTCTCCGAGGCGGTGACCAGGGCGCGGGCCGAGATGTTCGTGGCGGGCAACGCCCTGTGGCTGGGTTCGGACTGGAGCCGGGTCTACCCGACCGAGGGGGACTTCGGGCTGGCCTTCCGCGAGGAGCACGAGGCCATTGCCTTCGCGGTGCTGGCGGGGGACGGCGACGCCGCGGAGGCCCGTATGCGCGAACATCTGCGGGACTCGCACCGGCAGTTCCTGACCGTCCTCGACCAGTTCGCCGCGCAGGACTAGGGCGCGAAGGCCCCGGCCCCCGAGTTCGCGCGCCCCGGGTCACGTGCCACCGGCCGCCACTCCGCCGGACCGCCGTCCCGCCCGTCCTCGATTGACGCTCGCGCCGCCGACATTTACGCTCCGAGAAATGGATCCGAAGAGGATCCAAAAAATCGGATCCCGCAGCGCCATCAGGAGACACGCCCGTGCACGCTTACGACGAGGACCTCACCCAGCAGGTCATGCAGCACCTCCTGCACCGGCTCCGGCTCGACGCCCCGCCGCTGGGCCGCCTCGGCGAAGCCGGCGAGCTCTCCGTCGCCCTCAAGGAGGCGATAGGTTCCGGGCCGCGCCCGCCCGCCGATGTGCTGCGCACCTACGCCGAGGATCTCGAGCCCACCGTCGTCTCCTGCGACCACCCGGCGTTCCTGGCCTTCATCCCCGGTGCCCCCACCAAAGCCGCGGCCCTGTTCGACATGGTGCTCTCGGCGTCCTCCCTGCACGGCGTCTCCTGGCTGGAGGCCTCCGGCGCGGTGGCCGCGGAGAACCAGGTGCTGCGGCTGTTCGCCGACCTCGCCGGGATGCCGGCCGGGGCGGGCGGCTGCTTCGTCAGCGGAGGCTCGGCCGGAAACCTCTCCGCCCTGGTGGTGGCCCGGGACACCGGGCGGCGCCGGCTCGGCCTCGACGACCGCGCCCCGGTCCGGATCGCGGTCAGCGACCAGGTCCATTCCTCGGTCGGCAACACCCTGCGCATCCTGGGCGTCGAGGCGCTCGTCGTCCCGACCGAGGACCACCGGCTCACCGGGGACGCCCTGCGGACCGCCCTGGACGCGGCCGAACGGGACGGCGGCGCCCCCGTCGTCGCGGCCGTCGCCACCGCCGGCACCACCAACGCCGGCATCATCGACGATCTGGCAGGCGTCGCCGACCAGACCCGCGCCCGCGACCTCTGGCTGCACATCGACGCGGCCTACGGCGGCGCCGCCCTCTTCGTCCCCGGACTGCGCGAGAAGCTGCGCGGCATCGAGCACGCCGACTCGCTGGTCGTCGACCCGCACAAGTGGATGTTCGCGCCCTTCGACTGCGGCGCCCTGCTCTACCGCGAACCGCACCTGGCGCGGGCCGTCCACACCCAGGACGCCTCCTACCTCGACGCCATCCACGGCGCCGACGGCGCGGGCCCCGACGAGTGGAACCCGAGCGATTACGCCTACCACCTCACCCGCCGCCCCCGCGGCCTGCCGCTGTGGTTCTCGCTGGCCGTCCACGGCACCGACGCCTACCGCGACGCCGTCGCCCACGGTGCGGACATCGCCCGCTGGACTGCCCGCGAAGTGGAGCGGACCGACGGCCTCGAGCTGCTGCGCGAGCCCGAGCTGACCGTCGTCCTCGTCCGGCGCACCGGCTGGCGGCCCGAGGACTACTACGCCTGGTCCAAGCGGCTGCTGGCGTCCGGCGCCGCCTTCATCACCCCGAGCGTCTGGGAGGGCGAGAGCGTCGCGCGCCTGGCGTTCCTGCACCCCGGCATCACGCGGGAGACCGTACGCGGCATTCTCGACTCCCTCGTCGCCGAGGACTGAGCCGACCGCCCCGCCCCGCGTCCCAGGTCGGCCTCTCCTAGCCCTCGGCCCCGGCGTCTTCCCCCGCGCCGAGGCCGAGTTCGCGCGTCAGCGCCTCGTCGACCCACCGCTGCATGGTGCGCCGCGGCAGCCCGCCCTCGTAGGTGATGGTCTGTACGGCGAAGCCGTCCAGCAGCGCGGTCAGCCGCCACGCCGCGCCCTTGGGGTCCGCGCAGCGGAACTCGCCCGCCGCCGTGCCCTGCGCGAGGACCTCGGCGAGCGCCGTCTTCCACTGCCGGTCCAGGTCCTGCGCCACCTCGCGCAGCGCCGGTTCGCGCAGCGACGCGGCCCAGCCCTCGATCCACAGGCGCCAGCCCTTGGCCTGGCCGGTGGGGGAGTACCAGCGCAGCGCCGCCCGCAGCCGGCGCAGGGCGCTGCCCCGCCGGTCCAGCAGCGACCGCAGATGGGCCAGATCGGCCTCCGCCGCGTACTGGAAGGCCGCCGCGACCAGTTTCTCCTTGGTCGCGAAGTGATAGAGCACCAGGGCGTTGCTCACCTGGAGCTCGGCGGCGACATCGGCCACCCGCAGGGCCACGACCCCGCGCCGCTCGATCTGTCCGACCGCCGCGCGCAGCAGTTCCTCGCGCCGCTCCGCCACGCTCAACCGTACTCTCGCCACGCCGTCACCCTACTCAGTGCCTCCGGGGCCGTTGCCGCCGTCCGCGGCGAACTCCGGCCGCGCTCCGGCGACAAACCTGCCGACGACCCCTTGACCGGCTCCCGGGACGCCCCCCACAGTCTGCTCTTACTGACTGTTCGTTCAGTCAATTCTGGACTGCCCGGGACCGTCCGGGCCGGTCGCCGTGCCCTGCCGCGTCCGTAGGAGGTCGTGTACGTGACCCCAGCACCGCAGCCCGCCACCGCTGTCGACACACCCGATCTGTCCGCCGGTTGGCAGGAGCAGCGGGCCCGGCTCCGCAAGGTCCTGCGCCGCCGCGATGTCTTCTTCTTCCTGGTCTGCACGCTCGTCGGCCTGGACACCATCGGCTCGGTGGCCGCCGCCGGACCCCAGGGGCTGACCTGGATGGCCGTCCTGGCCGTCGTCTTCTTCCTGCCCTACGGCCTGCTGGTCGCCGAACTCGGCTCGACCTTCCCGGTCGAGGGCGGCCCGTACGTCTGGACCCGGCTCGCCTTCGGACGGCGGACCGCAGGCGTCAACCAGGTCCTGTACTGGCTCTCCAACCCGGTCTGGCTCGGCGGCAGTCTGTGCATCATCGCCCTGACCACCTGGGAACAGTTCTTCACTCCGCTGCCGGGGGTGTGGAAGTACGCCGCCGGGCTGGCGTTCATCTGGGCCGGGGCGCTGGCCGTCGTCCGGTCCGTACGCATCGGCAAGTGGGTGCCCATCGCGGGGGCCGTCGCCCGGATCGTGCTCCTCGGCTTCTTCCTCGTCTCGGTGATCGTCTACGCCCTCCGGCACGGCGTGCACCCGCTCCCCGTCGGCGACTTCGCCCCCACCTACGCCGGCTTCGTCGCCCTCGTCCCCGTCCTCATCTTCAACTACGTGGGCTTCGAACTCCCCAGCACCGCCGCCGAGGAGATGACCAACCCCGAGCGGGACATCCCGCTGTCCATCCTGCGCTCCGGAACGGCCTCCCTGGTCCTCTACGGAGGCCCGATCCTGGGCATCCTCTTCGTCCTGCCCGGCGAACGCATCGGCAGCCTCGGCGGCTTCATCGACGCCTGCAAGGCGGTGTTCACCGTCTACGGGGGCGGCATCGCCGCCGACGGCACGGTCACCCTCACCGGCCTCGGCGCGGTCTTCGGCGGCATCGCCGCGGCCGGCCTCATCGTCGGCGTACTGACCAGCGGCGTCACCTGGGCGATGGGCGCCCACCGGGCCCAGGCCGTCGCCTGCGCGGACGGCGCGGGACCGGCCTGGCTGGGCAGGTTCTCCGAGCGCCACGGCACCCCGGTCCGGGTCAATCTGCTCTCCGCGGTCCTGGCGTCCGTCCTGCTGATCGTCGCGCTGCGGCTGACCGGCGGCGACGGCGAGAAGTACTTCGCGGCCGGACTCGGGCTGACCATCAGCACCACCTTCATCTCCTACGTCCTCACCTTCCCCAGCCTGCTGATGCTGCGGCGCAAGTACCCCGACACCCCGCGCCCGTACCGCGTCCCCGGCGGCCGGGCGGGGGCCTGGGCGGTCACCGTACCGGCCACGGGCCTGGTCGCCTTCACCGTCGTGGTGCTCCTCTGGCCCGGCTTCGGCGTCGGCTGGTTCGGCACCGCCGGCTCGCCCGCCGCCTCGCTGCCCGAGAGCTTCGCGGGGCAGCGGCTCCAGTACACCCTCAGCCAGGTCGTGCCGCTGCTGCTCTTCGTCGTGGTGGGGGTGGCCTTCGTGGCGCTCGGGGCGCGCAGCCGGCGGCGTCAGCCGGGTTCGGCGGTGACCCGGCCCGCACCGACCGCCTCCACCAGCGCCTGATAATCCCGCTCGTTCTGGTCGGCGTACCGCTCGGCGAACTGCGCCAGCGCCCGGTCGAAGACGTCACCGCTGCCGAGATAGGCGGCGATCGCGATCCGGTCGCCGCTCCGCGCATGCGCCCGCGCCAGCGTCGACCCGCACAGCGCGGCGAGCCGCCGCATGCCCCGGGGCACCATGACCCTCGTCTCGACGATGCCCTTCCAGTCCCTCAACTGCCGTACGTAGAAGTCCCGTTGACGGCCGTCGAAGCCGGTGGTCCGTTGCCAGCCGAGGAAGATGTCGCTGGCGGACTGCATCAACCGCTGCCCTCGGACGACCCGTTCGCCCTGGTTGGTGCAGCGGCTCGGTGCGGTGTGCGCGGCGAGAACGGACTCGCCGGCCTCCTTCGCCTGGAGCAGGAGGGGATCGTCGGCGTCCTTGCCCACGAGCAGGACGATCCAGCAGCGGGTCCCGACGCTGCCCACGCCGACGACCTTCCGGGCCATGTCGACCACCCGGTACTGCTCCAGCAGGCTGCGGTGGTCCGAGCGGAGGGTGCGCGCATAGCCCTGGACCAGCCCGCGCAGCAGCTCGGCGGTCCGCTCGCCCTCGGCGCCCGGGAGCAGGGTGTCCAGCGGCATGATCAGCGGGGGATCGGCGACGAAGTGCGGCCGGCCGCCCGCCACCCGGACCAGCTTGCGGAACGCCTGCAGGGTGTCGCGCGAGCGGGCCTTGTCCATGGTGCCGGCCAGCCGTCCCCGGCCGGTGCGGCCGAGCCGGCCGGCCTCCGCGGCCCGGACGTCCTCCATGTCGGCGCGTGCGTACCAGACGTCGAGGGTGCGCATCCCCGCGTAACGGCGCAGCTGCTCGCGGTAGGACGCGCCGGCCGTCCGGACGATGTCCGACCGGACGGCCGCGTCGAAGCCGTTCTCGCGCCCGGCGATCACCAGGCTCGTGGCGAGCCGTTTGACGTCCCACTCCCAGGGGCCGGGCAGGGTCTCGTCGAAGTCGTTGAGGTCGAAGAGCAGACGGCGCTCGGGCGAGGCCAGCAGCCGGAAGTTCAGGAGATGGGCGTCGCCGCACAGCTGCGCGGTGAGCCCGGTGGCCGGGGCGGCCGCGAGGTCGGCCGCCATGATCGCCGCGGCACCGCGGTAGAAGCGGAACGGTGACTCCAGCATCCGGCCGTAGCGGAGCGGCACCAACTCCGGTATCCGGCGTGCCGACTGCTCCTCGATCAGCTCGACCGGATCGGCGCGGTCCGGCGCCGGGGTGTACTCGGCATGCCCGGAGCGGGGGACAGCGCCGCGCAGCTCCCGGCCGGCCGCCGCGCGCTCGCGCGGGGAAGCGCCTTCGGGTACGGCGCCTTCGGGTACGGCGGTCATGGCCAGGCCTCCCCGCCGTCGCCGGATCGCCCGGCCTCGCTATGTCACCCGGCGCCGGTCACCCGTGCACAGCGCCCAGACGATGGCGATGTTGACGGCGAGCAGCACGATGCCCCAGAACGGGGCGTGCGGAATCCACAGGAAGTTCGTGAGCGCGGCAAGGGACGCCAGCGTCACGCCGACCATCCGCGCCCACACCGCGCCGCCGAACAGCGCGACGCCCGCGAGGAGGATGACGACGCCCAGGACGAGATGGATCCATCCCCAGCCCGTGAGGCTGTACCTGAAGAAGTAGTCCCGCGTCTCGGTGAAGACTTGGTCGTGGGCGATGGCGGCGACCCCCTCGAGGATCGTCATGATGCCACCGAAGATCATCAACACCGCGGCCAGAACCGTCCAGCCACTGAGGTGTTTCCGAGAGGCCATGGTCCGCTCCTCACAGGAGAAACATGGAGAACCCGGCCGTCGGCACCCGAGCCCGCCGGCGGACATGCTGCTGATTCAACGGTTCCACAGGTGCTGGGCACCCGCATCTTCGCCGGACGGGTGCGTCGCCCGTGGTCAGAGGGGTGCTCGGAGGCGTCGGACGCCGGCGAGCGGGAGACGCACCGGGCCCGCGAAGGCGGCCCGGTTGGCGACGGAGACGCCGCCTGTCCGGCCGCCGGTGCCGGGGCGGTGACGAGACCGCCCCCCCCGGGCGCGTCGGATCCGGCGGGCCGCCGCTCCTCACCGGTGGTACCCGTACCGCGCGGCGATCTCCGGCAGCCGGTCGGCGACCAGGGCGTGCGCGGCGGCCCGCGGGGTGGTGCCGTCGGCCGCCGCCCGGGCCAGCATCCGCCCGATCAGCGCCCGCATGGCACCCCGGATATGGGCGAAGGCCTGATCCGCGTCCGCCCCGATGTCGCCGAAGAGGGTCCACCACCACCAGGCATTGGTACCGGAGTTGACGACCACGTCCGGCAGTACGGTGACGCCCCGGGCCGCGAGCAGCGCCTCGGCCTCCGGCACCACCGGCATGTTGGCCGCCTCCACCACCCAACGCGCCCTGATCTGCGCCTGGTTGGCGGCGGTCACGCAGTACGACACCGCCGCCGGGACCAGCACGTCGACGTCGGCGGACAGCCACGCCTCCGGCGGCAGCTCCGTGGCGCCCGGTCCCAGTGCCCCGCGGTCCATCGCCCCGAAGGCGTCCCGGCCCCGCAGCAGCGCCTCGACATCCAGGCCGTCCGGGTCGGCGACGGTCCCCTTCGCATCGGCGACGGCGACGATCACCAGGCCCGCCCGCGCCAGGAAGCGGGCGGTGGCGCCGCCCATCGTGCCCAGCCCCTGGAGCGCGACCCGGGTCCCCTCGTACGGCGTGCCGTCCCGGTCGAGTGCCGCCAGCACCGCCTCGGCGACCCCGCAGCCGCCGGCCAGCTCGTCCAGCCCGATCCCGTCCACCGAGACGGCGAAGGCGTCGGCGAGCCGCTGCCGGGCCGCCCGCTCGTCGTCGAGCAGCGGATAGACGGCCTGTACGGAGGAGACCAGACCGGCCTCGGCGGCCGCCTTGTCGACGAGGTCCTGCGTGAGGCCGAGGTCCTCCCCGGTGGTCCAGAACTGCTCGATGTACGGCCGCATCGCGCGCAGATAGCGGGTCAGCACGCCGTACGCCTCGGGGTCGTGCGGATCGCAGTCGATGCCGCCCTTGGCGCCGCCGAGCGGGATGTAGCGGGCGCCGGGGGTGTAGTGCAGCGTCTCCTTCATCGTCATGCCGCGGGCGAGTCCGGTGACTTCCTCGAGCGTGCAGCCTTCCCGCATCCGCAGTCCGCCGCTGGCCACGCCGCGGACCAGCCGGTCGATGACGAGATGGCCGCGGCGGCCGGTGAGGGCGTCGGTCCAGGTGAGGGAGAGGAACGGGGCGGAGGGTGCGGAGGGTGCGGTCATGGAGCGGTCTCCTCGGCGGGCTCGGCGGGCTCGGTGGGTTCTGCGGTCGGTTCGGGCACCTGCGGTTCGGGGACGGTGATCACGGTGGGGCCCGGCACGGTCAGGGCCGTGCGCAGTGCGTCGGCGAGCGCGCCGGGGGTGTCCGCGCGGACACCGTGTCCGCCGTACGCGCGGGCCAGTGCGCCCAGGTCGAGCCGCGGATGGTCGACGGCCACCGGGGCGTCGCCCCGCGCCGCCATCTCGTCGCGGATCTCTCCGTAACCGCCGTTGTCGAACACCACGACGGGCAGCGGCAGCCCCAGATCGACCGCCGTCGCCAGCTCCTGCACGGTGAACTGCAGCCCGCCGTCCCCGCTCAGCGCGACGACCGGCCGGTCGGGCCGGGCCGCCTTGACGCCGATGGCCGCGGGCAGGGCGTAGCCGAGGGTGCCGAATCCGGTGGGGTGGAGGTAGCGGCCCGGCGGGTCGACGGGCAGATGCGGCAGCGCGCCGTAGTAGCAGCACTGGGCGCTGTCGGAGGTGAGGACCGTGGCGGGCGGCAGTACGGACCGGAGCGCGGCGAGAAAGGGCAGCCGGGCCGCCTCGCGCTCGCCGGTCGCGGCGCCGGCCGCGGCGCGCACGGCGGCCGCCGCACCGGCCTGCCGGGAGCGCGCGGCCCGTCCCTGGCCCAGCGCGTCCAACAACCCCCGCAGCGTCTCTTGCGCCTCTCCGACCAGCGCGATGTCCGCGGGAAGGACGGCATACATCTGCGCCGGATCGATATCGGCGCGGATCAGGGTTCCGCCGAGGAGGGGCGGCGCCGACCACAGGTCGGACTCGGCGAGTTCGGTGCCCACGGCCAGGACGGCGTCGCTGTCCGCCAGCCACTTCCGGACGGCGGGGGTGTGCAGGCGCACGCCGAGCGCGAGCGGATGGGACTCGGGGAAGACGCCCTTGCCGTTGGCGGTGGTGGCCACCGGCGCGCCGAGCCGTTCGGCGAGCGCCAGCGCTTCGGCCCCCGCCCCGTGGGCGCCCCCGCCGAGCACAAGGGCCGGCCGGCGGGCCCGCCCCAGCGCCTCGGCCGCCGCCTGCACCGCTTCCGGCCGTGGGCGGACGGGCAGGGTCACGGGCGCGAGCGGCGGCGGCCCCGCCGGTTCGGCGGCCGTCAGCAGATCGAGCGGCACCTCGATGTGTACGGGCCGGGGCCGCCCCGTACGGAAGCGGGTGAAGGCGCGGGCGACGGCCGCGCCGATCTCCGGCACCGACGCAACCCGGTGGCTGAAGGCCGTCAGCTGCCCGAACGCCCCGCTCTGGCTGGGCATTTCGTGCAGCAGGCCGGTGGCCAGCCGGGGATGCCGCAGCGGCATGCCGGGGGAGACGACCAGCAGCGGAACGCTGTCGGAGTAGGCCTGGCCGACGGCGGCCGCGATGTTCATCAGGGCGGGGCCGGTGGTGGTGATCGCGATGCCGGGGCGGCCGGAGGCGCGGGCGTAGCCGTCGGCGGCGTATCCGGCGCCCTGCTCGTGCCGGGGTGCGACATGCCGGATGCCGTACGCGGCGAGATGCCGGTAGATCTCCAGGTTGTGCGTGCCGGGGATGCCGAAGGCGAGGTCGGCGCCGTGGGCGGCGAGGGCGGCCACGAGTGCCTCGCCGCCGGTGCGGTCCCGGTGGCCGGGCGCGGTGGCGACGCCGGAGCGTCCGGGGGCGGGCGGGACGGGAGCGGAGGGGAGCGAGGGCACGGTGCCTCCAGAGGGTGACAGCGGCAGAGATACTGAACCGCGAGTCAGTATCAGGAGCGCCGGAGCGGACTGTCAACGGAGCCTGCCGCATGACGATTCAGCAAGGGGCCGGGTCTGCGCGGCGCACCCCCCGGTACCCTCGCGCCCGCTCTCCCCGAGGCGCATCATCAAGGCGTGACCGCCAACCGCCCGTTCCTTTTCCTCGACGTCGACGGCCCCCTCAACCCCTGGCTCGCCAAGCCCCACCGCCGCCCCGCGGGCTACACCACGCACCGGATGCGGCCCACCGGCTGGGAGCCTCCGCGCCGCCCGCTGCGGGTCTGGCTCAACCCCGGGCACGGGCCGCTCCTGAGGGGCCTCGGCTACCGCCTCATCTGGGCGACGACCTGGAAGGAGGAGGCCAACACCTGGATCGGCCCGGTGCTGGGGCTGCCCGAACTGCCCGCCGTGCAATGGCCGCAGATGCACCATCGCGACCCGGACGGCATCCACTGGAAGACCCGGCAGCTCCTGGCACACGCCGCCGGCCGCCCGTTCGCCTGGGTCGACGACGAGATCGGCCCGGCCGACCTCGGCTGGATCGCCCGCCACCATCCGGGCGATGCCCTCCCGTACCGCGTGGATCCGGCGAAGGGCCTCCTCCCGGACGATTTCGCCGCGCTGCGGAACTGGGCCGCGGGCGCGCCTTGGCGGGGCAGGAGTGAATAACGGGACTGCTGTTGTCCCCACATGACGCATGGAGGGGGATACCGGTGCTCATCGAACTGTCCAAGATCACCGGGCGCGGGGCCGACCCGGTCCGCGGCCCCGGCCCGATGACGGACCGATGGGGGTCCCCTGCTCCTTTGGAGCTCGGGGGAAGGTCGCTCACCTGAAGGACCCCGAGGGCAACCTCGACGAGCTTCAGCGGTGGCCGGCCCCGCGCCCCCCTTCCGCGGACCGACCCACCAGCTCCAGCACCGGCCGCAGCCCGTCCGGCCGCCGCTCCACCGGCAGATGGTCGACCGGCAGATACGCACAGCCCAGCGCCGTGGCGGCGCCGTCCGCCGTGCGGTCGTCGCCGACCATCAGGACCTTCGACGGCGCCGGCCCCAGCGCCTCGCAGGCGAGCGCGAACAGCTCGGGGTCCGGCTTCTGGATGCCGTGTTCGAAGGACAGGATGCAGTGGTCGATGTACCGGTCCAGGTCGTGGGCGCGCAGCACCGGCCGCAGGTCCCAGCCGATGTTGCTCAGGAGGCCGATCCGGATCCCGTCCCCGTGCAGCCGGGCCAGCACCTCGGCGGCATCGGGGTACGGGGACCAGGCCTCCGGCGTCATATGGCGGTCGTAGAGCGCGTCGTACAACTCCGGCCGGGGGAGCGGGACCTGGCGGGCCAGGCCCGTGTAGAGCGCGCGGTGGTGCACGGCGTCGCTGTCGCGGATTTCCCACAGGCCGGCCAGGTCGTCGGGGAGCCGGGCGGGGGAGGCGCCGCCGGGCAGCGCGCCCGCCCGCTCGAGCGCGGCCGCGCGGCGGACCAGCTCGGCGTCGTCCATGGCGGTGCCGGCCGCGTCGAGGGCGGCGCGCAGCCAGGATTCTGCGGACTCGATCCGCATCAGCGTTCCGGAGAAGTCGAAGAGCACACCTTTGATCGTGGTCATGACGGCCATCCTCGCCGCTGTCCGGCGCCGGGTCGATCCCGCGCCGCCGCGCGGCCCACCCGGCGTGCGTACGCCGGATACGCCGCGGCCGCCCCGGCCACCAGCGCCCCGCCCAGCAGCCAGCCGCCGATGACGTCCGACGGCCAGTGCACCCCCAGATGGACACGGGTGAAGCCGACGCCGACGACCGAGACGGCGACGATCGTCCGGGCCGCCCACTGCCGACGCGACCGCGCCCCGTGCCGCCGCAGCAGCCACAGGACGAGGCCGCCCGCGACCGTCACCGACAGCGCATGCCCGGAGGGAAACGCCGCGTAGTGCGCGGAGTCCACCGGATCCGGCCAGACGGGACGCGCCCGGCCGACCGCCGCCTTGAGCGTCTGCTGCAACGCCGTACCGACGAGCGCGGTGCCCGCCACCCACAGCCCCAGCGGCCAGGCGCCCCGCCGTACGAGCCGGACGACGACCGCCGCCAGCACCACGCGCATCGCCCACGGGTCCCACACCCAGTCGCTCAGCAGCCGGTTGACCCGGGTCCAGGCGGGCGCGGTGACCGCGCACCGGTGGAGCGCGTTCGCCAGGGAGGCGTCGAGGGACAGCAGCGGGCCCCAGCGCGCGACGACCAGGACGGTGAGGAGGACGGAGAGGAGAGTGAGAACGGCGAGGAGGGCGAGCGGCGGGCGCGGACGGACGGCGGGGCGCGAGGTCGGTGCCGGAAGGGCCATGGGCCGATCCTCGCCGATGCGGCGGGGGCGGTGGCGAGTGCGCCCTAGGTCAGCGCGCTCAGCCCGGGAATGAAGGCCACCAGCAGCGGTACGGCCGGGACCAGGGCCGCGAACGCGGTCATCCGCAGCCGGCGGGCGGGGGTGAAGCGGGGAGCGGGCGTCAGCAGCCGGTCCACCCGCTGCGGGACCTGTGCGAGCTGGGGCGGGCAGGGGCCGAACACCCCGCGGTCCTCGTTGAGTTCGACCAGCGCCAGGGCGATGGCCAGCCGGCCGAAGCGGCGCGAGGCCGAGTCGTCGGCGGCCAGCTCGACCAGCCGGTGGACCTGGTGGCGGAAGGCGGCGAAGACCGGGATCTGCGGGAAGCCGGCGGCCAGCGCCGAGGCGCAGTACAGCAGGAGGTCGTGCCGGGCGCGGGCGTGCCCCTGCTCGTGGGCGATCAGCGCATCCAGCTGATGGTCCTTCAGTTTGCGCAACGCCGAGGTGGTGATGACCAGTTGGGGCGAGGACTGCCGAAGCCGCCAGGCCTCCGGGCGGTCGCCCTCCAGGATCACCAGACGCTCCCCGGACGGCTCCTCGCCGGGCATCAGCGGGGCGCGGCGCAGCAGATCGGCCCGGCTCCGGCGACGGCGGGCCCGCGCGGCCCGTACCTCGCGGGTCAGTGCGACGGCCGTCCAGGCACCGCCGCCCGCGAGGAAGAGCGCCAGCGCCCCGGCCCACGGCCCGTGCGCCTGGAGCGCATACGCCTCGACGACCACCCGCGGCGCGAACCCGAAGACCGGGCTGCGGACGGACTCCCACGCCGCGGCCGCGCTCAGCGACATCGCGAGCCCGCAGCACAGCAGCACCCCGGCCACCACGCACTGCCACACCCACAGGGCGAGCACCGGCTCGCGGTCGGGCCAGTCGGAACGGGCCATCAGGCGCGGCGCCATCGCCGCGGCCAGCACGCCGAGAACCATCAGCGTGAGGGGGACCATCATGGCGCCAGCCTATGAGCGCGGACTACCAGTGGGTACGGCCGCGCGGCGTATGTGACGTACGCCACCCTTGTGCACGGTGTGAAACCGGTACCGCCGTGAAGTCGGCGGCGAGGGGCCCGCCGCAGGTCAGAGCGTCAGCAGCATGGCGAGCATGGCGATGCCCATCGCCACCCGGCAGGCGCCCAGGAGCGAGGGCCGTCCGGCGGCCACCGCGGCCGTCGGCCCGTCGGCCACCACGGCCGCGGGGGCGAGCCGGAGCCCGGCGGCGATGACGAAGACGGTGTAGTACGCGAGCAACAGACCGGTCAGCAACGGCAACCCGCCCGGCATCGCATGACTCATCGGGCCCGCGTGGTGCATCGCCTCCGGGTGCGCCGGGCCGCCGTCCCGTCCGGCGGCCGCCGCGGGCAGGACCATCGCCAGCGCCATGTAGACCATCGCCAGCGCGCCCACCGCGTGGTGGATATGACGCCGCGTCAGCGCCATCGGCGCCATCGCCGCGAAGACGGCGGCGAACAGCCAGGACGACCATGCCGGCGCGGCCACGGCCGACGCGGGCAGCGCCATCACCGCCATCGCCAGTCCCATCAGCCCCTCGCCGCGCAGCTCCCCCCGCTGCCCGGCCGTGCCCGTACGCGCCCGCGACAGGCAGTACGCCCCCGCCGCACCGCACAGCAGCACCAGCAGCCAGCCGACCAACGGCGGTCCGTGCACGGAGCACCTCCCCACGCCCGGTGTCACGGGCAGCCCGCAGCGGTGCGGGGCATCGCTCCCGCACGACGGCAGGCTGCCCAGCACCGGCCCGGCTCATGGGAGCGCACCGGCGCACCGGGGGAGCGCAGACGCGGCGGGAGGCGCGGATGCCCGTGCCGACGTGCCCGGCGACGAGCGGCGACGCGCTTCGGCACGCGCAACGAGGGCCTCGGCCCCGGGGACACACGAGGAAGTCGGTGCCGGCCGGGCCGCGGAGCCGGGACGCCCGCGGCGGGCGGTCAGGGGCGGTAGCGCAGCGGATGGTCGGCGGGGACCTCCGTCATCACGATCCGGTGGCCGTCCGGGTCCGCCAGCCACATCTCGATCAGCCCCCACGGCTCCCGCACCGGCGGCCGCAGCACCTCCGCCCCCCGCGCCCGCAACTCCTCGTGCGCCGCCGCCGCATCCGCCACCTGGAGCCACAGCTGGAGGGTGCCCGTGGCGGGCTCCGCCGAGCGCCCCGAGACCTCCAGGAACCCGCCGCCGAGGAAGTACACCGTGCCGCGGTCGGGCCCCGTGCCGAACTCCCGGTAGATCTCCAGCCCCAGCGTCCCGCCGTAGAACGCCCTCGACCGCGCGGGGTCGGACGGCCGCAGCAGCACCCTGCTGCTCAGTACCTGCACCATGGGACGGACCCTACGCCGCCGGAGCGCGCGGGGCGGGGTGGCGGGGCGGCTCGGAGGGACGAAAGGCCCTGACATGGCGGTCGCACCTCTTGTTAGCCTCCAGGAGAGCCGCGGAGCATCACCCTTCCGGCCCCGCCTTCCCGCCTCCCTCCGGCCCGAGAGGACCCCGTACACCATGCCGTCCACCAGTGAGCTGACCTTCCGTACCGCCGTCGACGCCGACATACCCGAACTCGTCGGCCTCATCGAGTCGGCGTACCGCGGCGACGCGAGCCGGGCCGGCTGGACGACCGAGGCGGACCTGCTGGAGGGCCAGCGCACCGACCCGGACGGCGTCGCCGCCGTGGTGCGGGCCGAGAGCGGACGGCTGCTGCTCGCCGAGCGCGACGGCGAACTGATCGCCTGCTGCCAGCTCGAACACCGCGGTGACCACGCCTACTTCGGCATGTTCGCGGTCCGCCCGGCGCTCCAGGGCGGCGGCCTCGGCAAGGTGATCATCGCCGAGGCGGAGCGGACCGCGCAGACCCTCTGGGGCGCTCGCGAAATGCGGATGACGGTCATCCGCCAGCGCGAGGAACTGATCGCCTGGTACGAGCGCCGCGGCTACCGCCGCACCGGCGAGCTCACCCCGTTCCCGTACGGCGACGACCGGTTCGGCATACCGCAGCGCGCCGACCTGGAGTTCGAACTGCTGGTCAAGGCGCTCGGCTGACGCCAGGACGGCCTCAGAGCCGCCCGGCCGCGATGATCCGCTCCAGGAACTGCCGGGTGCGGTCCCGCTGCGGGTCGCCGAAGACCTCCTCGGGCGTGCCGCGCTCCAGCACCACCCCGCCGTCCAGGAAGCACACCTGATCGGCCACCTCCCGGGCGAAGCCCATCTCATGGGTGGCGATGACCATCGTCATGCCGTCCTCCTTGAGATCGCGGACGACGCCGAGCACCTCGCCGACCAGCTCCGGGTCGAGCGCCGCGGTGATCTCGTCGAGCAGGAGCAGCCGGGGCCGCGCCGCCAGCGCGCGCACGATGGCCACCCGCTGCTGCTGCCCGCCGCTGAGCCGGTCCGGGTACTCGCCCGCCCGGCCGTCGAGCCCCAGGCGCCCCAGCAGCTCGTGGGCGCGCGCCTCCGCCTCGGCGCGCGGCAGGCCGTGCACCCGGCGCGGTGCCAGCGTGATGTTGTCCAGCACGGTCATGTGCGGGAAGAGGTTGTAGGCCTGGAAGACCACCCCGATCCGCCGCCGTACCGCGTCCGCGTCCGCCCGGGGATCGGTGATCTCCGCGCCGTCCAGGAAGATCGCGCCGTCGTCGATCTCCTCCAGCAGATTCGCGCACCGCAGAAGGGTGGACTTGCCGGACCCCGAGGCGCCGATCAGCGCGGTCACGGTGTGCGGGGCGACCTCGAGGTCCACCTCCCGCAGGACGACCGTGCCCCGCCCGTACGTCTTGCGTACGGACTCCAGCCGCAGCACCGGCTCGCCGGCCGTGCCGTCCCGGTCCTGGGTGCCGTCCTTCGTCGTCCTCATACCGTCCCTCCCTGGGCGCGCCGGCGGTCCATCCTGGCGGTGACCCAGTCCGTGAAGCGCGTCATCGGGATGGTCAGCGCGACGAACACCAGCCCGGCGACGACATACGGCGTGTAGTTGAAGTCCTTGCCCGCGATGATCTGCGCCGCATAGACCGCGTCCACCGCGCCCGCGATGGAGACCAGACCGGTGTCCTTCTGCAGCGATACGAGGTCGTTGAGCAGCGGCGGCACCACCCGCCGTACGGCCTGCGGCAGCACGACATGGCGCAGCGCCTGGCCGCTGGAGAGGCCCAGGGACCGGGCCGCGGCCCGCTGCGAGGGGTGGACGGATTCGATGCCGGCCCGGAAGACCTCGGCCACGTACGCCGAATACGTCAGCACCAGCGCCGAGCCGCCGAGCACCACCGGATCGGTGGTCACGCCCTGGAGCCGCAGCGCCGGGACCCCGAAGACCACCATCAGCAGACAGATGATCAGCGGCAGCCCGCGGAAGAAGTCGGTGTACGCGGTGGCCAGGGCGCGCAGCGGGAAGAACACCGGGCCGCGCAGCGTCCGGGCGATGGCCAGCAGCATGCCGATCACCAGCACCGCCGCCCCGCACACCACCAGCAGCCGCAGATTCAGCAGCAGCCCCTCCAGCACCTCCGGCAGCGCCTTGCGGGCGTACTCGGCGCTGAAGAAGGTCTCGCGGGTGCGCGCCCAGCCGGGGGAGTTGGTGATGACGAGGAAGAGGACGATGCCGGTGACCAGGGTGCTCAGCGCGGCGATGGCGGTCGCCCGCCGCGCCCGCGCCCGCCGGAACCGCTCCCGCTCGATGCGCCGGGCGGACGGCACATAGGCGTCGTCGGCCATCGGCTCCTTCTCCGGCACACCCGGCCGTCCGCGCTTCCCGGGCTCTTTGCGCGCCCCGTAGGTTCCGGGCGTCACTTGAGCACCGGTGCGGCGACGGCGTCGGTCAGCCACTTCTTCTCCAGCGCGGCCAGCGTGCCGTCCTTGCGCAGCGCGTCCACCGCGGCCGTCAGGCACCCCGTGATCCGGCTCTCCTTGTCCAGGACGAGTCCGAACTGTTCCTTCGCCGCGCCGCCGGTCCGGAACTGCCCGACGACCTCGGCGTCCTTGACCTCGGCCGAGGTGATGTAGAAGGCGGTCGGCAGATCCACCACGACCGCGTCGACCTGGCCGTTCTTCAGCGCGGACTTGGCCAGGTCGTTCTTCTGGAAGACGGCGGGGGACTGGCTGGGATGGATGGTGTCGTTGATGACGTCGAGGCTGGTGGTGCCGACCTGCGCGCCGAGCTTGGCGTCCTTGAGATCGGCGACGCTCCTGGCCTTCGCGGCCCGGGACCCCTTCAGCGCGACGACGGCCTGCCGCACGTCGTAGTAACCGGAGGAGAAGGCGACGGCCTGCTTGCGCGAGGCGCTGATGGAGATCTGGTTGATGTCGAAGTCGAAGTTCTTCTCGCCGGGCGCGAAGGCGTTGTTGAACGGCACGGTCTCCCAGCGCACCGCGTCCTTGCCGTAGCCCAGCTGCTTCGCGACGGCATAGGCGACCGCCGATTCGAAGCCCTTGCCGTTGGCCGGGTCGTCGTCGGCGAACCACGGCGCGTAGGCGGGCTTGTCGGTGCCCACCGTGAGCTTGCCGGATGCCACGGTGGCCAGCTTGCCGCGGTCACAGCCGGACCGGCCCGGCCCGGCGGCGGAACCGCCACCGGGGGACCCGTCCTGCGGGGCGCAGCCGACGGCCGCGGCGAGCAGTACGGCGCTGACGCAAGCGGCAAGGCGAAGAGGGCGGTTGACGAGGCGCATGGCGGGAGACTGGCAGTGCACCGGCCCCTCTGTCGAGATCACCGGGCCGAACGTCCGCATGCTGGATGACCGTTGCGCGCCTGTGAACTGCGGATTTCCGCGTATGGACGGCCGGCCCCGCGCCGTGTTACGCCGTGAAGCGCACCGCCCGCCGGATCTCCGGCTGGTCGGTCACCACCCCGTCCAGGCCCAGCCCACGCGCGAGCCGGAGCTGGTCATGGGTGTTGACGGTCCATCCCAGGACCTTCAGATGCGCGGCGTGCGCGCGCTCGACCAGCTCGAGGGTGAGCCGTCGGATGTTCAGCGAGAGCATGCCGGCGCCGACGGCCTGGGCGCGGTCGACGACATCGGTGCCGTAGCGGCTGCCCACCAGGGCGGTACGGACGCCCGGCAGCAGCGTGCGGATCGCGGCCAGCGCCTCGTCGTGGAAGGAGATCACATCGATCCGGCCGGTCAGATCGCGGGTGCGCATCACCTCCGCGAGCGCCTGTGCGGCCGCCACGTCCTTGATCTCCGCCTGGAGCGGGGCCTTGACCGCCTCCACGACCTCCTCGAACACCGGGATCCGCTCGCCCCGCCCGGCGTCCAGCTCCCGCAGTTCGGCCAGCGTGCGCTCGGCGATCGGTCCGGTGCCGTCGGTCGTGCGGTCCACGTCCGCGTCGTGCATCACCACGAGCGCGCCGTCCTTGCTCAGATGCAGATCGAGTTCGATGACATCGAGGCCCTCGCGCTCGGCGCGCACGAAGGACCGCAAAGTGTTCTCCGGCTCCACGCCCATGACCCCGCGGTGTCCGATGGTGAGAAAGGACAAGACTGCCTCGCTTCTGTCGGTTCGCTTGTGTCGGTTGGAAGGTGTCGGCCCGGAAAGCGTCGGCCGGAAGTGTCGGCCGGAAAGTGTCGACCGTCGACAAACTGCTGCCCGAAATGGCGCACAGCCTAATCCGTTCCGTGCCGGAGCGCTGTAGGGACAACTCCCTCCTAACCCGTACGAGTGCCCCACTACCGCACTATCTACGCACCGCCCCGTCCGGAGGCGAGTCGTCCCGCGTCCCCCGCCGGGCCGCCGCGAGCCGGTCCAGGTCCGCCAGCATCGCCTCGGCCAGCTCCAGCTCCGCCAGGTGCTGCCGCTCGCTCCAGCCCAGCGCGATCACCGGGAACTCCCACTCCGCCACCCGCTCGGCGCGCAGCCGGGCGTCCCGCACCTCCTTGAGCTCGCCGCGGGTCCGCTCGATGTGCTGCTCCACCAGGGCGCGCAGGGTGTCGGGAGCGGCGAGGTGGCCCAGCCAGACGCGCAGCACCAGCGGATGCTTGAGGACCGGAGCGCCGGGGTCGTCCGACTCGTCGGCCCATGCGGTGAGCGCGCGGCGCCCGGCCTCGGTGATCGTGTAGCGGCGGGTGGCCCGCGGCTCTTCGGCGCCCGAGCGCCGCGAGGTGGCGTACCCCAGGGCCTCCAGCCGCCGAAGTTCCGCGTAGATCTGGCTGATGGCCGGCGACCAGTAGAAGAACCGCAGCGAGGAGTCGGCCCACTTCTTCAGTTCGTAGCCGGTGCGCTCGCCGCGGAAGGACAGCAGCCCGAGCACCGCCCAGCCGGTGAGCGGCGGACGTGCGGCGTCGCCCTGCCGTATCTCTTGCTTGTTCGAGATCTGACAGCTAGTCATATGACTGATTGAAATAAGGAGTTCGCCGGAACGCAACCCCCGGGAGACGCCATGAAGTTCTCGGTCATCTTCGAGGCCCAGCTCGCCGATCCGACCGTGGAGCGCGAGCATCAGCTCTTCCGGGACAGCGTGGAACAGGCCGTGCTGGCCGAGCGGATGGGCTTCGACCGGATCTGGGCCGTCGAGCACCACTCCCTGAAGTGGTACGCGCACATGAGCGCCCCGGAGATCTTTCTGACCTGGGTCGCGGCCCGCACCAGCACCATCCGTATCGGGCACGGCGTCGTCTGCATGCCGTTCGCCTTCAACCACCCCGCGCGGGTCGCCGAGCGCGCCGCCACCCTCGATCTGCTCTCCGGCGGTCGGCTCGACCTCGGCGCCGGCCGCGGCGGCACGGAGCAGGAGACCTCGCTGTGCGGCGTCGACCGGGACCGTACGGCCCAGGAGGTCCAGGAGGCGTTGCGCATCATCGGCAGGGCCTGGCAGGACGACGAGCTCGAATATCACGGCGAACTGATCGACATCCCGCCGCATCCGATCCTGCCCCGCCCGCGGCAGACCCCGCACCCGCCGCTGTTCCTGGCGTGCAGCCGTATCGACACCCTGCGGCAGGCCGCCGACATGGGGCTCGGCGCTCTCGTCATGGGCTTCGCGGGGCCGGAGGCGATCGCCGAGATGCGCGGCGCGTACGACGCGGCCCGCGCGGCCCGCACCGGCGACCGGCTGGTCTCCACCGAGATCAACGATCACTTCTCCGTGCTCTGCCCGACGATCGTGCTGGACGACCGCGACCGGGCCCGTGCCGTGGGCCTGCGCGGCCAGCGGTTCTTCGCCCAGTCGATCGGCTACTGGTACGGCGGCGCCGGGCTGCCGGACGAGGCGGTCGTGGCGGGCGCGAGCGCAGCGGAGGCCGAGGCCGCGCTGCGGGAGGCGGCCGAGCAGGTCGTGGCCCGCCTCAACGAGCAGCGCATCCCCGTCCGCCCCACCTCCACCGCCACCTTCCACGCCGACCACGCCTATGGCACCGCCGAGGACGCGATCGCCTATGTGGAGCGGCTGCGGGCGGCCGGCGCCGACGAGGTCATGTGTCTCATCCAGATGGGCACGGTGCCGCAGGAGGTGTGCATGGAGACCATCCGCCAATGGGGTGAAAAGGTCATTCCGCGTTTTACGGACGCGTAAGGGCGGGGTCGCCGGCGGGTCGGACGGGGCCTCCGAGGGGTGGGGGGGGGGGGTGCCCCCCCCCCCCCCGGCGGTCGGCGGCCGTGCGGGGGGGGTGCACCGGAGGCCTGGGGGGGTACCGTGGACCAAAGGGGCACAAAGCATCGCCATGCCGGCCACC